>NZ_CP030118.1:2767224-3094938 GCF_006968745.1 Brasilonema sennae CENA114 | reverse complement strand
AACTAACCCAAACTAAAACGAATGCCTGATTTCCATCGGCAAACACGAATACTATTTGATAAATACAAATCAAAGTCTTGTGAGCACCGATAATAGCTACTCATCAAGCGCAAACATGAATGTTATCGTGTCTCGCCGCCCAATATCAATGCGAATACCTGGTTTTAACTTGTACCAAACACCTGGTATGACTGGATAATTGTTAATGTAAGTGCCGTTTGAACTGTTCAGATCTTGGATATAGTATTCGTTTCCGTCAAAACGAATCTGGGCATGAACACGTGAGACAAGTTCAGAACTAGGTAAATCTGAAAGATCCACTTCGGGAATAATGCGATTGCTGGACTTGCCGATATTAATGACCTGAAAATTATCCGGCAATTCAAAGACTCTGTTAGTTTGGACATGTAATAGCTGTGCAATAGATGTTTGTATATTTGTTGGAGATGCAGGTTGTGGTGGAATTAAAGTTGTTTCATCGGTGTTTACAGGAAGCTCGACCTGTACGGTTTTTGCAGTGAAATTGAATATTTTAGTTGTTAGGAAATAATTGAAAACTGCAAATGAAATAACGGCAAAAACGGCGCTGGAGTAAAAGACTGCTGGTAGTCCCCAAAATGTGATGGCTAAACTTCCAAGAAACGGACCAAGTGTTTGTCCCCATGACATAATAGAGGTATTTACCGCCATAAATCCAGCCCGAGAATCTTGTGCAGAAAGTCCTCCTAACAGTGCTTGGGAAGATGGAAGAGCGATACCTTGAGCAGCACCCAATAAAATCATTGGGATGAATATCAACCAAAAGTTAGGAATAATAGGAAGAATCAACAGCGCAACTGCAAAGAGAATAAAAGAAAGTTTGATGAGTTTAATTTCCGAAAGACTTTGAGTCAAGCGTCCCAATTGAGCAGCGAAAAACGCCAGCGCAATTGACATACTCGTCAGGATAATCCCATTTTGCAAATCTGTTGTTTGGAAGTTCTTTGTCGCCAAGAATGGAATATAAGTTAAACATAAAGTTTGCAGCAAGAACAGAGACATGACTGCGAACAACAGCCCTAGTACGTGACGATTGTTTATGCTGTTCCAAGTGCTTTGTAGATAAGATTTGAGTTGAAATTTCTCTGTGTTCTGTGGTCTTCTTGGTAATCTTAGTGTCACCAGTACCAAAAATGCTATTGGAATGGCAACCAATCCTGGTAAAAACGTATATTGCCAGTTAATCTGGCCTAATATCCCACCAATAAGCGGAAAAAGTGCCCCACTCATACCAATCAAAGCGGCATTAAATGCCATTGCAGCGCCTAGTTTTCTGCCTTGGTAAAGATCGCTAAGAACGGTAAGTTGTAGCGGTTCTAAGCTAGCAGCACCAACACCCTGTACAAATCGCCCTCCTAAATGGATTCTAAATTGCTGTGTTACATTGGTCGTGAAATTAGATGCCCAGCCGCTTAACCCAGCACCAAGGGCAAACACCAGCAGCGAAGGAATCAGGACTTGCTTTCTGCCTAAAACGTCAGCTAAAATTCCAAATATTGGAGTAATAACCGCACCGGGCAACTGGAAAAGTGTCGAGATCCATGAAGCTTCCTCTGGTGTAACATGAAAAATTTTGTCTTGTATGGTTGGTAGTGCGGGGTTATAGAGGGTTCCCCCTAAAATTCCCACCACTGTCACAAGATTTATGATGTAAAAATTTTTATCTTGGAAGATGTTTGTTGAACTTTTCGGTTGGTTTCTTGTGCTTGACTGATTCATGGTTTGTGTTTACCCTCTCCTGACTAATACTTCGCTTGACAATTCTGGTAATTTAACTTTCTATCATAGGAGTGAGTGTCGCTATACATTCCATTTCCACTCGTGCATTTAAAGCTAAACCGGTTGCGGCTAAGGCACTTCTTGCAGGCAATCGTGACGGTGAGAAATAACTAAGATAAACCTCGTTCATAGGGCCCCACTCTTGTATATCCGCAAGCATTACCTTGCATTGAATAATTCGGTCAATTGATGAACCATGTCTCTCAATAATACGTTTAATATTGTCCATAGTTTGCTTTGTCTCAGCTTTTATTCCACCAGTGACAAGCTGCTTTTTCCCAGGGATGTTTCCGATAACCCCTGAGAGGTAAAGCATGTTACCAACACGTACGGCTTCCGAAAAGGGAAGATTCATAGATGTCGTCTCAGGAGAGGTTAGATATTCGACCGAATCTGGGGAATATGACATTTTGGCTGATTTTGGCTAAGTTTTGATTGTCTGGCTTCAATACTATAAGTTAAAGTAGTACCCAATCAGGTCATAGTAATTAACGAAGATAAAAACTTCATTTAATTCTCCCTAAACCAGTGTCTAAAAATAATAGATATCTTTGAAAATAAGACGTAACTCCTTATTTTGCTTGAGTTCAAATCTAATTTTCGCAGAAGTCTATTATTGTGCTATGACATGGCAATGACTAAATAGATTCTTCTGGTGAAGCGGAACCACTTTTAGTTTGCCTTAAGCCATAGAGAATAACAAAACAGGCTAAAAGGAGAAAAGTGGTCATGACTTTGGTAGGTATTTCGACAGCGGTCTCCAACCACGCAGGACCTTCGGGAAGTCCCTGTCCTGTCATCGGAAAAATCCTCACTAAAGCAAATGCTGCTGCCAGAATCTGACCAATCACACCAATATAAGCACTGATGAGAAACGACCAAAAACTTGCTCTAGCAATCCACAATGGTAACTTGAGGTATGGATAAGATAAACCGATGATTGCTAAGAACATTCCCTGTGTGATTGAAAGTGCATGGGCTGCTAGCCCCGCACGTGGATTGGCATACAAAGGGATCAACAAGCCAAGGATAAATCCTAAGGTACAGAACAAAATACCATGCCACAGAAGACTGCGTTTAAAAGCCTCACTCTGAATGCTATTCATTCCAGAAGATGGTGGTTTTTCTAACAAATTAGATTCAGAAGTTTTCTCAAGGGTACTCATTATTTAACTCTCCATCTCTTTAAAGTAAAACACTATACAACACGGGTTGAGTCGTCAACCCGCGTTGTTATCATAATTTAAGTTATACGAGTTTAGGTTAAACAGGAGGACCACCTAATTTTTGACCTGTTTGCGGTCCAACCACTCCATCTGGTGTTAAGCCATTGTCCTGTTGAAATGCTTTAACTGCTTCTTCAGTGGCTTGATCAAATGTGCCACTAACTGCACTGGTGTCAAGATATCCCTTTGCAGAAAGGTCACGTTGCAGTCCTTGTACAAAATCACCTGTGGAACCACGACTTAAGGTTGGAGGCATACCCATTGTTCTATTTCTCCTAAATAAACGACAAAATCAATTGCTGTGTGAAATTGAGATTTTCAAAACCAGTAGGAAGGATGAAGTCAGAAAATAAATATAGATTTGTGATTATTCAACTTTCATCCTTCTTACTTGTCTATAGGGTCTTGTTTTAAGTTTTATGCAGGAGGACCACCTAATTTTTGACCAGTTTGAGGTCCGACAACTCCATCCACTGTTAAGCCATTTTCCTGTTGAAATTTTTTGACTGCTTCTTCAGTTGCTTCATCAAATGTGCCGCTAACTGCACTAGCATCAAGATATCCTTTTGCAGAAAGGTCACGTTGCAGTCCTTGTACAAAATCACCTGTGGAACCACGACTTAAGGTTGGAGGCATACCCATTGTTCTATTTCTCCTAAATAAACGACAAAATCAATTGCTGTGTGAAATTGAGATTTTCAAAACCAGTAGGAAGGATGAAGTCAGAAAATAAATATAGATTTGTGATTATTCAACTTTCATCCTTCTTACTTGTCTATAGGGTCTTGTTTTAAGTTTTATGCAGGAGGACCACCTAATTTTTGACCAGTTTGAGGTCCGACAACTCCATCCACTGTTAAGCCATTTTCCTGTTGAAATTTTTTGACTGCTTCTTCAGTTGCTTCATCAAATGTGCCGCTAACTGCACTAGCATCAAGATATCCTTTTGCAGAAAGGTCACGTTGCAGTCCTTGTACAAAATCACCTGTGGAACCACGACTTAAGGTTGGAGGCATACCCATTGTTCTATTTCTCCTGAATGAGTGACAAAATCAACTATTGTGTGAAATTGAGATTTCAAAAATAAGTAAGAAGTATGAAGTCCAAAAAGAAATATAGATTTGTGATTCTTTAACTTTCATCCTTCCTACTTTTCTATAGGGGAGACTTGTGAGTTTTATGCAGGAGGACCACCACCTAATTTTTGACCAGTTTGAGGTCCAACAACACCATCCACTGTTAGGTCGTTGTCCTGTTGAAATTTTTTGACTGCTTCTTCGGTTGCTTGATCAAATATGCCGTTAACTGCAGTCGCGTCGAGATATCCCTTTGCAGACAAATCATTTTGCAGTTGTGAGACAGATGCATCGACAGAACCAAGTTTTAAAATTGGAGGTGTACTCATTGTTGTGTTTCTCCTTGAAACTACATATGAATGAACATTTTGAAGCTCAGTTTTTACTGAATGGCTTCGATTCAGTGGCACATAGATACTGTAAGCAGGCTACGTTACCAAAGCTTTTTATGGACGGGTTGACTCAACCTGTCACGCGACATCCCACTCCACCTCTAGGTGTGAGTAACCACGGAATATCATATTTGGAGAGTGGGTTAGTTCTTGATTGGGACGCAGTCGCAGATTTGGCAATCTCTTAGATAAGATCTCCAGCCCAATCCTTGCTTCCCGACGGGCAAAGTGCGAACCAATGCAACGATGGGTTCCATGACCAAACGCTAGATGGTTGGGGGTAACCTGTTTGAAGCGTTCTAAATCAACACTATCAGCATTGCTGTATTTAGTTTCATCCCGATTGGCAGAGCCATATATCAAATAGATTCGAGTACCCTTGGGCAGCATGACTCCCGCTAGCTCAACTTCTTGGGTAGTTGTGCGAGTCATTGATGTGACAGGAGCATCATACCTTAGTATCTCTTCAAGAGCAACAGGAATGAGTGCAGGATTATCACAAATAGTTTGCCATAAATGAGGCTGCTCTAGCAAGTGTTTTAAAGCATTCCCAATTAGATGAGAACTCGTCTTATGTCCTGCTTGTACTAACCCACATAAAATACTGACTAACTCTACCATGTTCAGGTCAGAGGACAGCACATTGCTAATGAGATCGTCTTGAGGTGATTTCCGTCGCTCCTCAATGAGACTAACAACGTAGTGCTGCATTGACACAAAACTTTGAGCACATTCTAACTGACGTTCTGGCGTCATTGGCGTTGACAGCAGCTCATCCATGTCATAGCACCACTTCTTAAGATCTTTCATCCTGTCTGAAGGAATACCATACATGGTGAGGATGGCTTCAAGCGGTAGTGGATAGGAAAATTGCCGTATGATGTCGGCGTGACCATCATTAACAAAATTGTCTACCAATCTGTTAGCAATAGTGTGAATTGGTCCTTCCATTGCCTCAATCCGCTCTGGTGCAAATACTCTCATGAAAGGAGCACGCAAGCGTTTGTGATCTTCGCCGTCACTATTCACCAAATCACGAACTTTGGGGACACCTTGCTTGAGGGCTTCAACTGTTTGAGGCGTGAATTTGATCACCGGAGCAAGAGTATCCATTGAAGAAAATCTTGCTGGGTCTTTAAGTACCTTTAAGATTTCATCATAGCTAGTCAGAACATAGCCGTTTAACAATGGGCTATGAAATAGCGGCTCTTCTTGTCTTGCAACTTTATAAAACGAATATGGATCGTCCAGTTGTGGGTTGACAAATGGTTGGTATTTTTCCCCAAGATGGGGGCAAGTTTTCTTTTCCGGTTGTGTTGAATGTTGTCCCATCATAGTTTCTATGTTTCTCTATTTTGGTTTTATTTATATTGCTGACAATCATTCATTTTTGACAATCAATACTGAACGGGTTACCTTCTGGATCAATACCTTCGGCAATTTTTAACCCAGGCGAGGGAGAACGAATTGCGCTAAGTTTAACGCCGCGTTCTGTCAATTCTTTATAAGCTGCATCAATATCATCTACGTGAAATGCTAACAGCGTGGGTTTATCTGTACCGATTTGCTTCTGCATATTGCCGTGCAAAACCAAAGTGCATTCGCCTGTGATAAACTCCACCCATTGTTTATCAATGCGTCCTTCTATACTTTGCCGACATTTGATTGTTAAACCCAATTTATTTTGATAAAAATCGATTTGTTTGTCTATGTCTGTGACGTAGACGAGAGCTTTTGTCAAACCTTGTATAACGTTCATGATGATTGTACCTTATTTGCAATTTTTTTATGGGCAGAGTTTGTATGATTTTAGATTTTAGATTTTTAATTTTTGATTTAGGCGTTGCTGATTAACGGTAAGGCGTGAAGGCACTGCAGAACTTGTGTTTGAGACATTTGATTTTTTTCTGTCATACTTACTCGAAAGCAACGCCTAAATTTTAGAGGCGATCTAAAATCTAAAATTTGTGAATTAAGCGATCGCAGGTTTTTTAAAACTAACGTGCAAATGATTAGGACCATGAAACACAATGTTGTTTGCCCACTCAATTTTTTCATCTGCCAAACGAAGCTCAGGCAAACGGTTGAGCAAGACATTCATGGCAATTTGACCTTCAGCACGAGCTAGCGATGAACCAAGACAGTAATGGATACCGCCGCCATAGGCACTGTGTTTGTTTTCTGCACGCTGTATATCCAGAACATCAGGGTTCTTGAATTGGCGAGGATCTCGGTTAGCTGAGCCAAGCATCACTCCTACGCTATCCCCACGCTTAATCAACTTGCCGCCAACCTCAACGTCTGCATAAGCCCAGCGTGTAACCATCTGGATTGGCGTGTCGTAGCGGACGAACTCTTCTATTGCAGCAGGAATGAGTTCGGGGTGAGAGCGTAACTTTTTGAGTGCTTCTGGATGTTGGAGTAACGCCAGTGCACCCTTGGCAATCAGGTTAATTGTGGTTTCGTGTCCTGCTGTCAGCAGGTGGGTGCATGTGGCGACAATTTCAAAGTCGCTCAGCTTGTCGCCCTCATCAGCAGCTTTAACTAAAGCTGAAATCAGATCCTCACGTGGATTGGTACGTCGTTCTGTGATTAAAGGCGTGAAATAATCGACGAATGATTGAGCAGCCTCGTTTGCACGTTGGTAGACTTCTGGTGGTGGTTGCAAACGAGAGGCGCTGGCATGTTGCATCGCTAGTGCCCATTCACGGAACAACGGCAAATCTTCGGGATCAGCACCTAGCATAATAGCAACGACCTTAGTTGGCAGAGGGAAAGCGAACTCCTCAACCAAGTCCAACTCACCACGGTTCTGAACTTTATCCAACAGATTGTCTGCAATTTCGTAGATGGCTGGACGGATGTTTTCAACAATTCTTGGGGTGAATGCCTTGCTAGCCAGCGATTTTAGTCGTGTGTGATTGGGTGGTTCCCGGAAGACTATCCAATTACTGACGAGAGCCAAGAACGCGTTATATGCTGTTGGCACTGGCGTGGTTTCAACATCTTCTCGTTCGTTCAAAGTCTCGCGACCAAATCTCCGGTCTTCGAGAACTTTCATGACATCTTCATGACGGAAGATGTACCAAGCACCAGGCAACTTGGGATTCGCTGATACTCCCCAATGAACGGGATCTTCCTCTCTGTAGCGACGATAGACGGTGTAGGGATCTTGGATAACTTCTTTTATAAACGGGTTTAATCTTTCAATTGTTGAACTAGACATTTTTTATCTCCAATAAAAAGTTTTGAATCAGGGGTTAGAAGTAGGGAATAGGGAACGCTTAACAGGAAACGGGGAAAAGAGTGTTTTTTTCATATGTTGCTTGCAGTTTCCTGCGCTAGTTAGAGATTTCTAACTTTCCAAGGGCACCAGTTGCAGGGGATTGCGCAGTTCAGACAGCATCTGTGTCATCTGGTTACGTCCGGAGTTAAAAACTTGCGCTACGGATAATCTGGACTCCAAACGTTTGACGTAATTTGTCAAATTGGGAAAGTGTTTGTAGTTGTAAACCATGCGCAGGTAAGCGAAGGTGGGGGCAGCAGCACAATCAGCGATTGTAAACTCTTCGCCTCCCAGCCAGGTACGAGTGGCGAGTTTTTCATCAAGCATGGCGATCGCTGTTTCCAATAACCGCTTTGCTTTGATAACCTCTTTTTTGCCTCGTTCCTCAACCGGACGTTGGGTATCAGCAAACAACGCCTCCCGTCCATTGTTAATGTACACATCAATCATCCGTTCCACCATCCGCACCTCTAGGGCTTCTTCTGAATCAACAGGAATGAGGCGGGATGTATTTGGAAAACGTTGGTCAAGGTATTCAATGATTATATTAGCCTCAAATATGACATTTCCTTTGTCAGTTACTAAGGTGGGTATCTTGGCAAAAAGGTTAATTTGCATATACTCTTCACGGCTTTCGGGGTCAAAAAGATTTACCGGAATCGCTGTAAAATCAACTCCCTTCTCGTACAGGGCGATTAGGACTCGTTGGGAATAAGATGATGCAGGAGCGTAGTACAGTTTCATGACTCAGTTACCCAGTTGTTATCGGTTGATAGTTATCCATACCGTCGGAAAAATGAGTTTATGCATTTTTTTTGTACTCGCGGACAAGAAAATTAGAAAACCGATAACTGATAACTGTTCACCCTTCGGGTTCGCCAGTCGCCTACGGCGGGAAACCCGCCTGCAGCGCTGGACTCACTGTTCACTGACTCAATGAGCCAACGACTGGGGATGACGAGCTAAATCATCAAAGAATTTGGCGTAGAAATCAAAGATTTCGCAGACGCTGTTGGGGATGGCTTCGCACTCACGCGATCGCTGTCCTAGTCGCTCAAATCGACGGGCAATGATTTGAAGTGCCACTTCTGGCGTCGGGATATAACTAGGAGATTCTATCTCAAAGGATGGTCCGGCTGTTTTACCGTTTTTGCCTGAAGGCATACTCATCAGCACTTCTCCTAAAGGACGCATCATACCAGTCATCACGTCAATACCAGCATTCATCAGCTTTGAGCGCCGCAGGCTACCAGTGGGCATTAACCCAAAGTGTTGTACCATAAGTTGCGTCATTAGAAAATAACTTTCGTTAAATATTTCCATGACTGCTCTGGTTTGGGGGACTGTCACAACGTTAGTGTTGTAATCTCGGTAATTTAAGGAGGGATTACGCAAACCAGGATAAGAGGGGTTCCACGGGGCTTTGCCTTTCGTCTCGCCATCACTCACCTGTTGATGAGAAAGTGCTTCAGCCAGACGACGAAATTGTTGATAGTGAGAACGCTCAAATTTTGGTGATTGGGCGTGACATCCTTCTCCTTGTTCGACAATGAGGTCGATCGCGAAAAGTGCGCTCTTGAGGTCGTCTACCTGAAACTGGTAATCTGGGTGAACTTTGTTAAAGTCATCGCGTATAAATAAACGATGTTCGCCGCCTACTTGACCCTTTTTGACCATGAATAAATCTGGAATATTCTTCAGCCCTTCCCGAATCTGGTGATACAGTTCGCTTAAAGAACCATAACCATGTAGGCGGTGAACTGTCGGATCCCCTCCTCCAGACTTGTCGTTTAGGTTTTCTTCCAAAAAGTCGGGCATCTCCAAACGCATAAAACGTTGTAGGGAGGTAGCGTTCAATGGTTCTAGGGCAAAGTCTACATCAATGGGAAAGCGTCCGTTAAGTTCTCTGAAGTTGGGGACTGCTGGATAGAACGGTTCCCCAATTGCCATCAATATATTATTTACCATCAAAAAGTGAATCATTTCCTCGCGGGAGACTTCCAGCAGTACACCCCGCATCCCATAACTTCGGACTTCTTTCCCGTCGCCACAAGCTAAATGTAACTGTTCGGGAGTCCACAAACCTCGACGTACGTATTCCTCACCTGTGACGTAGTTAGGAACAGAGTATCCTGCATAAATGTATTGCAACATCACAGCAACTTCCAACTCCGCCGCCTGTTTCAAGGCACTTACTAACTCCTCGCGTGTCTGGAGTGTGCGTTGGCTACGCTTTGGTTCTGGAGTTGCAGGCGGAACATAGCCGACTCGCTGCTGATTTTGCAGAAACTTCAGCAGAAGCATCGACTTAGCTTGGGACATATCCCGCGTTGGCGGCATATAGTAAGTCTTATATTTGTTGCGGGGGTCAGACATCTGCCACATCAGACGTGCATAGGTTTCTACCTTGCATTGGTCAGCGAGACTAAAAACATCCACTTTCATGAACGAGAAACTTAACTCGTAGAAAGCTAGAACATGTTCGTAGATTAAGTTAAAATCTACAGCTTCATTCGGAATTTCATCCAAGTGCCAGTCATCACTTAGCACTCGCACGGCAAAGAAACCAGCACCAGACCAAAAGCCAAGTTGATCATCATTATCGTAAGCAATTTCCGCTTCATCTAAGTTATGAGGGTCACAAGGTAAATCATCAGGGTGAGCAGATAACAGCACCCGTGTTGTTCCCGATCTACCACCGCGCAGAGTTACCCAAGCACGCCCCTCGTGATTGGTGGAAATTGCACATGTGGGGGTAAATTCTCCCTCAGAATTCCGCAACCCTGGCTTGAAATGAACAATTTCCATTTCAGAGTTACGGGGAAAGTGGAAAGTCTTATCTACGTTGGTAGGGTTCACCCTGAGCGCAGTCGAAGGGTTACTTTCAAATTCGTAACGTAGCTGGGGGAATGCTCTTGGGTTGTAGAACTGACGCAGGTAGACAGACTCAACTTGAGTCGGGCGTCCCCGGACAAAAGACCGTACTTCTAACTCAACTGCATGGTCTTCACCCAGTTTCCAGTTGGGATGTTCTAAAAATAAAGACGCGTCATCTACCTGAAGATTGATTTCTTCTTCTTTAACAAGAATTTGCTGTTGTCCGTTAGCTGCTGTCTGGATGATACACAGACCTTGCTGTTCTATCTCGTCGCGCAGATTCTCAAATTCTTCTACTAGTGGAACATCTACAATTCCACTTTTAAGTTGATGCGCTTCCCGTTGATATTCTTCTTTAGGAATCCGTGCTATCAGCCGTTTGCTATCAACAGTACGTACTTCCAAATCACCGAGGTCGAGTTTGGGACCAATCCCATGAGTTGGTCCGGGTCCTGGTTTAGGGGCGCGTCCGACACAAGGTACGGCTGTGACCATATTTAAACTCACACCTTGGGGAGTCACTTGCAGCGTGAGGTTAGACATTTGTGCTGATTTGGTTTCCGACTCAGCAGCACGTCGAGGAGTGAGTAACCGTCCGTGAGGATAAGTGCTGAGTTCGTCTTTACACCACAAACCAATAGTTCCGTGCAGTTCCCAGAACGTTGGTAAGTCGGGTTGCACTGGTGCAGACATATTACTAATGCCCAATTGCACCACCAGTCCCAACACATCGTCACGATTCATTGCTTCCCGCAGTAAAGATACAGTTGGTGACTGGGCGACTTCTTCACCCCAGAGGAAATCTTTAGCATCTTTGGGGATAGTAAATTGATAAACTGCTGCTCGTTTAAACTCGCTGTTGAGGCAGTGTTCAGGTAATTCGCGGATATGATCGAAATTTTGCCAACGGGCTAACTGCATCCCAGAAATTGGTGCAGAAACCATATATGGAACTTCGTTGGAAGCACCAAGGCGTCCGAAAGTCAAGTGTCCCAACATGATTGTGTTTGTCCAGTTGGAAGCTGGATCGGACTCAAAAAAGCGGGCGCGATTGAAACTTGTTTTGACGTAGTCGTTATGGTGACCCCATAAATCAACACTGCGTCCTACTATTGGATCACGTTGGTCAATCTGTCCAAACTCACGTTGTGTGCTAACAATTTGTGCTTCGATGGAAAAGTGACCGTTACCGCCAAAATCCCATCCCATCGCCATACTGAAGGGACCATTTTCATCCAATTCTCCTTGCTGGTTAAACCGAGGTCCCAAATTTTGAAGGTATTCGTGGTACTCGGACGCCCCACGGTGGTCATCAAAGGGCTTACCATTCATGTAGCAGGTGTTGCTACTGACATCTACGAGACCATTTTTATGTCCTGTGGGGGCGTGGATGCGGGCAAAACCGAGTAAGTGTAGGCGGGGAAAATCTAAAATACTCATTTTAAAAAACCACTTTTAGGACTTTGGATAAAAAAGACGAAGTTAGGAAACAAAAAACACTTTACTGAATCATCATGTACATTTGGAAAGTCAGGAAGTTTGTCCGTTATCGGACTTGAAAGAAACAAAGATTTTGTTTTCTCGAACAATGCTGATTTCTGTTGCAAATGGAATATAATGTGAGATTTTCGTAAAAATTCAGCCTATCTGCAAAGCTTTCAGCCCAGATTTATGTTACAAAAACACATCATTGACAGCAAGCTTGTGAAGTATTAGTTTTCTTGATAAGCATGTTTTCTGTTATTTTTCATACATAAATTAACTCACTCTCATATTTACTTTTAGGTATTATTGTAGATACATTTTTATTGTGCTCCCTAATATATTGTGGTTGTTTCAAATACTACTATCGTGTTTTCTTTTGTTTTTCTTCATAAATAGCGCTCCTTGAACGAGTCAGGGTTGATAGCCAGAAAGTCACTAGAAGTATATAGAGTTGAGTGAATTCAACTTATGCAGTCACAGATTTAAAGGATGCGTAGGTGATGCACGGGGACGAAGCAGCCAAGAAGAGAAAAAAGCAGGTATGATGAGCGCTTGATTGTTTGATCAAGCAGGGTAAGCTCGTCCAGAACTCATAGGACTTACGCACCATCTGCTGTTAAACCGGGTTTCTTCGTTCGTCTTTGGTTGCGAAACAGACGATTTTTGGTAAAAACCGGGTTTCTTTGCCTAAGTCCTGACTCAAAAGCTATAAAATCTATAGATTTTGTGACATTTCTTAAATTATTTTCAAGATTTACAATTCTTTATTTTTGAATTTTGAATTGTTAAGTGCCCCCATCCAAACCTGTTGAGGGGGCGAGTCGAGATGATTAAGCTGCGGGATATTCCAGATGTTGATTGTTTTGTAGAGTCTTGACATTTGTCTTCTTGGTAACGGGGTGTTGTGTTGTGCTTTTCTTTAGCTGTCGGTGAGAAATAATATCGTACAAAGCTTCAAGTGCAGACTCAATAGAACCCTGAAGCCAAGCAGGATATTTAGAACAATGTTCGCCAGCAAAGAAGAGAGTGTTTTGCGGTCTGGCAGCTTCTAAGTAACTGATAGTATAGTTAGACTCATCAGACATATCATCACTCCAATGAACAGTGCATCCACCAGCACTCCACTCGTAATTACCCCAGGCAATAGAAGCTACATCTAAGACCATACCAGGAGTTTGAAGTTCTGGGTGAACTTTGCTAACAACGTTCTTGACGTAAGCGTGACGTTCTTGTCCAGACATCATTCCCAAGCGTTGTGCATCGTCCCCGATAGTATAACTTGCAAGCATCGTACTACCACGTTCGGGGTTGAATTTCACAGAAGGATAGTATGTTTGACGAACGCCATCACCGCTGAAGGATGCACCACCCTTGATACCTTGTTTTTCCCAAAAAGCTTGTTGTGTGTGAAATGCAACCTTGGTTGCTGGACAATATATAGTATTGTGGATTGATTCGAGTTTTCTGTCGTCAAATCCGCTCAACTCTATTTTCCGCAAGACTGAGAAGGGAATGGTGCACAACACATAGTCGCAGTGACGAGTATGCAACTGTCCATTTACCAAGTAATCCACTTCTACGTGCTCTTGACGTACGCGCAGTCCTACTACTTGTTGGTTGCACTGAATATTAGCTTTGATGGATGATACCAGACGCTGGATGAGTTGATCCATTCCGCCTTTGAGTTGTAATAAATCGTGACTGGTTTCAACTAAGATGTCGCCCAGAAACATATCCAAAGCTTTGCTGCAACGAGCGCGAAAACTTGGGTTATCTTTAATGAATCCCTGTAAGTCGATAGTTTCGCCGTCTTCGCTAAAGTAAGGTTCTAAATTCAGTCTTTCCAATTCATCCATTAAGTGTGATTTGAGATCTTGTTCCAAACTTTCACGCAAGTTACCAGGAGAAATAGTATCAATGATGGTTTTCAGCCATGCAGCAAAGAGTTGAGTTTTCTCGCTATAACGATTGTCTGTATAGATTCCTTGATAACGTTCTTGGAACAGCCGGGGCGCGTCTTTCATCCGGAAAATTTTTCCTTGGATGTTCATGAAGGCGTTTTGTTCTTCAAAGACTGTGACAAATTTGCAAAGTTTATCATCTAAGCCCATTTGCGAGACGTAGTGCAGTGTATACTTATGTTCGCTGGGAATACGCATTGCTCCCAGTTCTGCATAGGGTGCCTCAGGTTCATTACCAAAACGATGAGTCCAAACTCGACCACCGATACGTGGGCTAGCTTCCATAATATCTACTTGATGACCTAGACGTTCCAATTCGTAGGCTGCAACTAAGCCAGCAATTCCCGCGCCTAGAATGGTGATGTGCTTACTTTCAGGGAAGTTTGCCAATTTGCACATATCGAGCATTGTTGTGGTATCCATGTTCCGGTTCCTCCAGTAAATAAATTGATTTAAAAGTTTTATACTGGTCATAAACTTTTTTTATGCACTTGATGTGTGAACTTATCAGGAAGCATCTTCACTTGGGGAATAGGGAACGCTTAACGCTTAACACGGTTAATGCGCGCTTTATAAGCGATTAAGCGAACTTGATACTATAGATAATCTCACTGCGCCCTCGGGGACACCTCTCCACTCGCGAGTGCGCTTTGCGCTTACGCTCAAATTCGCTGATTAAAAAAAATTTTCTTTTTCATTTGGAACGACCGAATTCAGCGAAACAGCACCTGGTGAGGTCATTGAACCGCAACGCGCCTACCACTTTAGAAAAAAAATGTGTTTGTTCTGAGTTGGTGCTGCATAATCATCATTTTCTGCTGGTAATGAACTCATAGTTAATCAATCAAAGCTTAGTCCAAAGTAAGTAAAAAAAATAAGGAGATAAGAATATGACTTCATCACTCAGTAGAATTGACAGTAATGCTAAGAGCATACAAATTGATGCTAATCTTTTACTGATTGTTTCTATATCGTTAGTAGCAATAAGTGGAGTGGTTGGTATTAATCCAATCATGCCAAACATTGCTAAATCTCTCAATATTCCAACGCAAGAAGTTGGATTGATCATGACAACTTTTTTGATGCCGACGACAGTTGGAACTTTGATTTTTGGAGCATTAGCAGACCGTATTGGTAGAAAGAAAGTTCTTATTCCTTCTTTGTTATTGTTTGGAGTTGGTGGAATATTGTGTGCGATCGCTAATAATTTTCACAGCTTACTAGAGTGGCGCTTTTTAACTGGTGTAGGTGCTGCTAGCTTAGAGTCCTTAGAACTCACTCTCATCAGTGATTTATATAGCGGTAAAATGCTCACTACTGCGATGGGTTTTAACTCCGCAATGATTGGGGTTGCAGCTACAATTTATCCTCTGATTGGTGGCGTATTAGGAGAGTTAAGTTGGCGATATCCGTTTTTACTATCAATCTTAGCCTTCCCTGTTGCACTGTTGATTTCTAAGAATCTGAAAGTACCAACCAAGCAAAAAAGCACTGGAAATTTGAATTTCAGCAACTATATCAAAAATACCTTTAACAATATCAAAAATCCTCAAGTGTTTGCGCTACTGTTTGCGGTTTTTTCCCTCTTCGTCATTGAGTTAGGAACTTTCTATACCTATGTCCCGATCCTTGCTGGAACTCAATTAGGCGCTTCCGGAGTAGAAATTGGTATTATCATTTGCTGTCAGTCACTCGTTTTTTCCTTTGTTGCTTCCCAAGTGGGATTTTTGGCAAATCAGTTTTCAGAAAAAAAGTTAATCATGTTAGGTTTTCTTCTCTGTGGTTTGTCACTCCTGATTATGCCTGCTATTAATAACGCTTGGTTGCTAATCATTCCTTCTGTTATATTTGGTGTTTCTGTAGCCTTGATTTTTCCACCTCTGCAAGCAACGTTAGCAGGAATTGCCCCAGAAGGTTACCGCGCTGGATTTATGGCACTCAATGTTACAGTTCAATCACTAGGAAGAGCATTAGGTCCTTTATTCGCAGGTCTTGCTTACGGTGCTTGGGGAATACAAGGAGTCTTTTATGCAAGTGTAGTTCTTATTATCATCACAGTTGTTGTGTTTGGTTTGCTGCATACTTCTAAAAAATTGAGAGTTGTGAATGGCTAAAGCTGTAAAACTAATTTTCAACATGAAGCGTTTTTATTATGTTAGGGTCGAGAGAAATATAACTACTCGACCCTTTGCATCGGAAAAAACTATATATAAGTCCCGCTATCCCAGTGCTAGCCCACAAAGTTGGCACTGGGATAAATGGCGCTTTAAGCTAAAACGAAAATACCGTCCGAAGTGTACCTGTTACAATTGTGCCGTTGCTTTCTTGATTTCCAGCATGGGTAATCACTTGAATTGATGGTGTGACTTGGATCTCTCGACTAAACGGGAAGTTATAAAACGCCTCGAAATTAGTCTGAGTGGAATCCCCGATTTGATTGACAACAAATGGCTGACCGACAGCAACCCCAGCTAAAGCACCACGTGTAAATAAGTCTCGCACTCCAACGCCCGCCATCCAGTAATTGGGTTTGATGTCGCCAAAGTCGGTGTTATCAAAGTTACCGTAACCGTAGCGACCAAAAATACCAAACTTTTGTGAGAGGGTTAATTCAACATTCACGCCATAACTATCAAAACGGTTTTTAAAAAGTTCGCCACCACTGTATTGCAGACGCAAGGCAAAGGCTTTGGAGGGTGCGTATTCTACTTCTACCGTACCTTGATAGGTATCTCCAAAGAAGCCGCGATCGCCTGTAATACTGGGATCAATGGTGCGATCTCCACCAGCAGCACGAAATTGCCTGGAATATAAGATATTTGTGAATGGTGAAAGACCCTGAATGACTCCTGGTCCCTGTTGGAGAGGATTTGCTGAGTCTGTTGCAGCATACAAAGCCCGCACAGAAAATGCTCCATTACCTGGCTTCCAATCAATTGCAGCACCTGCACTCGCACCGTTAATTGGGAAAAGAACAAAGTTATTGACAAAAGCCAGAGTGCTAAAGTCTCGGAAGCTGAGGTAAGCGTAACTGTTGAAGTCAACAAAATCAGTCGGGAAAAAACTTGGACCAATAGTGACTTTAAAGTCATTAGCGAGTTGAAAGCTGTAATACAGTCTGCTGATTTCTATATCACCATTTGTGGGTGGCTTGACGGAGTAGTCTATAACACTACCAAAATTTGGCTCCAGCAAACCTGCAGTGTTGTCTTTTCCAGCATTCGCTGGACTAGCATCAATACCACTTCCAGTATCAAGGCGAATTTTGAGCAAGTCAGTTCCAAAGAAGCTGGTGTTTAAATCTACACCGGCTCGATACAAAACTGTAGTATTGGGTTGGCTGGTAATTGGATTAGCTGTCGGGGGTTGCGCGGGGTCAATGATGCGTCTACCATCAAACCCACCAGAATTCACAGAAATAATAGCCTGACCTTGTAGCTTGGTCGTTGTGGAAAATTGATTGGCTTCGAGTTCGGCTGTGTGTGCTTCTAGAGTATCTACTCTACCTCGTAAAGTTGCTAACTCAGCAGTAAAGTCTTCTTGTAGCTTTTGCAAACTTGCCAAGTCTTCTTTTCTCACCAAATCTGTTGTTGCGGTAGCTACGAGTTCATTGACACGGTTTAAGCACGCATTCAGTCCAGCTGCAAACTCATAACGCGTCATTGCCCGATTTCCGCGAAAGGTACCATTCGGATATCCAGCAATACAACCATAACGTTCAACCAGAGACTGCAACGCCTGAAATGCCCAATCGGTGGGTTGAACATCACTCAGTTGATTGACATTTGTCACCTGATTCATTCCAGATGTACTTTTTTTTCCCTGGTTTTGACTGACAAAATTTGGTGTACCACCTGAAGTGGGAGGCATTTGAGCCTTTGTTGAACATGTTCCTAAAAGTAATAAACTGAGCAGGCTGACTCCAGAAGCAATTGTATGAGTCAAAAATCTTTCGCAAACTTCAGTTTTTACAATCGTATTCTCAGACACTTTTTTCTTCTGCATTTCGTTATTTATTTTTGAGACCAAAATTCAACTTTTACTTGAACAAAAAATCACAAAGTAACACACTTTGGTTTAAAGTCCGGATTTCTCACCACGATTTCACAAAGACTTATCTGACTTGGATGAACGGTAAAATGAGCCATTCAACACTTTGTCAAAAATTGGTGCATTGTCAAGGGTGCCCCAATTTTTATCTGTCTAAAGCTTGTGAAAATTGCGATTGCATAACTTGTAACAAATGCGGATCAAAGTCTCTTAAATAGAACTTTTTCACTCACTCAAATACACATCTGGTGTAGGGGGGGCATTGCAATGCTCAACGCCAGATGCCTCTGTCGGGAAAGCCGTCATTCGCACTGGCTCCCCTACTTCTTTCGAGGGTATATTGCACCTGTATTTTTGTATTTTATCCAGTCGCAAACCACTGTAAGTTGAAAAAACTTGTTCAACAACAAGCTTATTATCTAATAAAAGTAACTGAAAAAAAAGCAGGCCAGGTATTGAAATCAAAAATTTGAGTATCTTGCATGAGGCTTGAAATAATTAGTAACAATTATCTATAGAACTTGATAATTTAAACCTATGAAAATAAGTTTGTAGTAAGTATAGCGCTTATATCAGTACGCTATGTGCTTACTACAAACCTTGTAGTGCTCTTTTACAAATCTATACAGTGCCAAAAGTGACACCCTAATTTATAACGGTGGTGCGATACGCCAAGCGTTAAGCCTCGGGCTTATCGCTTGGCAAAAGCGTGAGCTAGTACTCGACCACAGCAACTTTGATGAGTTAAGAACGAACCGCCAAAGCGCCAAGAACGCAAAGGAAGAGAAAGAAGAATAAATATAAAAATGGGTTTACCCCGCAAAGTTAGTATGGTGGACTACTAGCCTCCTGTAAACGTTTACTATGAAACTGACGGAGATCGCCCCCGTCAGTTGTTTTTGAATAACAATGTTTACTAGAAACCTGTTTCAAACCCTTCAAGACATTTAAAAAGTATCCAAGAATTTTGCAACAGTATGCACATCCTTGTCACCACGTCCAGAAAAATTGATCACAATTTTAGGAGAACCAGTCAGTTGTGGACAAAGAGTTTCCAACAAAGCGATCGCATGAGAAGTCTCCAGTGCTGGAATAATCCCCTCCAGTAGCGACACACGTTTAAACGCCTCCAACGCCTGCTGGTCAGTCACACTGTAGTATTCAGCACGTTCTATATCCTTCAAATAACTATGTTCTGGACCTACACCAGGATAATCTAACCCAGCACTGATAGAGTGTGCTTCTGTGATCTGACCATCCTCATCTTGCAGAACATAACTCATTGCGCCGTGCAAAACACCGACTCTACCTAGTGTCAAAGTAGCTGCGTGTTTTTCAGTATTAATTCCTTCACCCGCCGCCTCAACTCCAATCAGACGTACAGATGGTTCATTGACAAATTCATGGAAAAGCCCAATTGCATTGGAACCTCCGCCAACACAAGCAAGCAGAATATCTGGTAGTCCACCCCATTTTTCTTGAGACTGGGTGCGAGTTTCTTTACCAATGATTGCTTGAAAGTCTCGCACGATCATCGGGTATGGATGAGGACCTGCAACAGAACCTAAAATGTAATGGGTAGTTTCGACATTCGTTACCCAATCGCGAATCGCTTCTGATGTTGCATCCTTGAGGGTTCCAGTTCCTGCTTCCACTGGACGAACTTCTGCTCCCATCAAGCGCATCCGAAATACATTCAAGGCTTGGCGTTCCATATCATGGACGCCCATGTATATCATGCATTTTAAGCCAAAACGAGCGCAGACTGTGGCGGTTGCAACACCATGCTGACCGGCTCCGGTTTCAGCTATGATCCGCTGTTTGCCCATACGTTTGGCGAGTAATACCTGAGCTAAGGCGTTATTAATTTTATGTGCGCCGGTATGGTTTAAGTCTTCTCTTTTTAAGTAAATTTGCGGCCCCGTTCCATCTGGTTTGGCGTAGTGTGCTGTCAGGCGTTCGGCATGGTATAGAGGGGTAGCACGTCCTACGTAGTCGCGTAGTAGTCCCTGTAGTTCATTCTGAAAATCTGGATCGTTGCGGTATTTTTGATACGCTGTTTCTAATTCCGAAAGTGCAGGCATTAATGTTTCGGGTACATACTTGCCCCCAAATTGACCAAATCTGCCTAATGCATCCGGTTGTTGAGTTGTTCTAGGTGTATCTGCTAACATGGAATCTGCTCCGTAAAACTTATTTAAAATTGATCACTTTCTCATTAATTTCCTGCTTCACCAAAGGAGTCGACTCCTGATGCGTGAAATTTGGAACTGAATTTTCAAGACTTATGCTAAAACTATCAAAAAGTTGAATTAATTTCACTGCAGCAGGTAGAGAGAAAAAGATGAAAATGCGTAACTCCGAAAATATTACTTTCTAATTCCCGCAGTGGGGGTAATTGCTGCTTTCAAATCGGTACAGAAATCTTTAATAACTCGCAGTCCTTGGTTCGGTGTGTTTTCTCCCAAGCGTTGCACAAAGGCGCTTCCCACAACCACTCCATCTGCGCCCCAGTCTTGAACTTGATGAGCTTGTTCTGGGGTAGAGATACCAAAACCAACGGCTATTGGCTTGTTTGTGACGCTGCGGATTTCTTTGAGCACATCTTTTACGCGTGTCTGGATTTGTGAACGTACGCCTGTGACACCTGTGACACTAACTAAGTAAATAAACCCACGAGATTGACGAGCGATCGCCTCAATTCGCTGTTTGGGAGTGTTGGGAGTGACTAATAGTGTGACTTCAATTCCTACAGCATCAGCAGATTTCAATAAATTGTCTGCTTCTTCTAAGGGTAAATCCGGTACGATTAACCCCTTGATTCCAGAATCAGCAGCTCGCTTGAGGAATTGTTGGATGCCGAGATTTA
The DNA here is from genome assembly GCF_006968745.1 of Brasilonema sennae CENA114. Lineage (NCBI taxonomy): Bacteria > Bacillati > Cyanobacteriota > Cyanophyceae > Nostocales > Scytonemataceae > Brasilonema > Brasilonema sennae. Next base: position 3,073,898 of record NZ_CP030118.1, on the reverse strand, counting down.
AAATTGGGTTGTAATAAATGAAGAGGATGATGGGCGATCGCACACTCTTAGTGGCTGTTTGTGCCATTTCTAAAACATGAGCTAGTCGAGTTCCCCCCTTAAGCGCACGAGTAGCAGCCGCTTGAATCACTGGCCCATCCGCCAAGGGATCTGAGTAGGGTACTCCTAGTTCTATGAAATCTGCACCATTGGCGTCTAATATTTTTAGGGCTTCGGCTGTTGTTTCCAAATCTGGATCGCCTGCTGTGATGAAGGGCATTAAAGCACATTGGTTTTTTGTGCGTAAATATTCAAACTGTTCTGAGATAGAAGTCATCTTAATTAAATCCTAAAAGTGGACAATAAGTTAATAGGGGAAAAGCAGAATCAAAAATGCAAAATTCACGATGAAGTCAAGATTATTTTTACATTCTTAATTCCTTGACAGCTTGCTCTAAATCAGCTTGCTTGACTAAAGATTCTCCTACTAACACAGCTTTAGCTCCCGCCTGAGATACAAAAGCTAAATCAGAAGATGTGTACAAACCAGACTCACTCACGATTGTAATATCTAAATCACTTAACTTTTGTTGACGTTCTCTCAACAGGTGTTTCGTGATTTCTATGTCAAGGGTAAAGTCTTCCAAATTGCGGTTGTTAATTCCGACAAGTTGCACATTTGATAATGCCAGTACTCGGTCAAGTTCAGTCAAGGTATGCACTTCCACCAATGGAGTCATGCCCAAATGCTGAATAATGTTTAGAAAATCTTGCAGTGTTTCGTCGTTTAAAATAGCAGCAATGAGTAGCACTGCATCTGCACCGTTGACTCGCGCTAGATAAATTTGGTAAGGATCTATAACAAACTCTTTGCAAAGTAGCGGCAACTCTACATGATTTCTAATGAGTTGCAAATTCTTAAAACCGCCCTGAAAAAATTTCTCGTCAGTTAGCACAGAAATACAAGTCGCGCCGCCTCGCTCATATGCTTGGGCAATTTTTACTGGTTCAAAATCAGCACGAATCACTCCTTTACTTGGTGAAGCTTTTTTAACCTCCGCAATAATGCTGGGAGGAGTAGAATTTTGCCGTATGGCATTCAAGAAATTTCGTACGGGGGGAGCAAGATTGATCTGAAGTTTTAACTCGTCTATTGGCAGTTGCTCTTTCATGAGTGCAACTTCTTGTTGTTTATGCTCAACAATTTCTTCGAGAATATGGCGCGGTTTGGTAGACGCAGTTGCTTGAGTTGATTGCTCGTGAATATTTAGCATTTGTTTATAGTGGTTATTAGTTCAACAAAGGGAGAGTTAATCCAAAATTCAGAACCTCACCCTGCCCTGTCGGGCATCCCTCTCCTTATAAAGGAGAGGGAAAGATTTTTGCGTAGCTAAAGGCGGGGGTGAAGTGAAAAGCGATTAGAGAGGGTTATAACAGAGGTGATTATGCAAGCGCTGAGGAGGGAATTGTAGCCATGAATTCTTGGACTACATTTGTAACAATTGTTAAGCCTATTCCTCCTGCCAAAGTCATGATAGATTCTGGATGGAACTGAACGGCGGCAATTGGTAATGTGCGATGCTCAATGCCCATAATCACACCATCTGCGGACATGGCGGTCACTTTGAGTTCTGCGGGTAAGCTTTCCGGTAGTGCATACAACGAGTGGTATCTACCAACTTCAAACGATTGTGGTAGACCTTTGAAGGTAACAGAATCTGGATCAACAACAGATACCATTGATACTTTACCATGCTGGGGATAATCCAGAACTCCCAGTTTTCCGCCGTGTGCCTCGACTATTCCTTGTAAGCCCAAGCACACACCAAATATGGGAATTTGCCGTTTTTTGCAGGCTGCGATCGTCTCTGCTACATGAAAGTCACTTGGTCTTCCAGGACCAGGAGATAATACAACCAAGTCAGGTTTTTCTGTATCAAAAACTGATTCTGCAAAACCATGCCGTAGTGTTGTGACTGTGGCACCAGTTTGACGGATGTAATTTGCTAGGGTATGAAGAAATGAGTCTTCATAGTCAACTAACAAGACACGTTTCCCCGCCCCTGGATTTGCTTGTTGAATGTCAAGACCTGACAGCCTTGACAAATCTGCACTTTTGTGTTCAACGACGCGAAGCGTTTGGAATAAGGCACCAGCTTTAGTAATAGTTTCTTGAGCTTCCGCTTCTGGCTCTGAGTCATAAAGAACTGTTGCACCAACTCGCACCTGTGCAACTGAGTCTTTCAGTCGGATAGTTCTTAAAATCAGACCAGTATTCAAGTTGCCTTTAAAACTCAAGCATCCAACGGCTCCACCATACCAACGTCTTGGACTGCGCTCATTTTGTTCAAGAAACTGCATGGCTGAGCGTTTTGGTGCTCCTGTGACTGTAACTGCCCACAGATGTGTGAGGAATGCATCCAAAGCATCAGCTTCTGGTTGCAGCACCCCTTCCACATGGTCTACTGTGTGGATGAGATGGCTGTACAATTCAATTTGGCGACGACCAATCACTCGTACAGAACCCGGCTCACAAATCCGCGACTTATCATTGCGGTCTACATCGGTACACATGGTGAGTTCGGATTCATCTTTACGCGAGTTCAGCAGCTTCTGGATTTGCGCTGCATCATCAATCGCAGTTTCTCCTCGACGGATTGTACCACTGATTGGGCAAGTTTCAACACGTCTGCCGTCAACACGCACAAACATTTCTGGAGATGCACCAATTAGATATTCTCCACCTAAATTAAAGAGAAATCCATAGGGACTGGGATTAATCTCTTTGAGAGTGCGGAAAAGTTCCGTTGGGGGTTTTTCACAAGCTTGAAAAAAGCTTTGACTGGGAACAACCTCAAATAAATCACCGCGACGGAAGTAATCGAGTGCTTTGGTGACTTGTTGTTCATATTCACCAGGCGCATGATCAGAGGTTTGAGTTACACTTAAACGCTGACCTCGGTAATCCATAACTTCACCCGTGCGAGGTAAATCCCGAGTGCTACCATTGTTGGTGACAAAATCATATTGCACTCTGAATGCCTGTTGCAGGTGATAGTCAACAACTAACAACTCATCAGGTAGATATAGTACCAAGTCTCTTTGGTCTGCTGAACGTTCCAGATGCTTTGGCATTTGCTCAAATTGGAAAACTAAGTCATAGCCAAATGCACCATAAAGTCCCAAGTTTTCATCTAGTGGACTGTGGAAGACAGATAATATCTCGCGAACAACACTGAAAACAGAAGGTTGTCTACTGCGTTCTTCTTCTGAGAAGAGACGTTCAGTTGGTTTGACAGAGCCGATAATACGCTTGTTCTCTTTATTAACAGCTTGAAGATATGGTTGATCCAACAGGTTCTGTGCTAGATAATCTAGCAGTATCTTGCCTCGCTCATTATGAGCCGTAATGGTAAAAGTGTTATCGCGGGTAACAAGTTCTAAAGGTGGATTAACAAAACCGATCGCCCAGCGTTTGTAGCGTCCTGGGTATTCATAGCTACTTGCCAACAACCCTCCGCGTTGGGAATCCAGACGTATCAAAACCTCATCAATTGCCGACTCTATAGAAGTATTCGTTACGGAGCGTGATACAAATATTCCACCTTGAGTTGTGTAGGATTGTGCGTCAGAATACATAGATATGACCCTCTTAAAGTTTGTTTAAAAATCATCACCAGAATAATTTGACGACTTGCTGAGAAAGTTGAGTGCAGGACACTGTTTTTCTGAGTGATTGTTGGTTGACAGCAACTACCCGATATTAAATAGATGTAGTTCAATTTGACTTATGCAGTTTTGAGAAGTAAATGCTTCTGGAGCGTTCAGTATCAAAATATCTATTGCGCCTATAGTCATTTTGGTATCTACAAAAGATTTGGTTAGAAATTCAGGAGTTTTGTCAAGTTGTTGTCGGTATTAAATTTCTTAAGATTTAACAGCAGTGTCAATTATAGTTTTAGAATGAGAAAATGCGAGTAAATTAGTTTGTGCGTATTTTCCTACTGTATTTCTAGTCAAGCTGAAAGAATAATACGCACACATGATTGCCTTAACGAAAGAATTTCAGAATGATTAAAGAATCTCAGGTAGGCAAATCGATGAGTCATTGGTGTAAACATGATATTACCTACCCTAGAAAAACCACTGATGATTGCTCAACTTAGACACCTACAGTCGAAAGAGTTTTGGTAGCAAATGGTGTGGTTGTGAAGGCAGACTTTGTTCCACGTCCGAAGAATTGGGCAAGGGAAGCAAGTTCCTGCATGAGTTCCACAAAATCCGGTGGTGTTAGAGATTGAGGACCATCTGATAGTGCTTTGGAGGGATTGGGGTGAACTTCAATCATCAAGGAATCTGTACCAGCTGCGATCGCTGCCTTTGCCATTGTTGGTACAAACTTAGAGTAGCCGGTGGCATGACTGGGGTCAATCATAATTGGCAAATGGGTCAGTCCACGCAAGACAGGTACCACAGATAGATCTAGAACATTCCTTGTATATTGCTTGTCAAAGCTGCGAATTCCGCGTTCACACAAAATCACATTTGGATTACCAGCAGCCAGAATGTATTCAGCAGCCATCAACCATTCTTCAATTGTTGCAGACAGCCCCCGCTTGAGCAGAATTGGTTTACCCGTAGCGCCTGCTTTCTTCAGTAGGGAGAAGTTTTGCATATTGCGAGCACCAATTTGCACCACATCAGCAACTTCTGCAACTTTGTCTAAGTCCGCTGTATCCATCACTTCTGTGATAATCCCTAGTCCAGTGACTTCGCGGGCTGTTGCTAACAGAGATAAAGCGCTTTCGCCATGTCCTTGGAAAGCATAAGGTGAGCTACGAGGTTTGTATGCTCCTCCCCGAAGAAACTGTGCACCGGTGGCTTTTACGACTTGTGCTGTTTCCACAATCATTTCTTCATTTTCGACTGAACAAGGTCCAGCGACTACAATTAAAGGATGATTTTGACCAAAAGTGACTGGACCATTGGGAGTTGGGACAACGACTTCGCTTGGTTCACCATAGCGATATTCTAACGAAACCCGTTTGAAAGGCTGTTTCACGCGAACCACCTGTTCGATAAATGGACTGATTTGTTGGACGTGTTCTGGAGAAATAACACTTGTATCACCCACCAAGCCAATGACAACCTTGTCTTTACCAATTACTTTTTCGATTGTTGCGGAATACTGGCTCAGTTCTTGAATGATTCTTTCGATTTCAGATGCGGGAGTTTGGGATTTGATGACGACAATCATTTTCTTTACCTCATGAAATAGTTTTGGTTTTGGTTTGTGTCTTTGTCCGCCGTAAGTTTGTTTGGCGTCTTGGACTCGTTTTTTGCTTCTGCATTTTGATAGGGATAAGGGTTGAAGGTTTATGCACGCTTGTGTGAACTTTAAATTAGTTTTGATCGCCAAAGGCGAGAAAAGCGTAAGGATTCAGGTTAAAGGCAAAAGACGCGAGCTTAGCCAGAGCCATAGGACGCTAAGAGCGCCAACGCGAGTGCGAACGGACACCCCTGTGGGCAGGTGACACCATCCTCATAGATGAACAGGTGCATGAACAGGGAAAGTTTTGGATCAGCCGAAGATTTTTTTCTCGTTCCCAGGCTGAGCCGGAGAACGAGCGCTGGCATGTTTTTTGTTGCCAGAAACGCAAACGACAAATCCCCAACTTCTTCAAGAAGTCAGGGATCTTGTTTCTCACGAATGTTTAGGATTGCTATATGTTTAAGCTATTAGGTACATTCGAGGGTAAAAGAAAGGTGTACGGTTCAAGCCGGTTTTGATTCCGCTCATGAATCACTTGCTCAATTTCTTGTAATTTTGTCTGGAATTGCAGCAAAACCTTTTGAGCGCGGACATCGACAAAGTTCTTGTCTGGATAGCCCAGACGATTTGGCAAGAAAACAGTGAGAGTTTTCATCAACTCCAATTGCTTTGCCGCCAGCTTTTGTGGAGGGAGAATCTTCAGGATTGTGGCTTCATCAATTTCTTGATCACGACTGGGAGGGGGCGCATACGTAGCTAACGGCATGTTGGGGGCAAAGGCGATGTAGTCGTATTGGGGATAGTTCACCGCACCGTGCTGAGGTCCACTAATAAAAATAAGCTGGGTAGCGATCGCCACTAACTGTTCCACACTCTCCACTCTACCATTAGCCACTAATCCTTTAACATTATCCCCCTCTGGAGATATTAGTTTCCGCACCCAATTCTGTAGCTCTGTATCTTCCAAAATCTGGACTGGAGATGTGTAGTACAGCTCTAGATAATCGCTAACGTAAGACTCAATTGCTCTCCACAATAATAAAGCATCATCCCGGTAGGGGTAATCTGGCAAAAAGTTTTCTCCCTGTTCGTCAAGATCGGTTTCTCCAACTCCTCGCCGACTTAGCTCTTTAGGTAGGGCAAACTCACTGAAGTTTTCGAGAGATTCTTTGATAGCTCCTTTAATAAGGTTGATGGAGGCTTCCAAAGTTCCAGCTAACAGAGTATCTGCATAGCCACCTGGGCTGATCAATTGTTCTCGTGCCAGTTCATTGATTGCCAGAGTGAATTGAAAATGGGGTTTCAGTAAGACTGAGAGGGGATGATTGGGCGCTAGTTCATTAGCAGTTGCCATTACAAACGGTTCCAACATCAGATGGGTTCTTCCCAGATGGCTGATGGCTTCGTGATAGTTACCATCTGCCATTTGAGTAAAGATTTTTGCCATAAACCAATGCATCCCATCGATTGGTGTATAAATGGGATTTTTTGCTGGATCAGTTTGTTGATTGAGTTGAATGGCAATGGGAGCTAAAGTACCGCGATAATCGCCATAACCTACAGGTTTCCAACAGTACAACACCAACGGGGCAGCAATGGTTTTTGTTCCTTGTTCGTATGTTCCTGGAGTGAGTCCATCAAGCCCTTTGTAATTGGTGAGGAAGATTCTGCCTTCTGCGATCGCCTCTGCGAGTGTCTTTTTAGTCAGCATGATTTTTTGAAAGATGGCATCTGTCACTGGAAAGTTATCAGGCAATTTCTCAATGACGCGCTCAATCACCATCGGATTGGCACCAGCAATGCGCTGACGAGCAAAGACAGTATCGTTGCGGAATGTTTGCAACGTTGAAGGTTTGCGCAGGAGTGGAAACATCTCCTGGTAATCTTTCAAGCTATCGAATGGATCGAAAACATTATCGATATTGGTTGCTAAGGTATTCGCGATTAATGATATTAAGCCCTGATCTCGCTCCAGTGAGTATTTGAATGAGAACATTTCTGACTGTGGCAATTTTTTAATCAACAATATCCCCGCAGTTTCGCCGTATTGATAATCTTCTCGCTGGCGGGCGATCTGTTCATTTCGCTGCTGCTGTTGTTCAGGGGTATCGTCTTGAGGTAAACTTGGCTGAATCATCGAATTAATCTTCCAATTCTAAATAGCTTGACAATGTAAGTAATTTCATCTGTAAATTTTTCATTCATGATGATCTCAAGGCTTTATCAAAGATTCACACTTCGATTGGCTCATGGTTTGTTCTCCTTTGTAAACGTAGTCTTGTGCTCGAGTATTAATGGAAGTTTGATTATGTGAGATCAGTACTACCTCTTTAGTAAAGGGACGTTAAGCTTGTTTACTTTCCTTGTTTTATTCATAGTTGTAAGCAAAATCGACTTATGCACTCTTGAGATAGAAACAGAAGTCAAACTTGTTTGCTTTCCTTGTCTTATTCATAGGTGTAAGCAAAATCGACTTATGCACTCTTGAGATAGAAATTGAAGTGAACTACCCAGCATCAATCCTTCGAGTGGTTGTGTTCAGGTTATAGCGTTTCTGAGAACTTCTATAGTAATCCTATTTGATTTGTAAGAATTAAAAACGACAGATCCCCGACAACTTCTACGAAGTCGGGGATCTTGTTTATCACGAATATTTAGGATTGCTGTAGAAAAGAATATGTCCCGTTAAGCTTGCGCTATAACGGAACAGAATATCACAGACTTAACCGTTGAGTTGAGCTATTCCCACAGGACAAGCAACGTTAGTCCCGCCTAATCCGCAATAGCCATTGGGGTTTTTCGCCAGGTACTGCTGATGGTAGTCCTCGGCATAGTAAAATTCAGGAGCATCCAGAATTTCAGTGGTAATTTTTCCATAATCTGAAGCACTGAGAGCTTTCTGATAAGCTTGTTGCGATGCTTCTGCTAGCTTTCTTTGATTTTCAGAATACACGTAAATCCCTGAACGATACTGAGTACCCACGTCGTTACCCTGACGCATGCCTTGAGTGGGGTTGTGGTTTTCCCAGAAGACTTTTAGTAACTCAGAATAACTAATGACTTTTGGATCAAAGACGACTTGTACCACTTCATTGTGACCTGTGCGTCCAGAACACACTTCTTTATAAGTAGGGTTAGGAGTGACACCTGCAGCATAACCGACTGCTGTGCTGTAAACTCCTTCTAGCTGCCAGAATTTGCGTTCTGCACCCCAAAAGCACCCCATACCAAACGTTGCAAGTTCCATTCCTTCTGGAAATGGCGGCTTGAGCGGATGACCGTTAACATAGTGACGAGCCGGTACTGGCATTTTTTCTGCTCGCCCTGACAAAGCTTCTTCAGGAGTGGGCAGGCTTAATTTTTTACCGAATCCAAATAACACCATTGATTTTTACTCTAGCTTTTTATGAGAGTGTTCTTTACCTTACTTAATATTGTACAGATACTGGTTGTAGTAGGGAGCCAGTGTGGTGGGCGGGTTTCCCGACTTGTAGCACCTGGCGTGCTCTTGAATTCCGCCGAAATGCGTTAAACAACGGCAGGATCACAAACAACTGAAACGCAAGCATGTACCAAAGGTAGCAAAGGACCAAGCTGTTCTTGCCCATTAACCGCTAAATCGCTATGACATAAATAGACTCTTTGGGACACGCGAGCAAGCAAATCTGCCAGAATTGTTCGCAGTCTTTGTTCTTCTGCCGATTTTTCATCTTCTACTGTCCAAGGTTCGCCCAACCTTTCTTGGAGGAAGAATGGTGCACCGAATAAAGTTGCTGCACCGCCTTTTGCCCACAAAGGCGAACCTGTATCCAGCCAGAACTGCCAACGGTGAGACCGTCTAGAAGAGCGATATTGGAAGATGGTAGCCAATGTGACAGCGTTTGATTTCGGCCCGATGGGATGAACCGGGTAGGGATTAGCGGTAATGGTACCACGCCGCAGGAGTTGGATAAATTCGGCAGTTATTGAGTAAGGTGAAGTCCCTTTCGCTTGGGTTTCCTCTTTTAATGGGGGAGAAACAGAGGAGGTTTGCCGCAATCTCGTATCAATTTCCCAGTAGTGCTGTGCGGTTTCCAATAGTTCCCGCAGTGCTGCCAATTGGTCGTAGGGGAGATTGTTGCCATTCCACAAGAAACGCTGAATTGCCCTATCTAAAAGAGAAATGGGACTGGGAATCAAGCGCAGTTCTTGTTGTGTTTTTTGGGTTTCTAACCACTGCAATATATTACCATAAGCCGTGGTCGCTGCGTAGCCCAGCCTATCCCAGCGGTCAAACGCCCTGACAGGTAGCAACTTGGGTTGGTCTGGATGGGGTACAAAGCAGTAATCTGCTATCAAGCCAGCGCGGACGGGGTCAATGTGGGGAAATGAGGGGGAAATTTCTGCTTCGATTCCAGAAACTTCCTTGCTTAACACAACTAACATCTCTGCCACAGCATCGCGGTCAACTAAGCGTCCTAAGCCGGGATAAACTAAGGCAAGAACGGTGAGCAATCCTCTGATGATCGGCGAAGTTATCAAGGGGCGTTGGTCGTTGAGAGGTTGGACTTGGATGTTTTGCTTGGTGAGGATTTCTGTGAGGGTGTAACGGGCGATCGCATCTAAACCTGGCGCAATGATCGCCACTTCGTTTGGCTGTACCTGCTTCTCCTTAACAGCTTTAACAATCACCTCTGCTGTTTCCCGCAATAATTCGGCGCGGGATCTGGTTTGAATGGATTGGACTGCTGCTGGTAAGCTTAAAGGCATGATCTGTTCTGTTATCAGCTCCTGCATCGGTATGGTGCTAGCTTCTCCAAGGCATGAAAAGGGACGCTGAGTCAAAACTTCTTGCCGACAACGTGCTGATAATCCTTCTAAATAATTGGGGTCAGCTCCTAGTCCCAAACGCACTACACTATCGGGATTGTAGCTAAATGCCCCCACTGCACCGTTATTTAGAAGCAACTCAAACAGGTGACGCGATAGGGCAGGATAATCTTGGACATCATCAGCCAGCACTGCTTGATAGCGTTTGCTAAGCTGTTGCTGATAAGTTGGATCGCTTAAGAGGTATTTGCCATAAACTTCGGTCATGATTCCATAGGTGAGAAATCCTCTTTCTAGACACCAGTTACGCCAATTGAGTAGTAAAGATGTTATTAGTTGAGGTTCTAGGTTTGCACTATTCTCTTGCTGAGCGATGGCGTTGAGCAAAACGTCGTTAATTTTCTCACAGGCTATGCCACTAGAAGCCCCTAGTTGCAATAAATCCAAGATACGACGTACTAATCGGTACTCCGGTTCTCCCGCGCGACGCAAAATTCCCTCGTCCAATTGGGAACGCCAAAGTTTGGTTGCTAGTTCCTGTTCAGTTTCTGGACGCAGCCGTACTGGAAATTGCGCCTTTAACTCCAATAACTGAATAAGCAAAGGCCAAAACAAACTCACTTCATCCTGAATAAAGCCCAAGGGTGTCTTGCAACGTACTGGATATTTTCCGGAAGTGGCTGTAACAATTTTATCCGCTAACCCCCGACGATTTTCATCATTGGCTGCCAAAACTAAGACTCCTGGTTCTGTTTGATGAAGATACAAGGGTCTTGGTATATTCTCGCTATTTTTTTGCCCTTGGTTTTTCGTATAATATGACTCTTTGCAGCTAGTTTCACTCAACACCCAATTACAAAACTGCTTTACCAAGCGAGCAGTCTTACCACTGCGGCTAGGTCCTGTTACCCAAAGGGAATCCCAAATCATAAATATCTCCTTGGAGATTTTTTCAGACACTTCGTACGTTAACTTAAGTTTAAGAGTCACAAAAGTATGCTGGATGATTGCCAACAATGATTATTTCTATTTTTCGCCAAAAAATATACCCTTTTTTAGTAGCCTCTTACAGATGGTACTTACGCACCTCAGAGCGTTCTCTAGACGAGGCTTACAAAGCGGCATTGCAGATTAAGGCAATAGAAGATAAAGATTTCGATGGTAATAAGATAGACATTACATCAAATAAGTACAGCCGTAATGTCATGGATTATTTTGAGTCATACCTAAAAAAACAATTAAAAATTGTCCGAATGCGGCTAACAGAATTTAAGGCAAGCCGTTTTTTTCTGAGCGAATCTAATCAAAAAGCTGCAAATGAATTTGGTATACAGTTTCCACAGCCTTCTGTGATTTTACAAAAACTCACATTCATTGATGAAATCACAGCAAAATACACCAATTTGGACGAATTACATTCCCAAGTTCAAATCAATAAAGATAATAGTTTAATAAGAATACAACCCTCAACTAATCAATTAAAACAACAGAATTTCTTAACTCAGAGATTAGACAATAATATACCTCAAAATAAGGCAAATACGACAGGAGTTGTACCGCGTTCTATTCTTAGTACTTTTACTCGTCTGCAAGTTGAGTTAGACCCCCAAGCAGAACAAGATGTCGTTAAAAATTTCCGTAATACACAAAGAAGAACAATAATATCTGTCAAATTTCTGCTTCTGCTTATTATAGTTCCTATTTTGACTCATCAATTGTCAAAAGCTCTGGTTATTGGACCGATTGTTGACCGTACTTTTCATAAAGAATCTGCGAATGAAGCTGGTCTGTTCCTGAATTTTGAAATGGAAGAAGAAGCTCTAAAAGAGCTAGAAAAATTTGAAGAGAGAATAAAATTTGATAACTTGCTGCTCAATGGCGAACCATTATCTCTTGAGCAGATGGAAAATCAGATAAAAACAAAGGCTAATGAGATTTCTGAGGAATTTAGTAATAGTAGTTCTAATGCCCTGAAAAATGTTTTTGCTGATATATTGTCTGTGATTGCGTTTTCCTGCTTGTTGCTTGTTAGCAAAAAAGAAATAGCGGAACTCAAAGATTTCTTTGACCATATTGTCTACGGTCTTAGTGACAGTGCCAAGGCATTTATTATAATTTTGTTTACCGATATTTTTGTGGGTTTCCACTCTCCTCATGGTTGGGAAGTTATTTTAGAAGGTATTTCGCGCCATTGGGGATTGCCAGCAAATCACAGTTTTATATTCCTATTTATTGCTACATTTCCAGTTATTTTAGATACGATCTTCAAATACTGGATCTTCCGTTACTTGAATCGTGTATCGCCCTCTGCTGTTGCTACATATCATAATATGAACGAGTGAGATAGCACTCTTAGAGGATTTGTGAAAAAACAAGATGTCCAACTTTGTAAGAATTGTCGGACATCTGAATATCAATTCTCCAAAAATAAATTCATGGGGCTGAATGCCTGACAATTGGCAGTTGATAACTGATAATTGAAGGGTCATCAGTGGTTACGGGTAAGATGTAAGCAATTTTCATCACACCCCTATGTCACGCAGTTTAGAAAAAATGATCAAAAAGACATTTGTCGCAATGGGGCAAAGTGCCGTATCCTTACGAACTATAAGCCGAAAGCTTGACGCTGAGCGTATCGCCATAAGTCTCCCTATAGCCCCTATAATTGTGTTATTACTTATGCAACCTTTCGGGCATTTAGCACTGAGTCCACCACAGTGTCGGGTGACAAAATGGCAACTACCAGTATCCTCTCAAGCTCAATTACAGGATAAAATTGTTCAACCGCAAACAGCGCCATCTCCATTAGTACCCATTGCGAAGTCACCGTTTCCTTGTTGCGAGGGCGATACTTCTTGTTTGGATGGTCAATTATGGGGCGAAAACAGTGAATCACCAGATAAAAAGGCTTTGTTGACGGCTGTAGATCGCAGTTTGCAGTACCTTTTTTCTAGCGATGCGGCGGGGGTGTATCAACAGTATCCTGTGGTGGGAATGACACGCGATCGCGTTATCAAAAGTTTGCAAAGATTCCGAGAACTGGTATTAAAATCTAAATCTGCTGTGGAACTTAATGCAGCAATAGCAAAGGAATTTGTTTTTTACCAGTCAGTGGGGGGAGACAAAAAAGGCTCGGTGCTGTTTACAGCATACTATGAACCAGTTTATGCTGCTAGTCGTGTTCCAACTCCAGAGTATCGCTATCCTGCTTATCGCATACCACCTGATATTAGCTCATGGCAAAAACCTCATCCCACACGCTTGGAACTAGAAGGTGCCGATGGGTTGCAAGCTTCAATTGGTAGATTGCGGGGGTTAGAGTTGTTTTGGTTTCGCGATCGCCTAGAACCGTATTTAGTGCAGATTCAAGGTTCAGCCAAACTTCAGCTTACTAATGGCACTCAAACAACAATAGGTTATGCTGGTAACACCGCTTACAACTACAAGAGTATCGGGCGAGAACTGGCGAACGATGGTAAGTTACCGCTTGAGGGTTTGACCATGCCGAAGATCCTCAACTATTTTCAGAAGTATCCACAACAGTTAAATGTTTATATCCCTCGCGATCCCAGCTTTGTGTTTTTTCAAGAAAACCACGGTGCACCCGCCGAAGGTTCTATCAAAGTACCACTAACAGCAGAACGCTCTATTGCAACAGATAAATCGCTTATGCCTCCTGGTGCTTTGGCGTTGATTCGTGCTCCCTTCCCTTTTGTTAATTCTGTGACTAAACAAATGGAGCATCGAATTGTCAGTCGGTATGTTCTTGATCAAGATACCGGAGGTGCAATTAAAGGTGCGGGGCGAGTAGATTATTTTTTAGGTTCAGGTAAGATAGCAGGCGATCGCGCTGGTGTGACTGTTAGTCATGGGCAGTTATATTATTTGTTGCTTAAATCTCATCAATAATAGTAATTATTAGTCAGACTTTGTAAAAAACTAGGTCTAGAGAAAGAATTCCAATACAAACGGATTTGATACAGAACGCGCTTTCTATCTAGTTTTTAGACCTAGGTTTTGTATTTTATACTCGTTGCAAACTGCTGTATTTTTGTTGTCTAGCAAGAGTTTGCTCTCTAACACGGACTTTATTTGTTTAATCATGACTTTAGTCATGGGTTTTGGACAATCACTAAGTGTTACTTTAATATCAATCCTTCTTTAGATAGAAATTTGTGCTTTTCTTTTTAAAGAAGAGTTTATACATTTCATTTATAAAAATCAAAACACTTCATAAATTTTTATTAGTTGATTGAATTCTTTTATGAGATATTAGTGATATCACGCTTATCACTTTGTTATTTTTATAACTTCTAGGTGAGAAGCATTTATTAACTTTGTAAAAATTCAAAATATGATGTTACATTGACTGGAATTTTGGGTATAAATGACTTTTACTCTTGTTTGGAACTACAAAAATTTATCTGGCGTCTTACGTAGATAGAATGTTAGCCACTCAACCAAAAGTTGATCATCTTAGCCAGACAGTAGAGTGGTGCCAAAGCTAGTTTATATTTCTCATTGATTGTGCGTAAATCCGAAATACTATCTTTTTAGTTTGTATATAAGTATATTCATGACTCAGTGAGTCTAATATCTTATTTCTCCGCAATATATTGATAGGTTAATAATGGGGTTTGAAAGTGTTCAGGATATTAGTTGATGCTGATTTAATATTAGAGGCTTTGATGAATCGTAATAACTCTGTAGGAGATGTCAGTGAGTTATTAGATAGAGTACATCCGTGGGTTCAAATGTACATAACAGATATTGGTTGGCAAAAAATTCACACATATGCAAGTCGTTTGCGAAATACAAATATCGCTGAACTAGTGATTAATTGGCTGCAAGACAAAATCCAAGTCTGTACTATCGATCAAACTATTCTCCAACAAGCACGTTTTTCACCTCTTCAAGATTTTGAGTCTGCTGTAGAACTCGTTTGTGCCACGGATGAAAAACTGGATGCAATTGTTACCCATAACTATGATGATTTTGCCCAAGTACGAAATAAATTTTGGATTTGGTCTGTTGCAGAATTATGGATGCGTGCAAATCTGGAAAGCCAAATAGGTACAACTAGATCTATATTATAGTAATTCAAAATACCCTACCCTACAAGAAGCCACTACGGGGTGTAGGGGAAGTCTTATACCTATAGTACACTCCCTTGACGCGCTTGTCGGACTCGTGTCAAGGGAGGAGATACGGGTATGTCTTTCGTATGGTACACCAGCAACAGATCCAAAAAATACGAAAAAACTCGCTACTAGTCCGCAAGCCAAAGAGCGATAGTTATAAATAGCAGAACCTTTACAAGGCAGCCATTAAGCTATTGGGGCGAATAAGTGACTACGAGTTCGTGTGCTTGTTTATAGATTCAGTGAATGAATTCAAGGTTAGCTACACAATTGACGATCAGCCGGAGGCTTTAGCTTGCGCGTATCGCATGAGCTTAGCGTACGTTAACATCCATAGTGTAGTTTAAGGCACCATTACCACTATTTTGTTGGGCTACGTTAGTACCAGGACCGCTCAGTTCTACACTCACAGAAGATGATGGGGGATTGTATCGTGCTGATACTTCCACCTTGTGTTCACCAACTGATAAATAAGGTGACAAATTAAGCTTAACGTTTTTATCGTTGTTAATTTGCTTGACAACTTTACCATTTACAGTAATTTCACCCGTCATTTGAGCATTTGATGTATTGATGCTCAAGATATGCGGTTGACTTAAATTCGCAGCACTTAGCTGAAGTGAGCTTTTTTGATATCCAAAGGAATCACCAAAGCTAGATTGCTGGCTAGTGAATGTCGTCGATCTGTTCATATCGCTACTCCTGTGTGTTGGAACAACAACGGAAAAATCTTCGCTACTTTCCTCGTCGTCATCGTCATAACTGTCTGTTGGAACAATAACGGAAGAATCGTGAAAATTTTTGTCATCGTTGTCTGTCTGAACAATAACAGAGGAAGTCCTCTGGCTGCTATGTCCGCTATTGCTGTCTGTCTGAATAATGACAGAAGAAGTTTTCTGGCTACTACGGACGAAATTTTGTGCAAAAGCTGTACTAACACTTAGAAGTACTAGACAGCTTGCAAGAATCACTAATTTACTCATGATGACAGAACCAGATTGAAGTAACAGCAGGTACACAATTAGCCAATTCAATTATTTGAAAAATTGCATGACCTGCTGATAGCTGGAGAAAAGATTAGGCGGGAAGAAAAATTTCACTCGCTACTGTAAACTCAACAGAAGTTTTTGCCTTCACAAAAGTCATCCCTAGCAATGAAACCGAAGTTCCCGCCTGCTAGGGACTTCGGAAAGGTGAGAGTTTTGATAGGAGTTGTTAGGACTATCTTACCTGTTGGAAAAAGGTGCTCTTGGTGATTTTACGTGCACAGGAACGTTGACATCAACATTAATGTCTTTTACAGGGTCATAACCCCCCCTGCGGTTACCACCTTCAAAATTTTGATTCACAGTGCGACGTTGTTCGCAAGCACCATCATTGTTGATACAAACTTGCTTTCCTGTGCTGACAGAAGTGCTACCGCTACAACCTGGAGAACTTTGACGATTAACTCTTGTAGATTGTCTTGCTTCTCTGGAAATCGCTATTTGTGTCCCAGCTGTGACACCAACACATCCTGCTGAAGCAGAAGGGGTTAAGGAAGGAATAAAGAAAGGGGAGACAGCTGTTAGAGAGAACAAGCCCAGAGAAAGTAGTTTGGATTTCATGTATGTACCCTTGGTATTATTGACAAGTGGATGTGGTTGTAGAACTGTAAGTACTATTTGCGCTGTTAGAGCCACTGCGTACAGTATTTGTTCGGACTACTCGTCTGCCGTTACAGTAGCTTTGTGTTGTGCGAGGATATCTCAAACTCCGCAGACGCTGATCAAGACTGTATTGTCGAATGTTTCTTCTAGAACTTGGTATCCGACTGTAAGGATAAGTGGTTCTGTTAGTAGGTCTTCTGTCTCTAATTGTGATACCACCTTCTTCATCGATTGTTACCCTACTAGTACTACCTTCGACATCAATGTCATCTGCGCTCGCAATTTTCGCAGGTAGTGCAATCAGCGCTGAGAGTACCACTAGTAATGAAATAGTTTGTCTGACAGGCATGGCTTAATTCCTCTGTTCCTAAAATACAACCGACTTTCATATAGTAAAACTAGGAAATCGGTAAAATATGTATCAACTCCTCACCTATAACACACCACCGCACTGTCAACAGACACTCGCAATTTTCTGTAAACTGGTGAGTTATTTGGGGTTGCTTTGTCACATAGATCCAGCAACACCCAATCGCTAATTAGCCGGAACCGCTATATATTTCCGGAGTTGAACTCATCAGGATTTTGGCAGATGCGTAACCCAATACCAACAGCAGCTTGAGACAGCAAACTAAATACAGACTAGTACAGCACGGCTTAATGGCGGTAAGGAATAGAAGATCCTCTGTTTTGTCTATTTCGTTGCAGTTGCTCGCTTTTTTGAGAAGCATACTGGTCAACATTACTGTTATCACGCGCGGCACCATTTTGGTCGATGCGCTGGTTAGCATTTTGTCTTCCAGAACGGGGGTGACCAGTTTTTTGCTGAATGCTGTATTGGTCCGCTGCCTGATTCACTCGGCTATTTTCACCACCAACTGTAGAGTTTTGATTAATCTCCTGCCTGGTCACGGCTTCGCCTGCGAAAGCTACAGTTGGTATTACCATCACAGCAGCGACCAAAAGACCCAGAGTCAACGTTTTCTTTACCATAACTATGTCCTAAATTATGAATGAATTGTGAAACAGTGGCGTTGCTTGAATAGTAAAAGAATTAACTGATACCAAACACTCGGCAACGCCTTTTGATGACATCAATGATTAGCGATGGTAGGATCTACCACGATTGGTAGCATTTTGACGCTGGTTGTTGTTGGTCTCGCTGTATTGGTTAGTGTAAGAACCATCAAGTGCTGCACCATTTTGAATGGTGGTTTGACGAGCACCTTGGTCTTGAGGAGTTCTGCGGGAACCACCGTAGTAGTTACCAGGACGGGAGTGTGTACGATTTTGGACTTGACTGCTATTGGTGATGGAAGTTTGAACTGCAGTACTACCGTTGGTAGCAGCAGCGTTTTGCTCTGTGTACTGGTCAACGTTCTGTGATTGGTCAGCGAATGCGGCGGTGGGAGCGATCATCAAACCAGCAGCCAGTAAACCAAAAGCAATAGATTTGTTCAACATAATTTTTTGACCTTGTCAGTTGTGTGTGTGTTGTGAAAGTGAAAACTTATCTGTTTTGGAAGAGTATGGCGTTGCACTTTGAGCAGATATTTAGCAACGCCAAAGCAGCAAATCAATGATTAGCGACTAACGAGCATTTTGACGCTGGTTGTTGCGGGTGCGGCCGTCTTGGTAGGTGTCAGAACCATCAACTGCTGCACCATTTTGAACGGTGGTTTGCTTGGCACCTTGGTCTTGGTTAACTTTACCAGAGCGACCGTAAGTGTTACCGTAACGATTACCGTAGTGCTTGACAGGGCGATTGGTTCTTGAATTTTGGACTTGGGTGCTGTTGGTTGTGGAGGTTTGCTCTGTACGACTACCGTTGGTAGCAGCACCGTTTTGCTCTGTATACTGGTCAACGTTCTGTGATTGTTGACCGGCGAATGCGGCGGTGGGAGCGATCATCAAACCAGCAGCCAGTAAACCAAAAGCAATAGATTTGTTCAACATAATTTTTTGACCTTGTCAGTTGTGTGTGTGTTGTGAAAGTGAAAACTTATCTGTTTTGGAAGAGTATGGCGTTGCACTTTGAGCAGATATTTAGCAACGCCAAAGCAGCAAATCAATGATTAGCGACTAACGAGCATTTTGACGCTGGTTGTTGCGGGTGCGGCTGTCTTGGTAGGTGTCAGAACCATCAACTGCTGCACCATTTTGAACGGTGGTTTGCTTGGCACCTTGGTCTTGGTTAACTTTACCAGAGCGACCGTAAGTGTTACCGTAACGATTACCGTAGTGCTTGACAGGGCGATTGGTTCTTGAATTTTGGACTTGGGTGCTGTTGGTTGTGGAGGTTTGCTCTGTACGACTACCGTTGGTAGCAGCACCGTTTTGCTCTGTGTACTGGTCAACGTTCTGTGATTGTTGACCGGCGAATGCGGCGGTGGGAGCGATCATCAAACCAGCAGCCAGTAAACCGAAAGCAATAGATTTGTTCAACATAATTTTTTTAACCTTGTTAGTTGTGTGTGTTGTTTTTGTGTGTTGTTCTTTTTTGTGAGAGTGAACACCGTTGTCACTATACGTAGGTATTTAGATGTATTTCTACCTTAAGGAGTTCCTTGTGGTGTTTGTTTCTCTGTTTGTTTTGCTATTGAGAGCTACATTGTCGAGTTACATCATTCCGCAATTATCCAAAAGATTTTTGAAAAATATTTGAAGCCGTTTATTTGCCCTCTGTTGACCCTTCCCCCCTACAGATGACTAGAGATAGAAGTGAATCCTATACCTTAATGTTTTAACCAAAGATTTTTAGTGCGTCAAGATCTGGACAAAAGTTTTTGGACAAAATTTTTTGGGCACAAGTTTTTTTTGGTGCTAGGATCTACGGCTAAAGGTTATATATACGCGCTTAGCTGTGAAACAAAAGGCAAAACCACGGATAGCTTTTCTACGTGAAAAGGCAGGACTGACCCAACTTGAGCTTTCACGCCTCGTGGGCGTGACTGAAAGTACTATTCAGAACTGGGAAAGCGGAAGGACGGGGACAGAACATATTGAGAGAATTATTAGATTTTGCAAAGCTCTGAATTGCCAAGTGGAAGATTTAGTTCAATATATAAGCGATTCACTAGAGGAGCCTGCTGCAAAACCTAGTTCATTAAGCGAGATACATCATTTATTAGGGACAGAGGAGGTTTCCCTCACTCCCAGCTTTGAATCTGAAGCTGTTCCAAAACGCTAAGTTAGTCATTAGTACAAAAATCAAGCTCAAGGGTGATCAGTTATTATTTCTGTAACCCATCCCCAAAGAAGACCTCCATTGCCCCCATCCCCCTCAGTTCCTGCCAGAGAGTGTCTACCGTTACAAATTGATAGCCTTGTTCCATAAGTTGAGGAATGAGGATTTCTGTCGTTGCGGTGACATCTTGTCCGCCGCACATACCGTCATGCAAAACAATTAGTGAACCATTACACACCTGCTGGAGAATTCGCTGCACTACTGTGGGGATTCCTGGTCTTACCCAGTCCTCCGGTACAACGCTCCACATAACAGGTCGATAGTTCCATTGATTTAGTAATTTTAATGTTGTAGGTGTAAACAAGCCATTGGGTGGACGGACATCGCGCACTTTATCGGGTGTCAGAGCACAAGCATTGTAAATAGCAGCTTGGGTTTTTTCTAAGCTCTGTTGAAGTTCTGTTGGGGACAGCATGGGAAAATTTTGATGATCATAGCCATGCAATCCGATCCAATGTCCGCGATCGCACACCTGTTTGGCTATACCTGGCGATCGGTTAACACAAGCACCTAGCCAGAAGAAACTTGCCCTAACACTGTAACGCTCTAAAACTTTCAGCAGTTGTGGCGTGTATTGAGGATGTGGACCATCATCAAATGTCAGTGCGATCATTTTGGAACTTGGATCACCACACCAAAGACAGTTAGGAAACGTTGGTTTGAGGATGCGATAGAAAATCGGAAAAAAGGGAGCCAGTTGCATCTCGACCTACCTGCAGCTTTTGGTTTTATGTACTGTAATATAACGAAAGCTTAGTCATCTGTTCCGGACTTTTCCAACTTTTTTATCAGATCTTCTTTTGCTGTATGTCCAGAAGAGCACGCTGGTTGTCGCAAGAGTGGATTGTCAATTTATTTTAATGTTTGTGAGAAATAAGATCCTTCTGCTAAAATTTAGCAGATTAACGATTTTTTCCTTCTAAAAACAAAATATAACTCAGACATAATGCCGAAAAGGCGTCGATCTCAAAAATTCCGGAATAGATCTCCCAAGCAGAACTTTGCTGTCAAACTAAACCATGTGACAGTAAGAGTGATAACTTTAGGTGTATTACTAGCTGTTTTGATAACTAGATATGGATCAAAACAATCTATCAAACCATCTACCCAACAATCGTTACATGCACCAACAGCCACTTCGCCAATTCCTGTTATCCAAGTTGCTGTCAAATCATCCAGCAAACAAAATTCGAAATCAGTAACTCCAGCTGTGCCAGTTCCTGATTGGGCGATAAGCCGGAGGCTTGACGCTACGCCGATCGCCAAATCACTGTCTATTCCCTCTCGTCAAGCTGGGAAACAAAATTCACAAGTCGTCTACAACCTCAAAAAACCTCCAAATTTTAAAGACTCTCAAGAGTTGCAAGGGATTGTTAACAATCTTGTGGAGCTTGCTGCTGACGAAAATCTGCCTAAAGAGGCTTTATCTGTTACCTTAATAAATGCAAAAACTGGTGAAACAGCCGGATACCAACAAGATATACCAAGATATCCTGCGAGCGTAGTTAAGATGTTTTGGATGGTGGTTTTATATGCCCAAATAGATAGCGGTATTTGGCAAAATGAAAGAGATTTTGCTCCTTATTTGGCTAAAATGATTCAGGAGTCTGATAATGAGGCTGCTAGCTTTATTATAGATCAAGTCACAGGAACACGTTCGGAATCAGAACTAAAGAGCGAAAAATTTCAACTTTGGAAAAACAAACGCCAACAACTTAATCGATTTTTTCAAGAAGCAGGTTACAAAAATCTTAATATTATTCAAAAAACATTTCCCGTTGACTATCTTAATCTTCAAGAGCCTGAGGGAAGTGAATCGCAGCTACTTAATAACCCAGTTGGAAATTGGAATAAGATAACGACAAAACACGCAGCCAGACTATTGTATGAAATGTGTTACGCTGAACACGCTGTCTCTTTGCAAGCCAGCAGAAAAATGTGTGGATGGCTCAAAAGAGATTTAAATCCTAAAATTTGGCAACCACCAGATTCTTATGATTTCAACCCGGTACGCAGTTTTTTTGGTGAATCTTTACCCGACACTCGTGTTCGATTCTATTCTAAAGCAGGGGCGACTTCTGCTTCTCGATCAGAAGCCGCAATGGTTGTTACAGAAGATAACAAAACTGCTTATATTTTGGCAGTTTTTGCTCCAGATTCGGCATACGCTGATGATGGACAGATTTTCCCCAAGATGTCTGCTCTTGTCTATAAACGTATGACTTCTGGCAGTTCAAGATAGCAGTGATCAATTTAGATTAAACCATCATTTTCAGTGTATTGTTTGGAATAGTGTAATAAGCCTCACAGTACTTTCATACTCCCTCATCTCAAAATTGCATATGCATGATAAGGTGTTATGCACTGTTTTTTCCTAACGCCGTACCTAATGCATTTGTACTATCTAGAGTCCCAACACCTTGAGGAATTAGTCCAAGGTAGCGGTATAGATTTAAACCTTGCAAAACTCAATTTTCTGTCTTTGAAAGGCAGAAACACTTATGATTACCTGCTAATTTCTGAACATCTTCCCCGCACAAATACTGGGATGGTCAAAAATGGGTGGTTACAGCGTTATGCCCACATCACTGAAGGTGGTTGGTGGTGTTCTGGACTTGACTCCCTAAATCATTGGCAAGCGATGGAGTGGGGGTGTTTTAAGCCCAACCAACCTCGATTAAATGAAAATGGCAAGTTGATAAAGTACGAACATCCCCCTACTACACCAACGCGAGTATTTTGTCTGCGAGTATCACTAGATATCTGGCAGCAAGTGGCTCAACGTTACAATGTACCCATGCCCAACAGTATCAACATTGCTGGCAATGGTGAAGCTGAAAGCTTTTGGCAATGGGTGATGGAACGGAACATCCCCATTATTATTTGTGAGGGTGTTAAGAAAGCTGCAGCACTGTTGACACAAGGATATGCAGCTATTGCTATCCCTGGAATTACCAGTGGTTACCGCGTGATCAAGGATGGCTTTGGCAAAGTTATCAGTCGCCAGCTTATCCCAGATTTAGCAGCGTTTGCGAAGACTGGGCGTATCTTTTACATTTGCTTTGATTTTGAAACTGAACCTAAGAAAATTGCAGCAGTCACTAATGCTATCTCCCAGCTAGGGTTTCTATTCCAAGAAAAAAATTGTTCCGTCCGAGTCATCAAACTTCCAGGAATAGAAAAAGGGATTGATGACTTTCTCGTCGCCAAAGGTGCAACTGCTTTTGAGACAGTCTACCGCCAAAGTGTTGATTTAGAAGTTTACCTTGCTCAAACCAAGCCTCACACCGAGTTAACCATTCCGGCTGCACTCACCGTCAACCGTCGGTATTTAGGAGAAATACCGTTCCCCTCCTCTGGATTAGTTGGAGTGAACTCTGCAAAAGGAACAGGGAAAACCACAACACTGCAAACTGTTGTGAACCAAGCCAAAAGCACAAACAAACCCGTATTACTCATTACTCACAGAATCCAACTGGGACGTTTTTTGTGCGAAAAAATCGGCATTCAGTGGGGAATGGGAAGGAGAGAGAAAAGGAAGGAGGGAAGGATATTTTCCCACACTCCCACACTCTCTTCATCTCCTGATTCTCTTGGATTATGTATTGATTCTATTTGGAAGCTAAATCCAGAGGATTGGCGAGGGGCAATCATAATTTTGGACGAAGTAGAACAGTCTTTATGGCATTTACTTAACAGCAACACTTGTAAAGATAAACGCGTCAAAATTTTAAAAGTCTTCCAGCAGCTTATTTCTACCGTGTTGATAAGTGGAGGATTAGTGATTGCCCAAGATGCAGATTTATCAGATGTTTCCTTAGAATATTTACAAGGATTGGCAGGAATGAAAATCATTCCTTGGATTGTTGAAAATCAGTGGAAACCCCAGCAAGGTTGGGATGTGACTTTCTATGATTCTCCTAACCCAACTCCCTTAATTCATCAGTTGGAATTGGATTTAATCACAGGACAGAAATGTTATGTGACAACGGATAGTCGCTCTGGACGTTACAGTTGTGAAACGATTGAACGTTATCTTCAAGAGCGTTTAGAAAGATTGCAAAAGCAATTTCCCAAAACTTTGGTTGTTAGTAGTCACACAACAAATACACTAGGTCATGAAGCGGTTGATTTTGTTGCAGGTATAAATCAAAAAGTAACTGAATATAACGCTGTTTTTGTGACTCCTAGCCTTGGTACTGGAATTAGTATTGATGTTCAACATTTTGACCGCGTTTATGGTATTTTTCAAGGGGTTATTCCTGACTCGGAAGCACGACAAGCTTTAGCAAGAGTACGCGACGATGTGCCGCGTATTGTCTGGTGTGCAAAGCGAGGAATTGGGTTAATTGGTAGTGGTAGTACAAATTATCGTTCATTATCTTATTGGTATCAAGAAAATCAAAAAGAAAACATAGCTTTGCTCAGTCCACTACATAAAGTTGATGTCGATTTACCATTGGTGTATGATCCTATTCATCTACGAACTTGGGCAAAATTGTCTGCTAGAGTCAATGCTTCTATTACGCTTTACCGTAAATCTCTGAAAGACGGTTTGATAGCTGATGGACATCAAATTTATGTACGAGGTAATGATGTTCAAAAGAATATTATCCGAGATTTACGTCTAGCCTTTTTAGCAACTGAACCTAGCGACATAATAACCCGTAAAAGATTAATCCTAGAAATATTCCAAGTTCAAAAAGATTGGTTTAAAAGCCGTAGAAAATCAAAAGATATTGATGATAAAATCAAAGAAATTAAGCAACGCAATCAATTAGGATCTGCAACTACTGTAGCTGATGCTAAAGATATTGATTATGTAGAATATGAGCAGCTATTGCTGAAACACTCGTTGACTGAAGAGGAACGTAATCAAATTCAGAAATATATTCTGAGACAAAAGTATGGTGTCGAAGTCACTCCCTTACTGAAATTACGTGACGACAAAGGATATTATTACCAACTATTAATACATTATTATCTAACTCATGAAAGCGAGTATCTCTGCCTGAGAGACAAGCAAGAATGGTATCAGCAATTAACTTGGGGTGAAGGTAAAGTTTTTCTGCCAGATTTGAAGACTTATAAACTTAAAGTTGAAGCTTTGAGAGCATTAGGAGTGCTACAGTATCTCGAACCAAAACGAGTTTTTAGTGAAAATGATGCAGATTTATTATTGTTGAGAAATGTAACTTTTCAATGTAGTCAACATATCAAAAGATCCATTGGTATTAATTTATTGCAGCAAAAAGAGTATATTTCACCTATAAAAATACTTAAGCAACTGTTGAGTTTATTAGGGTTAAAGCTGAAGCGGATAAATAATGCAGTTTATCAAATTGACTCTGAAACACTCTATGATGGTAGGCAAAAAATATTTGACGTTTGGCACAAACGTGATGAGTTGATGTTGGCAAATTTTAAGAGTATTGGTTTTGAGATAGCAAATATCCCGGTTTTTGCTTGAGTGCAAGATAAATCTTGTGGGGTAAGCTTAGAGTTATTTGTGTCAAGTTAAGCCAAATATCCGACTTTTTAAAGAAGTCGGATATCTTATACAATTCGTTACAATCCAATTAATTTCCTCCTACCATAAACGTTGGTTGTAGCGCCTTTGTGTCTCTTCTATAAAAACCTCTAAAGTTTCGCCTGGAACCTCTTCTTCAGTTAAAGATTTATAGAACTGCTGAGCCGTATTTCCAATTTGATAAACTAAATAAGTATCAGTTCCTGTATTAATAAATCCTCCTGCAACTGGAATGATTTGTGTTGCACTTAAACCGATTGTGGCTAATCTATTGGCTCTCAGTACGCGATCAAGAATTGCAAACGCTTCATTTTTACACTCTGGAATTTGTAGTTCAAAACCGTAAGCGACTGCGATCTGAAAAATAATTTCAGCTTGGATCAGAGCAATTTCAACATGATCAACCCCGACAGACTCTGCCATTTTGGACGGAACAACACTCATGACTACAGAAGTTCTGCTCACACGGAAAAGCTGTCGGCGAAGCAGACGCTGAGTCATTTGTTCAGGCGTTGCGTTGGGAAATTTTGTTAAAACAAGAGTGACAAATTTCTCAACTGCATCTAGATCAATCAGTTCGATATGTGCCCTTGCAGCAGCTTCCTTTGCTGTTTGGTTCTCGTCTAGTTTCTTCCTGAGAGATTCTTGATTCTGTTCCAGCTTGTTTCCAAAAAACTGACGTGTTTCCTGTTGTGCTGTTTTCCCTCGTTCAATCGCAGATTGCACCACGTCTTGTCCAAAATCTGTAGCTGACTTAACTGATTGGACAATGTCTCGCTTTAACTTTGTTACCTCGCTAACCATATCCTCACTGATTTGAGAACTGACTTCACCTAAAGTTCCGCCAAGTTCTTGCAGTGTCTTAAGAAAGGACGCTTTCTTTATATCTTTTGAGGTATCACGACGTGATTGCCCACGGTGGAAGTTACTCATTGCTCTACTATAAAGGTTTTTGCTTATTTATAGAATAAGTTTTTCTGAAAAAATCTGACATGTTTCCCATAATCAAACTATCACTGGTTAACTGTGAAGATGCACAGGGAACAGGGAACAGGGAAAGAGTGTTTCTTTTATTCGTAGTGGGTGGCGATACGCCTAGCAGCGTCTGTTGCTTTGCGCGATACCACATGCGATCAGCCAAGGGCTTATCGATACTGATGGGGCGGGCTTAGGATACACATTCTATAATCCCTATATAGCAAGGCTTTCACCAAAGGTAACTAATATCCATTCAAAAAATGTTTGCGACAGATAACCCCACCCGCCCTATCTCGGATCTTGCACCTTACCCATAGTACCCCTTGAACTCAAGTTCAAGGCTAATAATTCAAGTGAGTTAAAACGGACTAAAAGACTTACCCAGTCAGTTTTAACTCACTTGAACTTTGAGCCAAGAAATTTATTTCTTGGCAGACGATATAGCCGTTGCCAGGTAGATTAGGACATGAACTAATAATAAAATACGGACATCACTAAATTTTCAACCCTGTTCCCTGTTATATGTCCTAATAGAGTTGGCGACTGCTATAAGTATGGCGCAAGATTTGAGCTATCCTTACAAACGTTGAGGTGTCGCTGAGGAATTTAACACAAGCCAAAAACTTGATTTCTTTCATTTGTTTGCATAAGTGCCGAATCTATCCCAAGTGCGCTGATTTGTCACAGAAGCCCGAAATCCCTGTATGCACAGCTTAAGGTAGGGGTTGCGGTGAGGGTTTGTGTGTCATCTCAACGCAACTTAGTATTGTTTTGTTGCTTAATAATTTACAATATCTTTATCAAAGTAGCAGTAATTTTAAAAGTTTATTTTGAGCTTAATCATTTACAATATCTTTATCAACCTTTTGTGGTTACTTGTGTTAGCTAAAATCACACATTCTTATGTATTTTTCGGAAATGCCGCGCTTCAGAATTGTGTAATTCCTCTTTCCAAATTTGGTACTTAAGTTTGCATAAAAAGGGAATGACTCAGTTAGTTGCTTGCATATATCGTATTAATCAAGCGAGGAGTTGAACAGCCAAAAAGAGGCAATCAACGACGAGCGACAAGTCAACATAAACTTAAGAGGTTTTCAACCATGTCTCAACTATTTACCGATTTATCCGCAGAGCAACAAGAAATCGTAGCTGGTGGTCAAGGTCTGGATGCCTTAACTAAAGACCTCAGCCAATTTAATGCCTTGGCTGCAATTAGACAAGTAGGAACTGCTGCAGGTCCTGGTGGCGCTGCAACAGCGTCTCAGACAGCCTTCCAACAACTTGCTAGCCTTGGTATAAGTGAGCTTACAGTAAAGATCTAATTCAATAGATTGATTCGTTAAGCGAGAAGTTGAGTAGCCCAAAAGAGGCAATAATCAACGACAACACAGAAGTTCATCAACAATACAAAAGCAATTAAGAGGTTTCCAACAATGTCTCAACTATTCATCAATTTGTCCGCTGAAGAGCAAGAAGTTGTCGCTGGTGGTCAAAGTCTGGATGCCTTGACTAAAGATCTCAGCCAATTTAATGCCTTAGCTGCAATTAGACAAGTAGGAACTGCTGCAGGTCCTGGTGGTGCTGCAACAGCGTCTCAGACAGCCTTCCAACAACTTGCTAGCCTTGGTATAAGTGAGCTGAAAGTAACGATCTAATTCGGTAGACTGAATTTCTTTCTTAAGCGAAGAATTGGGTAGCTTTGTCTAGATGAGTTAGCTACTATTAGCTATCAGCTAGATTGAGAGCAATAGTAGAGAGGCAATTTCTCACCTCTCTACCACTCTTTATTATTACTACCAGGTCGGTTTTGTAGAACGAAAAGATTTGTCTAATCCTTATACTATTGTAAAGTACACGGACTGCCAAATCAGAAAGGTAAGAGTATGTCTAACGATATCACATCTAAGAATTGTGAATTGCTAACAGAGTTGTCTGAGCAAGAACAGGAGGTTGTATCAGGTGGACGTTCACGTTCATCATTTGAGTTACGCGATTTTTTCTTTCAAAGGACAAACGTAAGAAGTTTTGCAAATAGCGGCTTTAATGCTTTGCAGAGTGGCGCTTCCCTCTCAGATCAAAGTGGATATATGTATTCACAAACTACTCTCGCAATTGGTTCTTTGTTTATGGGTAGTGGACGCAGCCGTAGATCAAGAGGTTTGAGTGGTAATAATTTCTTATCTTTCTTGCTTTACACTCTTTTGCACTCTTGATGATAGTATCAGCCAGGTAGTTAACAAGAGCGCAAAACACAGAATGCATCTCTAGAAAATTAGGGAATTTGACAGCGTCAGCGAGAGTCATTCGACTTTTGTAATGAGTTTCTGATTCTGACTACTGACTGCTGGATTCTGTGTTTTTTCTTTAGTTTAAAAACTGTAATATATACACGCATTAACTGAGATCAAAAGATGAACCACACCTCTAGGTTTTATTCTTTTGGGTGATTTGCCGATGAAATACCAGTTTATTCGACAGCATAGTGAGGAAGACTGCGGTGCAGCTTGTTTAGCTTCAATAGCCAAACATTATGGACGTACTTTTACTGTAAATCATATCCGTGAAGCCGTAGGTACTGGACAATTAGGTACAACTTTATTGGGGCTGAGGCGAGGTGCAGAAACACTTGGGTTTAATGCTCGTCCAGTCAAAACTTCTCCAGAATTGTTAGATCGGATAAAAGAAGCACCCCTTCCAGCAATTATTCACTGGAAGGGAAATCATTGGGTTGTACTATATGGTAAGAAAGGCAGAAAATGTGTTGTCGCTGATCCTGCTGTAGGTATCCGTTATCTCTCTAAACAAGATTTAGCAGAGAATTGGACAGATTGGTTGATGCTGTTATTGGAACCAGATCCAATACGCTTTTTTGCTCAAGAAAATGATCAAGTTGGTGGGTTTTGGCGTTTTTTTAAGCGCGTTTGGACTTTTCGCTCAATTCTGGCGCAAGCGTTCCCCTTAAACCTCATCTTGGGACTACTCTCTTTAGCTTCGCCTTTTCTGCTGCAAATTCTTACTGATGATGTACTGGTTCGCGGTGACACCAAGCTGCTCACAACTGTAGCAATTTGTGTGGTTGTGATGCATTTTATTTCCAGCAGCCTTTCTTATGTCCAGTCTCATTTAATCGCTCACTTTGCCCAACGTTTGCAATTAGGGTTAGTTCTGGAATTTGGAAGATCTATTCTGCACTTACCTCTTTCTTATTATGAATCTCGTCGCAGTGGAGAAATCGTTAGCCGTCTGCGGGATATTGACCAGATTAATCAGTTAGTTGCTCAAATCGTTGTTGGTTTACCCAGCCAATTTTTTATTGCGCTGGTTTCTTTTGCTTTCATGCTTTTTTATAGCTGGAAACTGACATTGGTGGCTGTGTTGTTTGCTGTAGTCATGTCAATCTCTACAATCATATTCCAGCCGACTTTGCAGCAAAAAACTCGTGAACTTTTAGTCACAGAAGCAGAAACACAAGGCGTTTTAGTAGAAACTTTTAAAGGCGCACTGACCCTCAAAACGACGACAGCAACACCGCAATTTTGGGATGAGTTCCAAAGTAGATTTGGTCGTCTTGCTAGCTTGACATTACGCACAATTCAGATAAGCATTATCAATCATACCTTTTCTAGCTTAGTTTCTGCTATTGGCAGTGTTGTCTTGCTCTGGTGCGGTGGAAATTTAGTAATTAACCCAGCGGAAAACTTGAGTATTGGACAACTCTTTGCCTTTAACTCGATGAATGGTAATTTTCTCGGGTTTATTGGTAGTTTGATTAGTTTTGTCGATGAATTTACTCGTGCGAAAACGGCAACTCAACGCTTAACCGAAGTTATAGACACCACTCCAGAAAATAAAGGCGATGGGAAAAGACCTTTCGCTAATCTTCCTGGAGATGCTGACATTGTTTGTACAGATGTGAACTTTCACTATGCTGGTCGGCTTGACTTGCTACAGGACTTTTCACTAACAATTCCCGGTGGTAAAGTTATCGCCCTCATCGGTAAGTCTGGTTGTGGTAAAAGTTCTTTAGCTAAAGTGATTGCTGGTTTATATCCACTGGAATCTGGCAATATCCGCATTGGAATTTATAACCTGAATGATCTTTCTCTTGATTGTCTACGTCAGCAGGTGATTCTTGTTCCCCAAGATGCTCACTTTTGGAGCCGTTCTATTGTAGAAAACTTTCGCCTAGGAACGCCCTACGTTACTTTTGAGCAGATTGTCAGAGCTTGTGAAATTGCTCATGCTGATGATTTTATTAGTAGACTTCCTGACAAATATCAAACTATTTTAGGGGAATTTGGCGCAAATATTTCAGGTGGACAACGTCAACGATTGGCGATCGCACGAGCCATTGTCACAGATCCACCAATCCTGATTTTAGATGAATCTACTTCTGGACTCGACCCAGTGAGTGAAGCACAGGTGCTAGATAGATTGTTTGAGCACCGTCGCGGTAAAACGACAATTTTGATTACCCACCGTCCTAAGATAGTTAATCGCGCTGATTGGATTGTCCTGTTGGATCAGGGTAAGTTGAAACTTCAAGGTTCTTTGGAGGAGTTACATTCAAAATCAGGGGATCATATGGATTTTTTAATTCCTTGAAATGCGGAATACTCAGATCTTGCACCTCCGGCTGATACGCCTTGAACTAAAGTTCAAGGCTAATAACGCAAGTCCGTTAAAACGGAACGGCACATGCTTCTCCCAAGGGGAGACGCAATCATGCGAACAAGTCGGGAAACCCGGACGCCCTAGTGGGAACGGCCACGCCTTACGGTGAGTCCAGCGCTGTCTCTCTCACCAGATACCTCTGTCGGGAAACCCTCATCAAGTACTGGCTCAACGGACAGGTGCGCGACTGTCGGGAAACCCGCCCACGGCACTGTCCTTCCCAACGCAGTGCCTCCTGAAAAACTTATCCAGCCCGTTTTAACGGACTTGGACTTTAAGCGAAGAAATAAATTTCTTGGCGGACGAAAAGTATGGTGCAAGATCTGAGAATAGGGATTCTTAGTTGTTGTGCTAACCACTCTTGAAATCAGTGAACAGTGAACAGTGAACAGTGAAAACTCCTAACTGATAACTGAGGACTGATAACTGATAACCCTTCGGGTATCTCCTGCACAGACGCTACTTTGTAAGTCCCAAAGGGACACGCTTACGCGTTCGCTCTTAGCGTGCGCTTGCGCTTACGCCCAAGCCGCGTGCGCTTGCGCTTACGCAGTCGCCTAGGTCGGGAAAGCCGTCATTCGCGCTGGCTCACTGATAACTGATAACTGGTGATAATATATGCTCTACGGTCACAATCAAAAACTCCTCCCTAGTATTCAAACTGACGAGTTTCTTCCCCCTATTAGTCCGTGGACATCAATGGCTGGAATGTTTCTTGTTGGGACTGTTGGTACTGCAATTGGCGTATCTTCATGGGTGAAATACAATGTTACGGTGAAAGCTCCAGCAACTGTGCGTCCTGTGGGAGACACCCGACTGGTGCAGCCGGAAATGGAAGGTACTGTTAAAAGTATCTTTGTCAAAGAAAATCAGCTTGTTAAGCAGGGAGATGCGATCGCCCGCCTTGATGATGAGCAACTACTCATCAAAAAGAGCCAGTTGCAAGGTAATCTCGAACAAGGTAGGTTACAACTCATTCAAATGTATGCCCAAATCAAGAGTTTAGAAGTTCAGATTCTCGCTGAAAAGAGAGTTATAGACAGAACAGTTGCTTCTGCTAAAGCAGATTTGGAACGCAATCAACGGGAGTATCAAGAGCGTCAAATTACAACAACAAACGAATTGCTAGTAGCACAAGCAAGTTTTGAAAAAGCACAGACGGATGTGCACAAAGCTCATGCTGATTTAGAGTTTGCTAAAGTAGATCGCGATCGATACAAACAGCTTTCAGAAATCGGAGCGATCGCTCGGCGTGAATTTGAACAGAAAAAACTCGCTGTTGAGCAGGTAAAAGCAATATTAGAGGGTGAACAAAAAGCTGTTGACATTGCTAAAGCTAGGGTAAAATCAGCCGAAGCTGCACTCAATCCCAGTACAGCAATGATTAAGATTGCCTCTGAACGTATTGCCCAAGAAACTGCCAAAGGTGAATCAACTATTGCCACTTTGAGAAGAGAAAGAGAAGCTTTAAAGCAGCGACAAGTTGAAGTGCAAAGTCAACTCAACCAATCTCAAAAAGAAATTCAACAACTTGATACTCAATTAAAAAGTAGCATTGTTCGTGCAACAAGTGACGGAACAATTCTCAAGCTAAACTTACGAAACCCTGGTCAGGTAGTACGACCGGGCGAAGCTATTGCTGAAATTGTTCCTCAGAATGCTCCACTGGTCATCAAAACAATGGTCTCTGCTGCTGATATTAAAAAAGTCGAAGTTGGTCAAAAAGTACAACTGCGAGTTGATGCTTGTCCCTACCCTGATTATGGTACTCTCAATGGTGTTGTCAGCGCCATTTCTCCAGACGCAATGACACCTCAAGCTAACAATACAGGTAGCACAACTGGAACAACGCCTGCTGTTGGCTATTTTGAAGCTACAGTTAAACCCCAGGCGCGAAAATTTGGTCAACATCAGCATCAATGCTCTATCCAAGCAGGAATGGATGCCAAAGCTGATATTATTTCCAAAGAAGAAACAGCCCTGCAATTCTTGCTGAGAAAAGCGAGGCTAATAACAGATTTATGAGATGCTCAGTAGGTAAGGTGAAGTCAGAAAAAGTACTTTTTCTGACTTTCTTTTTCTGGTTAAGTCAAGTGTATTTACAACAGACGTATTTCTTTGATGAATTTTTCGGAAATAAAAATGGTATCTTTAAACAATTAAGTAGGCATAAATATACAATGTCTTATCTAGGTTTTGTGTCTTAAACTAGGACAATCAATAATTACAGTGGTCACCCGTGGTCTGCTTACTATGTATGCAAATTATACTTGTCGTTGTCTGCATCATGATTTTCATTTGGTTTGTCAGGTCTTATTATAGAACTCAACATGCCTTGCAGTGGTGGTCTTGTAGGCAGTCTCTGAAACTTTTTCTAGAAGCAGAGATTATTCGGGACAATTTACTACAAGAATTTTTCACTATACGCCGCAGCCTAGAACTTTTACCAGTAGAAAATCAGGGGTTATCATTCTCCCAAACTCAAGAATGCTTAACTAAGACTAATAGTTTTCATCTCTCCTTAGCACAATTGAGCGATCGCTTGTTCCCGGCATACCTTCAAGATAGCTTGCCATTGGCGATTGAGTCCACAATTGAACCGTGGGTACACTCCCATCCTCACCTCTATTTTGATATAGAGATGCCTAAGAGTTGGCGACATGAGTCAGCCGAAACCAGTCTGATAGTTTTAAGAACCTTAGAAGAGTTACTAGAAATAACTCTGCCAGAAGTTCTGACTGAGTTATCTATTTATATTAGCTTGAAACAAGTGGAAAATCTTGGTCAACTTATGGTTAAAATTACTTATCCAGATGTATCTGCACTTACCTTTTCTTCTAATCTACCAGAATTAAGTTATCTTTGTGAAACTTTTCGATTCTTAACATCAGGAAAAACTTTTCGTCAAAGTAATAGTAACAGCGTTGCTTGGTACTTCTGCTGGTCAGTACCAGTTTTATAGTTATAGCAGTTGCCACGTAGATTAGGACATAAACTAACGAGAAAATACGGAAATCACCAGACTTTCACACGTCTGTTAAGCGTTAAGCGCTCGGGTGCTCCCTACTCCCTACTATATTGTGAGGATGTTGATGATGACTCAAGCTTTAATAGAGCAAGCATTATTAAAAATTCTTGTGGTTGATGACCATGAATCTGTTTTGGGGGGAACAATCTGGGTACTTAACACTAAGTACCCAGATGCTGAAATTATCACTGCTCAAACTGCTGAAACTGTTCTAAATGTAGTGAATAGCTTGCAGCCTGATCTTGTTGTCATGGATCTTTCTATTCCAGAAAGCCTAGGGATGATAGCACGACCTGATACAGGTCTTCAACTGTTAAGAAATTTGATGACAAACTATCCTACCCTGAATCTGGTTGTTCAAAGCGCTCACGTCAAAACCCTCGTGCGGATAAGACCTGAAATTGATGCTCATAAAGGAGGCTTTACAATTGCTGATAAAAGTCTTTCTAGCAAGGAAATGTTGACTAGAGTTGATTGGGCATTACAGGGATTAACTCATACCAAAGATATTAAAGGAACATTCGTAGGACTAGAAGTTAAACGAGAGTGGCTGCAAGTGCTGAGGTTAGCATTTGAAGAAGGATTACAAGATAAGGCGATCGCTGAACGCCTGTGTGTTTCAGAACGGATGGTACGTCACTACTGGAGTAAACTGCAAGACGCTTTAGGCGTTTATCCTGAAGAAGGAAAAAATATCCGAATTCAGACTGAAATGCGAGCCAGAGAAGAAGGATTCATTGATTGATAACTTATCTATATTTATTCTTTAAAAAAGATATTAATGAGTTCCGGAATTGAAATTAATACTCAGTAATGGTTAACAAGGTTTCCCCTGTTAACCATTACGAATTATTAATTTAATAAGCTCATGTATCCCAGCATGTGGAAAAAAGTTAAAGAGGAAATTTTTGTTTGGCGCTTAGGTGCATCAACAGGAATTCTAATCATTGGGCTTGTGATCATAGCCCGTCTGACTGGTTCATTACAAGCTTTGGAATGGCTAGCTTTTGATACTTTTCTACGTCTGCGTCCATCAGAACCTATTGATGAACGAATTCTGATTGTGGGAATTAATGAAGATGATATCCGCAGTATAAAAAAATATCCCGTACCAGATAGGGACTTGGCAGCGCTACTGGTAAAGTTGCAGACGTACAAGCCCAGAGTCATCGGTCTTGATATGTATAGAAACTTGCCAGTTCCTCCAGGTAACCCTGAGATGATTGCTGCATTCAAAGACATGAGAAATTTGATTGCTATTGAAAAAGTTTTACCAGATAAAGTCGAGCCAACACCCTATTTGTCTTCTGAACAAATTGGTTTTGCGGATCAAATGACGGATACAGACGGTAAACTCAGACGTAGCCTGCTGGCAACGCCAACGCCTAAAGGATACAAATTTTCTTTGTCTTTACGTTTATCAGAAACTTATTTAACCCATGAAGGTATCGCCCTGGAGAATGGCTTACGCGATCGCGATACTATGAGATTTGCTAACACTGAGTTACCCCGCTTTTTACCCAACTCTGGGGGATATGTCAAAGCAGATGCAGGTGGGGTTCAAGTTTTACTGAATTTTAAGAACGGTCGAGAGCGATTTAGAACAGTTAGTCTGAATGATATCAAAACGGGAAACTTTAAGCCAGAGTGGATACGCGATCGCATTGTCATTATTGGCATGACTGCTTCTAGCGTAAAAGACCTGATCTCAACTTCCACAATTGCATCTACCAAAACCCCACCAGGACGAGTTTATGGAGTAGAAATTCAAGCTCATGAAACTTCCCAGATTATCAGTGCAGTACTTGACGGACGACCACTCATAAATGCATGGACAAAAGAGTGGGAATATATTTGGATTGTAGGTTGGGGTTTAGTAGGAATTTATTTCGCCAGACTCACTAAATATCCGTTAATAAATCTTTTGGCTGTTAGTATTGCTAGCATTAACCTTATAGGAAGTAGTTATTTGCTGCTACTCATTTGGGGTTGCTGGGTTCCAGTGATACCAGCAATGCTAGTGTTGACTTTAAATGGTGTAACACTCACCGCTTTGTTTCAATATAACCAAACTTTTCAAGCTAAAATTAATGCTCGTCAAATAATAATTGAACGCACATTTGAAACAATTCATAATGGACCATTACAAACTCTGGCTAAAGCTTTGAGACGTGTCAGAGACGGGAAAGATTTGCCACCAGACGAATTACTTTACGAACTTGAAAAAGATTTGGAGAAATTAAACTATGAGCTACGGGGCATCTATGAGTTTTTGCAACGAGAACCGCGAAATCAAGAGAATAGTCTTTATATTGGCAGTGGTATAGAACTCAATTTACAAAACCCTCTTCACGACATTCTCTATCAAGTTTACAACTATACCTTAGAGCGAGACTTTCCCTGTTTTAAAACTCTCAAGTTCAAAGTCCGTACCTTTGAGCCAATAGAAGATAGACATTTGAGTGTCGAACAAAAGCAAGGTGTGTGCCGATTTCTGGAAGAAGCTTTGTGCAATGTCGGCAAACACGCCCTAGGACTAACCCGTCTAGAGGTGATTTACGAAAATGACAATGGCTGGTACACCCTGAGGATTAAAGATAACGGACTAAGTATGAAATCATACGAAGAAGGTCAAGGAACGCGGCAGTTTAAGTATATTGCTCAACAACTCAAAGGCAAATTTACACGATCGCCTGTTTTTCCCAAAGGCACTCTTTGCGAATTATCTTGGCTGGCGTCAAAAAAGCGATGGCTACTCTTGTAAAGACTACACAAAGTGAGCGATCAATGATAAAGTGATCGCTATTCTTGTAAAAACTACACAAGCGATCGCTATTCTTGTAAAAACTACACAAAGTGAGCGATCGCCAGCTTGCAAAACCCCAGTCACCCTGAAGCACAAAAGCCGCCCAATAATAAGGAGAACTCCACTGCGGTATCTGCGACATCTCCACCTGTGCTTGTCTTAAAGCTGCCGCAGGTGTTAACTTTTCCTGCAACATCCCCCGATAAAACCGTTTCATCAACTCTGCTGTTGCTTGGTCGTCAACCAAGCGGGGGAACATAACGTGCCGCCCCGTTGTAGCGCAAGCGCGTGAGGGAAGCTGGAGGCAGGGTAAGGTTTTTTGCATTTTCCATGCCACTATTACCGCTTCGCGGAATTCGCTCATTCAAAATTCAAAGTTCGTCTTGAAAAGTTTGCGCGTCCGGTGAGTCCAGCGCTGCGGGAGGGTTTCCCGACAGCCAGGCGACTGGCGAACCCGAAGGGGTTTCCCGGCGCAAAACTTTTCGCAAAATTCATACGGCGTAAGCGTTTCGTTTATTTGGAATGGGTGGTTTATTTACGCCGCGCTGTACTATAGAAAAGAGAGTGCCAAATGCAGTAAGAGGAAGGCAAAAGAAGGCTGTGGAGATAACATTTCTAGGGACGAGTTCCGGTGTACCTACGCGATCGCGCAATGTTTCCAGTGTCGCCCTGAGGTTACCACAACGTGCTCAGATGTGGTTATTCGACTGTGGTGAAGGAACTCAGCATCAAATTTTGCGGAGTGATCTTAGAGTCAGCCAACTCTCCCGAATTTTTATCACCCATATGCACGGCGATCATATTTTTGGCTTAATGGGTCTTCTCGCCAGTTGTGGCTTAGCAGGAAATGTACAACGCGTTGATATCTATGGCCCACCCGGATTAAATGACTACCTACAAGCCGCCTCGCGCTACTCCCACACCCACTTTTCTTATCCGGTCAAAGTTCATGCCGTACGTCCAGGCGTGATTTACGAAGATGATGAATTCATTGTAAGCTGTGGTTTTTTGCATCATCGCGTTACTAGTTTTGGCTACCGTGTTTTAGAGAAAGACCGACCAGGACGTTTTGATGTAGAGAAAGCCAAAACATTGGAAATTCCACCCGGTCGCATTTACGGTCAACTCAAACGTGGTGAAGTCGTAACCCTTGCAGATGGACGGGTGATTGACGGTAAAGAACTGTGTGGACCGACAGAAATTGGACGCAAAATTGCCTATTGTACAGATACACTTTATTGTGACGGTGCAGTCGAATTGGCACAGGATGCAGATGTGTTAATTCATGAGGCGACATTCGCCCATCAAGATGCAGAAATGGCTTTTCAACGGTTACATTCCACAACCACAATGGCAGCACAAACTGCTTTAGCTGCTGGGGTAAATCGACTCATCATGACACATTTTAGTCCTCGGTATGCCCCCGGAAATGAAATAGAGTTAAAAGATTTACTTGAGGAAGCTCGTGCTATTTTTCCCAATACTAATATGGCATATGATTTTATGACTTATGAAGTACCTAGACGGCGGGATAAAGAATTAAAAAAGGCGGAGGCTATGGCTTAAATCAGTGAACAGTGAACAATGAACAGTTAACAGTAAACAATGAACCATGAACAGTGATAACTGGTAAGTAGGTCAACCTAAAAAAACTTAAAATAGAAATACTGCGATTGCTGAGTCCCAAAGGGACACGCTGTGCTTTCGATCTTAGCGTGCGCTTTGCGCTTGCGTTTCACTTCGTTCCATTCGCAATGACATTTTACATTTAATTATGTTGAGCTACTTAACTGGTAACTGGTAACTGGTAACTGGTAACTGATAAAGCACCCATTCCAAATCAATAAAACGCTTACGCTGTATTCGTTTTGAATGTGTTAGCAGCGTGCCGCATGCAGCGAATTTTGTTAGCGCGGCGGGACGCAATCCCGGATTGAATTCCGCCTTGTGCTGCTAGAGCTTTTAATAGGCTTGATATCAAGCAATCTTTTTCTTTTCTACTCATTTGCGCCCATCTTCATAAAATATTTAATTTTTATAGTTCAAGAATTCAAAAAAATTTCGGTGTTTTATTAGTTTGGAAGTAAATGAAAACACATATCTATAAACTTCAAAAAGTACTATTTTCCCTATGACTAGTCAACATACTGTATACAATTGTTATTTTTACTAAACTAGTCATCAAACAAACGGATGAAAAAAATGCTTGTTCTTATTGAAGCAGTGGTCTTATTCTCAACTCCAAAATATTCATTTTTTACTTTGATTAGCTTGTTCTAACGAGGATTTAGAGTTAATCGGATAACATCAGCATATAAATGCTCAGTCTCTTTTTAAGTATTTTTCAATACTCTTATGATTATATCAATAACAAAAACTAGTAAGTTGATTGGAGCAATACTAGTCAAATTAATCACAAAGATAAGAAGAGTCAACTGATGGTATAAACAGTTTATCAAAAATCACAAGATAAAAAATCTGGAATCGTAACGAGACGGTAAAGATAGACAGAGACAGTTGACTATTTCAATATTCTTCACTTAGGTTGAAATGAAAATGAAAATATTTCAGCAGAGGTGACATCTTGTACCTGAATTTCAAAATCCGTTTGCACAGCGTCTGGGTAAGAGATATTCCGAATTCTTTTTTTTGAGTGTACTTGTATAAACTGTCAAAATTTTCTCACAATCTTGTAGAAAAAGTAATTCGATATAATTCAGAGGACTTTGATTGTAGCTGACATGAGTCTGGAACACAGAAAAATAATTATTACTTCTCCACAAAGCAAAGTTAAAGGCAGAAAACTCTCTACAATTCTGTTTCGCCGACGCTTGCAAATCTTAGGTGTTTCTGGCGTAGTCATGTCGGTTGCAAGCGTTCTGGCTTTAAGTGCAAAACCGACATATCAAAGTACTATACAAATACTAGTAAATTCTAAGCTAAATGAAGGGGTACGCTCAAGTCATACCCAACAGGGAGCAGAAAGCAATTTTACTAATACTAATCTTGACATTATTAACGACATGACTCAGCAAAAGCTTATGCTGAGTTCCAACTTGATTCAAAAAGCAGTTAATTTGCTTCGTTTTGAGTATCCAGATTTGACAGTTGAACATATAAAAGGTAATAAAGGTCAACAAGCAGCTTTAGTGGTTACGCCATTACAGGCACAGACAGGGGACAACAAAGTGATGAATCAAGTCTTTGAAGTTTCTTTCAAAGACAACGATCCAGTCAGAGCAGAAAAGGTTCTGAAATCTCTACAAAAGGTATATCAGGAAGATAACATAGAGCAACGAAAACAGAGTCTTTCCAAAGGGCTTACTTTTCTCAAAAAAAGATTGTCCGAAGTCAAAAATAAAATGATTCAAGCGGATAAAAATTTGGAACAGTTTCGCAAAAAAAATCATTTACTCGATCCGCAGCTACAAGGCAAAATTCTTCTTGAATCTCTTGCTGACATCACAAAACAGCTAAGAACCACCCGTGCACACCTTAAAGACTTACAAGCTCGTTACGACAACTTAAAAAAACAATTGTCGTCCTTACCTAAAAATGCTATTGTCTCCTTTCGTCTGAGTCAGTCAACCCGTTATCAAACACTACTTAATGAGATTCAAAAGACTGATTTAGCTTTAGCTCAAGAACGGTTACGTTATACAGATAACTATCCAGAAGTCCAAAAACTGATACAGCAGCGACGAACTCTAGCCGCGCTTTTGCAAGAAGAGATTCGACGAACGCTGGGAGACAAAGATATGCAAGCGATATCAGATACTTTATTTCAAAAAAAGCCGTTGGATACAGAAATATCGTCTGGTACGCAAGAACTACAACAGACTACAAGGCAAGTAGGAGAAGCTGACTTGAAGCTGATGCAAGACTTGACTCAGGTACAGACAGCAATCTTAGGGCTGCGTGCCAATGAAAAGAGTCTTGCTGACTCACAAGAGCAAATTCGTGCTGAACTAAGCAAATACCCAAGTTTAATAGCACAGTACAACCGTCTGCTACCAGAAGTAGAAACGAATCGCAAAACACTTGAGCAACTCACGGCAGCACAACAATCTCTAGGATTGATGATCGCTCAAGGAGGATCTGATTTCCAAGTCTTGGAACAACCTCAAGTAGAAAACTATCTAGATAGCAACAAGCTATCTATATTACTTGCAGGAGTGCTCTTAGCACCGATTTTAGGTATTGGCACAGCCCTGATATCAGAATCCAAGGATGTTATCTCTTCTCCACAAGAGTTACAGAGGCTGACAAACCTTCGTTTATTAGGGACAGTCCCACAATTATCACAGCTGAGTACAAAAAAGAGGTCGTTTCGCCGATCCTTGCGACGAGTCATAACTCATTTCTCATCACAAGCCATATCTGACGAAAAGCACTTCAACGTCTACGGCTTGTTACCCTCCCACGAAACGCTGGATATGGCGTACCAAAACATTCACATATCAAAGTCTTGTGTTCGCCACAAATCTGTGATGGTTACTTCAGCAATGTCTGGAGAAGGCAAGTCAACTTTGGCGCTGGGACTTGCAGTCAGTGCTGCCCGTATGCATCAACGGGTTTTATTAATTGATGCCAACCTGCGACAGCCAAATCTGCACAAAATTTTGGGATTAACCAATGATTGGGGTCTATCCTTGTTGTTAGTTGAGGAAAGAAATTCCGAAGTTTTGGAATACATCCAGCCTATTCATCCCTCCATTGATGTTTTGACTGCTGGACCGACACTTGAAGATACAGTTAAGCTATTAAGTTCTGCACGGATGAAAGAATTGTTGGAATTTTTCGAGCAAACTTATGACCTCGTGCTTATAGATACTTCTCCTATTCTCGGCACAGTTGATGCCACAATCCTGGCATCTCTTTGCAATCAGATTGTTATGGTAGGGCGGATGGGGCAGGTAACCTGCAACAAACTCATTCAAGCTACAGAAATCTTGAGTAACTTGAATCTGATTGGGATTATTGCTAATGGAACGAACTGGTAAGCCTAGCTTTACCCTTGAGTAATATGATGTCCGGCAAATCACCCTTAATATGTCATTGCGAGTGGAACGAAGTGAAACGTTCGCGCAGCGTGTCCCCTTGCGACTCAGCAATCGCAAGGTTTTTGGGATTGCTTCCCTTCAGTCGCAATGACGGTTATTTGAACGGACATGATATAACCGGATCACTACAGAGACTTGTATTTGTGTTCCATCATGCTGTATCCAAATTTTGCCATCCTCAAGAAACACTCTTTTGTGCATGAAAAAATTTGGCAATCATCAAAACGCTGATGAGCGCGATCGCCCCCAAGGGCGCAAACACTCCCCGATAGCCAATAGCCTTTCATCCAAGAACTGAAAAACTGCGGTGCCGCTTCATTTTCCATTTTTGTCTATGGAAAATGAAGCGGAATTTCATGTTCATAAACTAAATGTGATTGCTGTAGGGAGGAAATTACTTTTGAACAATTTTGTCTCCAAACTAAAGTTCCAATGGTATTTGTCCCATCAGAATCTATTTATACCAGGCTTACCGTGTGGAAACCTGCCTGCTCGATCCCCAGATCTAAACCAAAAGCTCCCGCAAACAGACTAGTAGATATAGGTTTATCGTTGCTGTCCCACTCGTATCTCAGAAATTATACCGTGACGTTTTGATTAATCCAGAAGTGGGGAGGTAGAGAGAAACTCTCCCATAACTGCATCTGTACCATCCCATCATTACGCCGTTATACTTCCCCATACCTTCATTACCTCGTCATAGCGTGTGTGGCGAACTACTAGGTTCAAAATTCGCGTCAATAAGGCGCGCATAAATCTTCTATGAACTAAACTCTGTTTTTCACGTCTTGTGAAAAGTAGACTTTATGCAATATCAATAAATATACACATTATAATAAGTACATGAAAACTATAAATCTATCTGTAAAAACTACTATAAATTACTCAGAGTGGAACGATAAAATCGCACAGCATTTCTTCAACCCAGAAATGGCTGGGCGTACTGTTTGTCTTTACGTCACAGAGGATTTAATTAATTCCTTAGGCGCATCTAAAGGCGTTGCCTACCAAGACTTTATCCAAACAGTAAAAAATGCAATAAATATAAATGGTATCTGTAAAAAAGCCTGGGGGAGTATGCAAAACCCGCAATGGCGATACCAACGACAAGGTTATCCTCCATACATAGGCTACTTAGCTTTATTTGTTTTGGCAGCGGGTACTAAAGGTGATTTTTCTTCTAAAGCCTACTATCCCCGCTTGCGGGAATTACTGGGTGAAGAACCGACATCCCGACCATTTCCCCACTTTGACCAGATGCAAACACTCTGGAAAGATTTAGAGAAATGGGCAAATGTCGATAAATCAGG
This sequence comes from Brasilonema sennae CENA114, assembly GCF_006968745.1. Taxonomy (NCBI): domain Bacteria; kingdom Bacillati; phylum Cyanobacteriota; class Cyanophyceae; order Nostocales; family Scytonemataceae; genus Brasilonema; species Brasilonema sennae. The sequence goes on along the minus strand of NZ_CP030118.1, from coordinate 3,030,412 downwards.
TGAACTGGGCATTTTCAACGCCAACATTACTGGTAGGTTGGTTCACGTCGGTATACCCATCGCCCAAACTCTTTTGACGCAGAGGGAACTGAAGGCACTACCCGTTATTTTTGCACAAGCAGGCTTAGAACCTATTTCCCTTGCCTCTGAAAGACATACAGCTTGTTTGTTAGTCAAACACGGACGTAACTATCTGCGAAGACGAACGTTGCGATTACTGGAAGAAACCAGCGAAGGCGATGAACTACGTCACGCACTGATTGAAAGGATTGTTGATGAGTTATGCACTTGGGATGGAACTACCGAAATACCGTCTGAGGGAAGAACTCAGGTTTACGGTGTTTTAAGACTGTGTTGCAAACTCGACTTGATTGCCAAACGTGCCAGCTTCACCTTACGTTGTACGACAAAGCATGAATTTCCTGAAGATGGTCTGATTTTGAATTCTAATCACGATTCTTACTCTTGCACCGAACAGGGTAATGGTTGGTCTTCACCCATCCGCTGGGAATTAAATAGTAAAAATATCGACGCATCCCAGTTGGATTGGCGTCAGGGTTTGCGGATGGAATCCACTGACAAACAATGGTGTTTTAAGTTGCCGGCTTCCCCAATCCGAGTGTTTGTTGAAGGCAGAAGTTTGGGGTTAGCAGGACTTGTAGAAGTAGCGCGAATTCCTAAAGGTTTGCCCTTTTATTTAGCAGTTCAGCAAGAGTGTTGCAGTTTGCTAGAAAAATGGGGTGCATCCAGTTGTGAAGGGTTTGAGAAATTGCATACTGTCAAAGGTTTACCTACCGGATGGCACTTATTTAAAGTGGCTGCTGCCCATAGTGATGAAATAGTAAAAAGCGAATATCCTATCTTGTCATTTTCGACTAGCATCAGGCTTTATTTAGAAGGTGGTGTACGCCTTGACAGAGGAAACTATTTCTTTAAATTCGCACCACCAAAATTAGTTTTACAAGGTGGTGATGAATCGGTAAAAGTATATTGCAATCGCAAACTGTTACAAGACAAATCGGGAGAAGGTATTTATGAACTCTCTCCAGATATCCCAGCCGACACCAAGCTTGAAATTGAAGCCTGTAAGGGTAAAGATATTATTAAGCGTTTCTCTCTGTTTTTAGTAGAACATTTTCCTTTACTCACCAGCATTAAGACGCCATATATTGACAATTTTAGTTCGTCGGTGACAACAAATCTAGATGACAATTCTCCAGGGGTGATTGGAGCATTGGTAAAGGGAGTTGATTGTCCTGCTTTTAACTTCAATACTCTCTTGCCAATTCAAGGAAAGCAACGCATTGTTTTTGTGGGTAAAGAACCAGGGCAAGTTGCAATTTATCCAGAAGAATCATTACCTATTGATTGGTATCCTGTTTGGGCTATTGCCAAAGGAAGTCTATTTGATCGAGCAATGTTTTGTGGCACAAGCTTAAAAGAATCAGAGCCTAAGCTATCAATTTGTAAGGATAAGAAAAAATTGTTTGATTGGAGAAAAAATTTATTGGATAATCACAAACGAACTCTGCCTCCTATCGGCGATATTCGCCTGAATCAATTATGGGAAAAATTCCAAAAGGAGGCAAAGCGTGTCCAGGGATAGCGACGAACTACTCTATGTCATTTCTGCTAAAAAGGAAATGCCTTGGTTATCTTTTAAACAGGCATTTAATTATCTTTACAGTCTTAATCGAACTGCTTGTAGTGAGGAGGGAGATGACATTAAAGACAAAAGATTATCAACTGTTCGTGGGCTGGATTCATTGGGTCACTGTGAATTTGATTTCACTGACAATAACAGAAAAGTTTATGTCACTCCCCCTGTATTAATAAGATTACCTAGCGCTGGTTTTCCCCAAGCTATTTTAGCAGGATTTAGAACACCAAATACTATAGATAAATTAAGAAAAGTTTGTCAATCTGTTGAACAAAACATCAAGATTGAGGTAACAGAACAAAGGGAAGAATTAGTATTAGTACCTAAGCGAATAGCTGTGCAAGTTGAGAATGTATCAGAATTACAGGAAATTGCTTCTCAATTAGCAATAAATTTTATAGAAACACCATCTGCTTGGTCGCTTTTAAATTTTTCCGCCTCCCTTGAAGATTATTTAAGTAATTGCCAATGGTCTAATGAGTCAGAATTAAACTGGAAACATCAAACATTTGACCCTAATATATTACGCTTTCTCCCCTCTCCCTCATCAATGGGAGGTGCGTCGGGAATGAAAGTGCCGAATATCCGTCTCAGCCAATATCAACATCCCTCTCGCAATACCCAAATATATTATCTTTGGCAAGAAGAAAGATGTACCCAAGTTGAACGTGACTGGGGACGATATGCTGTTATTAATGCTGCTAATATTAAAGTTCTAATTTACGACAAACGTCGATTTCTGATGGCAGTTCCGGTCGGCGCTAAACTACCAAAACTGCTAGAAAGAGCTTTAACTTTATGCTCAGGATACGTACCAAGATTTGTAGAAAAATTACCATTACAAAAACTCACTTCTAATTCTTCTATCCCAAAGCCTAAGGAAGTGGTCAACGGTTTTAATGTAAAAGGTTTCAACTTATTTCGAGACGTTCCTCCTCAAATAGCAGAAATGACTGCTGCTAAATTAGGTCAAACTCTATTACTACAATCTTTAGATGTCAAATTGTGAGGATAAATGAAAGACCCTATCGGCGCTTTTGAAAAGCTACGCGACAACTTAATCCTTTATGTTAAAACGGCTTTCGGTACACAATTTCCTGAAATTGAGAAGGAACGGGAACGACGTTTGCGTGAACCGGGAGTATTTTATCAAGAACCTTGGATCGAACCTTTACCTCGTTATCAAAAATCTGGGAAAACAATCAATAATTTACAACTTTCAGATGTTCCAGGTTTAGATGAGTCTGCACTGCTAGATTTTAAAGAATTAGCTTCCTGTGGACTGGTTGGTGATTTTGAATTATACACTCACCAACTGGAAATGCTCCATAAAGGATTATCGGGTCAAAATGCAGTTGTTACTGCTGGTACTGGTTCAGGTAAAACAGAATCTTTCCTCTTACCGTTGTTTGCTTACTTAGCGAAAGAATCAAAAAATTGGGAAGCGCCGGGAACTCAGCAACCTCACATTAATGATTGGTGGGAAAACAAAGATTGGCAAAATAAATGCAAACCACTTGTTAATAAAAAACGCAATTTTAAGCAACCTTATCGCGTACCTCAAAGGAATCATGAAAAACGAGATGCTGCGGTAAGGGCACTAATTTTATATCCGATGAATGCCCTCGTTGAAGACCAGCTTACCAGGTTACGCCGCGCTTTAGATTCTGACAAGGCGCGAGATTGGTTTAAAAATAATAGAAAAGACAACAGAATTTATTTTGGCAGATACAACGGCGTCACACCTGTACCAGGACATGAGTACAAGCAAAATGGTAAACCTAACGGGGACAAGATAGAAGAACTTCTTGAAGAAATGCAGCAGATGCAAAAATCAGTCCAAGCTGCTGAGGAACATTTTAAGAAAACTGGTGACAAGGATGTGACATTCTTTTTCCCGCGTTTAGATGGGGCGGAAATGCGCTGTCGTTGGGATATGCAAGATGATCCACCTGATATTTTAATTACTAATTATTCCATGCTCAGCATTATGCTGATGCGAGATATTGATAAAAATATTTTTGATAAAACACGGGAATGGTTAAAGAAAGAAGGCAGTGTTTTTCACTTAATTCTTGATGAATTACACCTTTATCGTGGCACTGCTGGGACAGAAGTTGCTTACCTGATTCGCCTGCTGCTGCAACGTTTGGGACTTTATCCTGGTCATCCTAAATTAAAAATTCTTGCCTCTAGTGCGTCTCTTGAACCAAATGACCCAAAAAGTTTAAAATTCTTATCTGAATTCTTCGGTACAGAATGGCATTCCGAACAAATTATCCCTGGTCATCCTGATCCAATTCCAGCAATTGTCGGACAAAAATTTTTAGAGAGTGAACCATTTATCGCCTTAGCAAACGCACCAGAAGACGCCAATTTACTCAAGAAATGTTTATCATTATTTTCATCACAAAGCGACACTGTTGGCGCTATAATGCTTAACGCTTGTAAGCTCGACAATATAATTCGTGCAGTATCTCTCACGCAATTTGCTAAAGGGATTTTTGGTGATAATTTAGATGATTTAGATGAAGAAAATCTCAATTTAGCAGTAAAGGGATTGCTAATTGCTCGTGGTTTATCTGAAGACAAATCTTTAGAATCATTTCGGTTTAGGTTGCACTGGTTTTTTAGAAATATTGATGGACTTTGGGCTTGCACTCAGCCAAATTATGATTGTGATAAGGATGAAAGTAGTAAAAACCGACCAGTAGGTAGACTCTTTGTAAAGAATCCACCAATAGTTCATGAGGGATTTCGAGTGCTAGAAATGCTGTACTGCGAACAGTGCGGTACTGTTTTTTATGGTGGAAACCGTTTGGAACTAGAGAACGGTAATGGTTGGGAACTTTTGCCTACAGAACCAAATATTGAAAGCATTCCTGACCGCCAAATTGGTAATTTTTTGGAACGGCGAACATATCGTGAATATGCTATATTTTATCCTTCCAGAGATATTCATGAAGATGCTAAAAAATTATGGAAACAGCCACCAAGAAGTGGTGTACGTACAGAGAATGCTTGGTGGGATAAAGCCTGGTTAGACACTCGTAGTAGTCGCGTTATTTTGGGAGAACCTGATTCAGATACAGCAGATAATCAATGGGTTGAAGGCTATATCTATAACTTGGGAAAAACATCACCAGAAACGCAAGCATTTATGGCAGCACAACCCTCTATTTGCCCATGTTGTGGTGCAGATTACACTAAGCGAAGGTCTTGGAAATCTTCAATTAGAGGCTTCCGTACTGCATTTTCTAGGTTGAGTCAACTGCTATCTAAGGAAATATTTTATCAGTTACCAGAAAAATCAGACTCTCGTAAATTAGTCGTATTTTCTGATAGTCGTGAAAATGCCGCTTCAATATCAAATGGAATTGAACGTACTCATTACTCTGACCTTGTTCGTGAGGCGATATTTGATGAACTTAATCAATTGGCAGTTGGTGAAGTTTACCTATTAGAAGATATCCAAGAACATGGTCAAGCAGTTCGGCAAGAAGCAAGAGAATTTGCTCGTAACTCTGATGCGATTAAGCAATTGCAAGAAAAAATTCAAGTTGCTAACTATCCAACCACTGGACTTCCGCAAGCATTCCAGAATTTACGAGAACAAGCACAAATAGAACTTAGTGAAATTAAACAAAGAGCTAAAACGCGCATCGTTTCACTTAAGGTTTTATTTGAAGGAGAAAAAGACACACCAGGAGTACTTGTTCAGAGATTAGCTGGTTTAGGCATAAATCCTGCTGGTAACGATATCAATGACCAAGAGTTTTATTACGACAATAAATTACATCATTGGACAGGATTTTTTGATTTTGCGTCTCAACCACCAAAATGGAAAGCTGGTTCTTCTAGGGAAGCAATTGACAAGCGATATACTCTTAGATCAAAAACACAGTCTGAAGTATGCGATGCCTTCTTTAGTCGTTTATTTTATAGTATTGAAGCATCTGGCTTAGGTTATGCTTGTCTGAAATTGCCACAAGAAGAGGTCAACAAATTAGCTGCACAATGCAAACTTGCACCACAAGTTTTTCTCGAAATATGCAACGGATGCTTGCGCGTCATTGGTGATTTGTATCGGTATCCTAAGTATGATGTTGAGGACTGGAACAGTTGGCAAGATGCAAAAGCCAGATTGAAAAAATATGTCACTAAATGCGTGACACAGCATAAGCTTTCTGAGAAGCAATTATTTGATGCATTGTGGTCAGCTATTTGCCAACATGGTAAACATGAGCATTTAAAAATTAACCCGCTGCATTTATGGGTACGAGTTGCAGTTCCCGGTGATCCAGTTTGGCAATGCACATCATGTGGACGCCCTCACCTACATCGTGCCGGCGGTATCTGTACAAATTGTCTTGCAGAATTACCCACATCACCTAATAAAAAATGCTCAGATTTATACGCTCGTAATTATTACGCGACAGAAGCAGTTAATAAGCGCCAACCTGTGCGTTTGCATTGTGAAGAATTGACAGGACAAACCGACGATCAAGCAGAAAGACAGCGCCATTTCCGCAATATTGTTGTCAACATCGGCGAACAAGATAGAGATTTTATCCCAGTGGTAGATACTATCGACATCCTTAGTGTTACTACCACAATGGAAGTAGGTATTGATATTGGTAGTTTAATGGCTGTAGTCATGGCAAATATGCCACCCATGCGTTTTAATTACCAACAAAGAGCAGGTCGTGCAGGTCGTCGAGGTCAACCTTTCGCCATTGTATTAACTATTTGTCGTGGTAACAGTCACGATGAATTTTATTATCAACATCCCGAAAAAATTACAGGTGATCCGCCACCAGTTCCCTTTCTATCGATGTCAAAAATTGAAATTGCACGACGTCTATTAGCAAAAGAATGTCTGCGACGTGCGTTTCTATGTGCTGATGTTAAGTGGTGGGATGGTCCCACGCCGCCAGATAGTCACGGAGAATTTGGTACAGTAAAAGACTGGCTAGAAAAAGAATCTCGTCGTCAGAAAGTTTGTCAATGGTTGCAGAGTTCACCTAAAGTTACCGAGGTAGTAAATGATTTGCTTATTGGTGTAAAAAATATCGACCCCATCACCTTTGAAAATTATGCGCGTCAGAACTTGTTTAACAAGATAAACGAGTGTGCAAATAATAAAGAATTGACAGGAAAGGGATTAGCAGAACTACTTGCAGAAGGTGGTGTTTTGCCCATGTTCGGTATGCCATCCAGAGTTCGGGATTTGTATCATCACAATCCATCAAAAAACAAGAAGATTGCTACTATCGACCGTGATTTAGATTTAGCTGTTGCGGAATTTGCCCCAGGTGCAGAAAAGACTAAAGATAAACGAATTTACACCTCTATCGGTTTTACTGCACCGTTACTTCCAGACAGTAAAAATGGTGTTGTTCCTGCTGATAATGACCCGCTTTCTCAGCGAAGATGGATGTTAAGATGTCAGCGCTGTCAACATACAGATACTTCTGATAATGAATTGAAAAATACAGTCTGTCCCAAATGTGGAGCAACACCAGAACAAGGTTTTAAAGTTTTTAAATACGCTGTACCATTGGCTTTTCGTACCACCCTGAAGCCAGGTTCTGATGCTAAGGAAGAACACGATGTATTAATCTCAGGTGCGGGTAGTGTTGCTGAGTCACAGCAAGAAAATGTTATTGACCCAATACCGGGTACAAATACCAAGGCAGAGTTTTCTGAAACTGGCAGAGTATTCCGTGTAAATGATAATCGCGGGAATTTGTTTAAAGGAGCAGTAGGTAAAGCTTCTTTTGGACGTGGCGGCGAAAAATTTTTAGAATTTCAATGGATTGATGAGCGATTTCAAAATCAACCCAATGGGGTAAATTTTCAAGAACCGACCGAATCTGAAGCACTGGCTATTGTTGCTCCGAAAACAACTGGCGTTCTCCGCATCAAACCCGCATCTGTACCCACTGGATTATGTCTCGATCCCATTGCACCTGGTTCTGCTATTAAAGCTGCTTTTTATTCTGCGGCTTTTATTATCCGTGCTGTCGCAGCACAGGAATTAGATATTGATCCAGATGAATTAGATGTGAGTGGTTTACGGCAGGTTGAACTAGAAGAAACTGGTGAAAAAGTAGGAGAAATTGTAATTAGCGATCGCCTCCCCAATGGTTCTGGTTTTACATTATGGCTTGCCGAACATTGGCAACACATCCTCATAGAAAAAATCATCAAAGCACAAAATACTTTTGTTTCTGCCATGATGTCACAGGAGCATCGCAATAAATGTGATTCTTCCTGTTATCAGTGCTTACGACACTACCGCAATATAAACTATCACGGCTTGCTCGATTGGCGTAGTGGTCTCTCTTTACTTAGGGCATTAGCTGATAAGAATTTTGGTTGCGGCTTGCACGGCGATTTTTCTGCCCCAGACTTAGAAAACTGGCTACAAAGAGCAACTGAACTTCGAGATAGTTTTTCTGCATCTTTTAGTAGTTGTTCTCCGCAAAATATCGGAGATCTGCCTGGTTTTACAATGGATGAGATAACAGTTATTATTGTTCATCCGTTGTGGAACCTCAATAACCCCATTGGCTTATTAACTGATGCTGTTGCTACAGTAGCACCAGAGAGCCAAATTCGTTACATTGATACCTTTAATCTTTTGCGTCGTCCTAGCTGGTGTTATCAGTCACTAGGTTCGCCGTAGGCATATTCTGAAAATTTTTATTGTATAAATGCCATTTCATGATCGCGCCTGATACAAATCATGGGTTTCTAATTCTTTCTCCCTCCTCCCCTCTTCCTGCCCCCTGCCAATACAGTTAAAGGGTGGCGCGGGAAAGGTGCTTTATTTCACAGCAAAGCATTTAGCGTTTTCAAATGCAAAAATGATTCAAGTATGATACCTTAAGGGCAAAACCTGGCTGTAAGTGTTGTCGCACCCTTAGGGACTGCATAAGTGTATTTGTCATGCGCCTATATATTTATGTCATGATCCTTTTTTAAGTTATTTAGTAGACCATTTACGAGTTGCTTAGTTTATGCGTCCCCGTCAAGGTATTACTGAGCTATTTACAACTTTCTTACAATTCGACGCTGACAGAGTCATTGGTTGGGCTAGCGATGCTAAACTACGTCGAAATATGCTCAACTCTCAGGCGCGTCTATCAGAACCAGAAAATTCTGATAATTTTTGGGTTGCTTTTTGGTATAAATTGTGGCATGAAAAACCTGAAAGTCTGGGAAGAGGACATCTGTCAGCTTATTTACAAGAAGTATGCTATTGGGCAGCTCACAAAACAGTTGCTAGTTTTTCCCCTGGACAAAACACTTTGTCAGACTGCTTCCAAATGGTAGCAACTCGCACAGATAAAGTTTTGAAAGGCTTTAAACCCGAAATGGGTTTTAACCTCAAGAATTACGCCAGTGCGATTTTTAGCAGCGAGATCAAGGAAATGCTGCGCCAGCAGAACGAAGTTGATATTTGTACTGATTGGCGATTGTTGCGCAAAATCACTCAAAAGCGGTTAGTGGAATCTTTACAAAATGTTGCACTGAATCCGGACATAATAGAGCGTTATGTATTAGCTTGGAAATGTTACCAGTCCCTATATGCTCCACAGCAACCAACTAATACTCGCAAACTGACAAGACCAGATGATGCTACATGGAAAGCGATCGCCCAACTTTATAACTTTCAACGCCAGACTCAACTTTCACAACCAGGAGCAGAGTCTAGTATTGAAACAATAGAAAAATGGCTACTTGCTTGTGCAAAAGCTATCCGCGCTTACTTGTACCCAAATGTGAATTCCCTGAATGCCCCGAAAGGGGAGGACGATTCTGGGGAATTCCAAGATTTTTTACCGCAACTCCAGCAGGAATCCTTACTGACAGAAGTGATTGCTCAAGAAGAACTGCTTGAACGACAGTCAAAGCAATCACAAATCAGTACTGTCTTAATCGCATCTTTGAACGAACTGGATCCAGAAGCGCAAAACATCATAAAACTTTACTATAGCCAGGGGTTGACTCAACAGCAGATTGCACAAGAATTAGGAGTGAAGCAGTACACTGTTTCTCGTCGGCTCGGCAAGTCTAAAGACACATTATTACTCAAACTTGCTACTTGGACTAAAGAATCGCTGCATATTTCTCTAGACTCACTGGTACTAAGCTATATCAGCACAACTTTAGAGGAATGGTTAAAAGTTCACTATAGCCGTCCCTCCCTACAATAGGAGCACATCACCATGACATTCAACCAAAGCACACTAACACTGACAAACTCTACAGATTTGTGGTTAGAAATTCCTGAAACCGAGCAAACAAAGGCTTGGGAACAAAGCCAAGCTTTTTCTAGTTCTAATCGTCGTTGGATTGCGTATCTCAACCGCTTAAGCTTAAACACTTTTTTACCTTGGGTACGGGATGAATACGCTCCTGATGCGACTGCTTTTCCTAAAGCAGCGGCTAATCCAAGCATTTGGGAAGTCGTCAATGGTACAGGTATTTCCTTTGGAACGTCACGAATGGTATTGATCCCGACTGAGGCGGTTGATTTGGACGAATTGCGTGTTCCTCAAGAATGGGTGGACATTCCTAGCTGGAGTGCTGATTATTATGTAGCAGTGCAAGTCAATTTGGAAGAGGGCTGTATTCGGGTTTCGGGGTATACAACCCAAGCGCAACTTAAGAATATGGGAACTTATGATGCGGGCGATCGCGCTTACTGTTTAGATGCAGAAAATTTGATTTCTAATCTAAATATCCTGTGGATGGCGCGTCAAATATGTCCAGAAGAAGTGACTCGCACAGAAACTGCCCCCTTACCAACTTTATCTGTCACACAAGCAGAAAACTTGCTTAAACGTTTAGGAAATTCCGCGCTTATCCTACCACGCCTGGCAGTACCGTTTCAAACGTGGGGAGCACTCCTAGAACATGGAGGTTGGAGACAACGTTTGTACGAACAACGTCAAGGAATGCAACCACAGTGGTCGATTCGTGAATGGGTGCAAGGTGGTGTCTCAGATTTTGCCCAAAAATTTGGTTGGGGAAGTATCGAGTTACAGTCCAGTTTTCAAGGATCACGGGGTTCAGTACAGGAAGCTGAATTGCCAACAATGGTACGGAGATTAACCATTGATGGACAAGGATACGAATTGCGGTTACAACCTAAAGGTAATATTGAAAATAATATATGGCGCTTTGAACTGCGAAATGGAAATAGAGACGAGCGGATTCCCAGTGGATTTATATTGAAACTCCTGACTGAAGATTTACAGCCATTCGATGGTAATCAAGTAAAAGCTACAACTCCTAAAGAGAGACTTTACATTGAAGTCGCTTTGGGCGAGTCTCGCGAAGGATTGGTTTGGCAGATAGAGCCAACTCCAGAAGACTATGAATCTGAAATATTGTATTTTTAAGTAGTCATTATAAACTGCGTTCACCAACATACAAAAAAATCTTCTTTCCCTGACTTCTTATTTTCAAAACGCTGCGTTCAGCAACACACAAAAAAAATCTTCTTTCCCTGACTTTTTATTTTCAAAACACTGCATGAAAAAATTAGTTTTAGAAACTTGTGTCTACTCAAATTCCTCATCCTCAATTACATTCCCCAAGTGATATTGCCAAAGCGCCAAAATGGGAGCATCCACGGCTAAGCTGGCTACAACCCTTGGTACTGCTTGCACCAGCGGGAATTTGGTTGTTACTTTTGCTGGTGCTACCAACACTGATCATTTTTGAGTTGAGTTTGGTACCAAATATTCGACCTGGGGATTTAGTCAATCCCAGTGGATTGGATAATTACATCCGGATATTTGACCCTTTATATTTGCAAGTTGTGGGGCGATCGCTCTTTTTTGCACTCACCTCCACAATCATTTGTTTAACCTTGGGTTTCCCAGTCGCTTATTGGATTGCTCAAATGGCACAAGAGCGTTGGCGAAATTTGCTTCTGATTGGCTTTGTCTTGCCTTTGTGGACTTCCTCTTTACTCCGCTCTTATGCTTGGATTACAATTTTGCGTCCGACTGGATTACTCAACAGTGTTCTTAGCAGTTTGAGTTTACCAACTTTAGATGTCCTTAACAGCAGTCCAGCCGTCTTAATTGGCATGAGCTACAGCTTGCTGCCTTATATAGTTTTGATTTTATATGCAGCGCTAGAAAAACTAGATAAGCGTTTGCTAGAAGCAGCAGCTGATTTAGGCGCGAATCCTATACAAACTTTTTGGAAAGTCACGGTTCCACAAACTCTCACTGGAATTACCAGTGGTTCTTTTTTGGTATTTATCACTGCATTTGGGGATTTTGTCAATCCAGAATTACTTGGCGGTGCTTCTAGTATGACAGCAGCGCGGCTAGTTTATAATCAGTTTCTTGGATCTACTCAAAATTGGGGATTTGGTTCGGCTTTAAGTATGACGATCATCTTGGTTGTCAGTCTGGCTATTGCTCTTTTAATTAAGTTTGGCGAGGCGACACCAAGGCAATAACAATTCAAAATTCAAAATTCAAAATTCAAAATTCAAAATTAAAGACAGTTACAGTTGGGGATAGTTCTACAGGCACCATTAATTCAGTTTAATCGCCGTGGTGAAGGGTTTCTCCTCTCCAAAATGCCAACGGGTCTAGGATTGAAGGGTAGGGGGGCCAGCTACGTAAGATTGTCGCGTCCATTTGCGCCCCAGGTGTTTCTAGTCCTAGCCCGAGACAGAGATGGAACAGAACCGCTGCAAAATCTTGATGATGACCGGGAGTACCTAGATGAGCATGGGCATATTCATGAGCAACAATACTCAACCAATTCTGTGGAGCGACTCGACCTGCATCGATTAAGATTGTGATTGGGATTGTCGAAATGTTACATAAACCATCTAGCCCAAATGATTGAGCTAGGGGAACTGCAAAGATTCTCATAGCGCGACGTACTTCAGGGTAGAAACATTCGTGGCAAGCTTCTAGACAGTTTCGCAGAGATTCATTTACCACATCAATGTTTTTGCCAATCCAAGTACAGATGGTCATGCGATCGCGTAGGTTCTCCATCACATCCACCATCGCTGGATCTAGCACAAAGCTTTGTGCCACCCGCAGATACTCGACTCCACGGGTGTATGCGTCAGTGCTATGACAATCAATCACCAACCTAACAAAGAGAAATATTGTGGGGAGGTGTCTTGTCGGGCTTGAAGGACTTCTTGAGCTTGAGTCGGGGTTACATCCGATACGATCGCATCCCCCTGATTAACTTCTGGATGGCTCAATGAATCTGCCCCAACGCGGCTTTCAGTGCAGAATGATGCTGTGTTGAATCCGCCGAAGCGTTTCACTGTACTGCAACGCATTCGCAAATCAGGACTGGCAAACCAGAACCGCTCAATTGAACTCATGGTGTCATATTCGGTGATCAGAACCAGTCCACCATCATCATCCATGTGGTACTGACCAACAACCGGCACGATTTCAGCATAGCCTCTATCGCGCAGTAATCGACCTTGCCGAGGATTATCTGTATCAGGTACCAAAGCGAATACAGTGTTTCCCTCGTGATTTTCGCCCTCTTGATCCCAGCCCATTGAGCCTCCCCATCTGACGCTGCAACCCCCAATAGCCAGACTTGCATCAATCTGATGGAATTCACATAAAGCAATGATTTCTGGATCGTCCGCCGCCAGAGCATCTACCTGGATTTGCGACTCACCAACCTCAGATCGTTTGAAGGCGAGGTGATGGGTTGTGCGTTGCGATCGCCAAGAACCAGCACTTTGTTGAAAAAACTCCATTGCGTCCATCAATAAGTCCAAGCCTCCAAACTCAAATATTTGTTCCCTAGTCTACTCTTTATCATAAAGCTTGAAAGATTTGATTGAAGCGACCTATTACGCACTTTATAAATAAACTATTATATGAATTGCGCAAAAAGTGCCAACTTCCGTGCGGTTCTGCAATAGTCAGATTTCGCAAGAATTTCCCTCTATCTACTGGTGCATAAGTTGATTTTGCTTGCATTTATATAAAGGAAGGACAGCAAATAACTGTCCGTTTGCTCATTTTCGCAATGCCAGAGATAATTATGCCTTACCAGCTTGTAATCCTGTCGATTAAAGAGATTCAGCCATTTTCGTTTCCAACAGACTTTGCAGCCATTTCATTAAACTTCGTGGCAGTTGTCGGGAACGCTTAACGCTTAACAGAACCATCAAAAATCTCACTTTTGCAATCTTGTCTATTATTTACCGTTCTACAACACTTGGACAAAGCTAGTACCGCTGGCGTAGGCATTGTATTTTTTTAGATAAAATCGGAAAAATTATAATTTTGGATAAAGTCTCGCTTAGCAAAATCTTATTTTTTGTTCACAAATATGTGAATTTTATGAATTGACAATAGCACATATCTTATGATTACTATTTAAAATTTCTATCTTTTTTCTTAGTAAAAATCAATACCAAGTATGTTGAAAAATAAGCCAAATTGTGTAGTAAGATATATGTGAATATCTATCAAGAAATAAAAAAATATGAAATTTATATATTTTTGTATTCCAACAAAGCAAGTAACCTAATAAAAGATGTAAAGTCTTCTAATCATTTAATGCTCAAAAATATTTGAGATAGTTCTGTAGCTATTTTCACGTAAGTAAACCACAGTCCTAGCGAGCCAAGGCATTGTTGGTTCATTTATGATAAAACTGCTGTCAAGCCAAAATGGTAGGAATTAACACTGTTTCAATAAAAATTCAATCTAAGTATCCCAAACATATAAATTTTCCTGCGCCTTGGCGCAGGGGAGTTTGAACAGGCTTAAAGTGTAGACGGCAGACGGCAGTTTGCATATATGAATAATTTTGCGTACGCTTTGCGCTTACGTAACAATGTGCATTGACAGAGTTTGGAGGAGTTCGCAATTTCCGTGCTAACTCCTCTGTAATACTCCTGCCAAAAGATTTGCCTTGGGTTACCAAACTAAATCTGCCTATGAAGTTCAAACGGGATCTGTATGAAATTATTCGGTTTCCAATTCAACCAAAAGGGAAAAAAAGAAAAAAGCATGAGTAAACAAGCAAACTCTATACCTCCTGTTGATTTAGTCATTGTTATCGATACGAGTCCATCGATGAAAGACGAAGCACAGGGTTTGAGTAATGCTGCTGCTGCTGCGATCGCCAAAGCCAAATCCAGTTGTCCTTCAGACTTAAGGGTTGTTTGGTTAGGCATAGAAGGTACTTGGAAAGGTACAAGCTTTGATCAAACTATCAGAGCCTATCTGACTCAAAAGTGCAAGGTGTCAGAATCCAAGCTCAGGGGTCGAAAAAAAGGACAAGTTGCAGACGCAGGAGCTCAAGAAGATGCAGCTCGCGCCATTGAAGATATCTCAGATTATTTTGACTGGCGCTCAGATGCAACACGCGCGATCTTTTATCTCGGCGATGAAGCGCTCGAAGGGGGCGGAGATAAAACAGATCGAGAGGATATTAAAGCTGCTGATTTAGCTATTCAAAAAGCCCAAGCAGCAGGAGTGACTGTTCACACCTATTTTGGAACTTCAAAGAGCAAGCATCAAGAAAGTATCAAAACCGAATACGCCAGACTTGCAACCTCAACAGGTGGACAATCTTTTACGGATAAAGACGCTATCAATGGTTTTAGTGAAGTCTTAGAAAAAGTTATCTGTGGGAGTCGCACAGCTAAAACTATTAAACTCAAACCCGGCGCAGTTTACATTCAAGATTGTGTCTCCAATCGATTAAGCAAACTTTACACTCTGGATTTAGCCAGAGGTAAAGCTACTTTTATTGGCGAGATAGTCACAGAGGTTTCTGACATTGCTTTTGTCGGTTCTCAACTATATGGACTTACTCGAGATGGCGACAAGACTCGACTGGTTAAAATTGACCTAAATTCAGGTGATGCCACTGTAGTTGGTGATATTGGCTTTGCCTGTGCTGGCTTAGCATATAATCGCCAGCGTCAAACCCTCTACGCCACAACTGCTAAACAGCTGATTGCTATTAATCTCGAAACAGGTAAAGGTACATTAGTATTTGCGGTAGCAGGTAAAGACTACAACTGTGGCGAAGTTGCCTTTGATGCTGATGGCAAAGCTTATATTACCTTGATTGGTTACAACAAGAAGAAGTTATTAGCAAGCTGCAACCTCGATACAGGTGAAGTCAAAACTATCGGGGACATTGGCTTTGCTGCTCTTGCCAGCATGGAATTTGTTGGTGATGTTCTCTATGGCGTGACTGGCAACTTCTTTAAGTTAGGTAAAGACGGTCAGTTAATCCGTATCGACACTACCACAGGTAAAGGAACTTTAGTTGCCACAACCGATCCTATCTGTCGTTGGGCAGGCATCACTCTTTATGAACCAGCAACGGTAGTAACGACGAAAACCACTTCAGAAGTTAACTCACCAGCAAGGGTAGTAACAACCCAAAGCACCTCAGAAGTCAACTTACCAGCGACGGTATTAACGACCCAAACCGCTTCAGAAGTCAACTCAGAGGAAAAATCTGAAAAGACAAAAGTTTCTCAAGAAATTAAAGCTATCAACGAGGAAGGTATGAGCGTTTTAACAATCGATACCAAAAACAATTGTTATGTTATCAACCCTGATCAAATGAACAATCTGCAACAAAATGTTGCAACTTCATTTACTTTTCAAAAAGGGACTTTTGATATCAGAATTACTAGCGGTCACTACAGATATGCCAAAGCAAAAAAAGAAGGAGAACCTTTTGTTCTACTCTGGATATATGGGGCTGATGGTAGTACATTTATCAATCAAAATACAGGGTTTGAGGTTGGCGCAACTTGGACAACCTTAAATGGTTATAATGATAGTTTGAAATTAGAAGTAAAACAAAAAGCAGTTCTTCATGCCTTGTTTTTTGATGTTAGCAACAATGACAATAGTGGATCAATTAGCCTTTTAATAACCAGTAATAAGGCTTTCTTCAATCCTCAAACTTTAACAGTAGATAGCAAACGCAATAGTTATGTTCTAGATGAAAACTACCTGTCGAGTTTGAAGCAGTCGGAAGGTAACTTCGTTGAGTTAAATCCCGGAAACTATCGCATCAAAATCCGTGAAGGCAGTGCTAGCTATTGGTCAGATAGCAAGAAGTTTAACATAGAACCTTGGGCTTTACTTTGGGTCAAAGGCGGAAAGTTTATTACAAAACTAACTGGCATTGAAGTTGAAGAAAGTTGGTCTTCCTTGAATGGTCTCAAAGATGAAGTCATTTTAGAGGTCAAAGAAAAAACAACCATTACAGGTTTATTTGTTGACACCTATAAGGAAGATAACGAAGGACAAATTATTCTGGCAATAGAACCAGTGAGTGCAGCTGAACTGGCTGAGAAGAAAAAGCAAAAGACAAACACAACAAGCACAACCAAGACTGTCACAAGTCAAGGACAAACCACTACAACGAAGACTGTGACAAATATTCAAAGCACAGGTGGACCTGTCAGTCGTGAACCAGTGGGTGCGAACAGCTCAAGCGAGACTGTGACAAATATTCAAGCCACAGGTGGATCTGTCAGTCGTGAACCAGTGGGTGTTAACAAGTTCACCATACAGATTAACGAAGCCGAGTACAAGCAGAAGTTAGAAGAACGCTTGCAGCAGATTAGTGCATCTTTCAAGGTGATAAATGAAAATGATGCTGAGCTAGAAGCTAAGTATTGGGATCAGCTCGAACATTGGCTCTTGAAGAATTATGAGAAACACTTCAAGAACCTGGCTATAGAAGTAGAGAAAGTCAGGTACACGATGGATGCCTATGTAGAGCAGATGGAGTTTAGTGTCACTCAGCACTTGCAAGACTGGTCTGGTTACATAGATAGGCTTCTGCAACAAAGGATTAACGTTGAGATATCTCAGAGAATTAACCAGCAGATCAGCCAGTACTTTGACCAAAACTTTGAGCAAAAGATACGCAGCAATATCGGATTAATTGTCAACAATATTCTCAATAAACAGGAACTCAACCAGTACATTGATCGGCATGTTAATCAGCAAATCGACCAAATCTTTGAGCAAAAGATACGTAGTAATATCGGATTAATTGTTAACAGTGTCTTACGTAAGCAGGAACTTAACCAGCACATCGACCAACATGTTAATGGGCAAATTGACCAAACCTTCGAGCAAAAGATACGTAACAATGTCGAATTAATTATTAACAACCTTGTAAATCAGCAGCAACTCAACCAATACATAGATCGCCATGTTGATGGGCAAATCGACCAAACCTTTGAGCAAAAGGTACGCAATAACATCAACCTAATTACTCAAAATATTGTCAACAACAATACTGACCTTGACCAGTACGTCAGCCAGCAAATTGACAACACCTATGAGCAAAAGATACGAAATCACATCCCTGCGATAACTCGCAACATTGTGAATAACAATGAGCAATTAAACCAGTACTTCGACCAGCGCTTACAGCACAGTGTCACCAACAACACTGACGTGAACAACCAGATTGTCAACTTGGTTGCCAACAGTACTGAAATTAACAACAAGATTTCAAACCTGCGCAACGAGTGGAATCAGACATTCATCAATCTGGCTACACAGCATGTGGATGAACTGAGCAACATCGTCGGTGGTACAGATACATTCAACAGACTGATTATTCAGAAAATTGTCAATAATAATACTGACATTGACCAGTACGTCAGCCAGCAAATTGACAACACTTTTGAGCAAAAAGTACAAAATAACATCTCTGCGATTACTCGCAACATTGTGAATAACAATGAGCAGTTAAACCAGTACTTCGACCGACGCTTACAGCACAGTGTCACCAACAACACTGACGTGAACAATCAGATTGTCAACTTGGTTGCCAACAGTACTGAAATTGACAACAAGATTTCAAACCTGCGCAACGAGTGGAATCAGACATTCATCAATCTGGCTACACGGCACGTTGATGAACTGAGCAACATCATCGGTGGTACAGATACATTCAGCAGAGTCATTACCCAGAAGCTTGTTAATCATAATGCTGATATTGACCAGTACGTAAGCCAGCAAATCGACAATACTTATGAGCAAAAGGTACAAAATAACTTGCATCTGATTACTCAGAAGATTGTCAATAATAATGAGGGCTTAAATCAGTACATCGACCGACGCTTACAGCACACTGTAAACAACAACACTGAAGTGAACAACGAGATTGTCAACTTCGTTAGTAATAGTCCAGAAATTAACAACAAGATTTCAAACCTACGCAACGAGTGGAATCGGACATTCATCAATCTGGCTACACAGCACGTCAATGAACTGAGCAACATCATCGGCGGTACAGATACATTCAACAGACTGATTACTCAAAACCTTGTCAATGATAATATTGAACTCAACCAGTATATCAGCCGACAAATCGACAACACTTATGAGCAAAAGGTACAAAATAACTTGCATCTAATTACTCAGAAGATTGTCAATAATAATGAGGGCTTAAATCAGTACATCGACCGACGCTTACAGCAAAATGTAACCAACAACATTGAAATAAATAATGAGATTGTCAACTTCGTTGTCAACAGTCCAGAAATCAACAACAAGATTAACAACGTCTACAGAGATATTGACATCAAGATTGACAACGTCCGCAACGAGTGGAGTCAGACATTCATAAATCTGGTGAGACAGTACGTTGACCAAGTGATCAACATCATAGGCGACACAGACACATTCAATACCCGGATCGCAAATATCATCAACATCAAGGTGGATGATCTTGTCAATCAAATCATCACAACCAAGAACGAATTGACTGTGCTGATGAACAATTCAGACAGACAACTCTATGAGTGGACTCTGGGAGAACTCATGGCAATCAAAGGCTGCTTAACCGACCGTGAGGTTCTTGTCGAGATGCTAGTCACCTTTAGCGCTGAACTCAGAACCAAGCTGGATGGAACCGCCTGCGTAGACATCAAGAGCGTCAAGCCGTTCAAACCTGCCTTGCTACAACCTAAGCAATAAGAGCAGATTGTCATCATCAACAAACAGACTTGTTCATAACTGCGGTCTGGATGAGCAAGCCAATGTAATTGCCACCCTGAATAACTACATCAAATTGTCACCCGTGCAACCACATTAGTATTTAGGAGGTTAATAACCAGAATTACATGATTTGATTGTGGGACGGGCATTTTGCCCGTCTTTTACTAAAATAAGGAAAATTAAAAAAAATGAAACTAATGAAACATCATACTGTTCCCAAGCATGAAAACAGTATTTGCTTTCGTCCCTGCGTAAAACTGCTAACTGTTATTGAGGTCAATATAAATGTTTCGCTCTAAAAAATCCTTTAGGAAAAAATTTGCGCAGATTGTGATGGCAGTGCTAGGCCTGACAGCTACTCACTCGCTAGTGGCATCTTTGCCATCGATTCTGCTCGCTCCTGTTGTTGCTCAATCTAACAGTCCAAGCCCCTCTTTCCCGCTTCCCAATTCACTACCGAGTGGGACAACGGTGAAAGTGGACGGTTCGAGCAGCATGACAGTAATTAATCAAGCGTTGAGAAAACGGTTTGAACAGAAGTTTCCGGGCACCAAAGTTGAGCTGGCATCGGGTGGAACAGATGGAGCATTAGCAGCACTGCTGCGAGGTGACATCAATATGGCAGCCATTGGACGCCCACTCACGGATAAGGAGAAGGGTCAGGGACTTGTTGCCACTCCTGTTAGTCGGGAGAAGATCGCGATTATCGTAGGTTCTGACGATCCATTTAAGAAAAACCTCACCTTCGAGCAGTTCGCCAAGATGTTTCGAGGGGAGATCACAAACTGGTCACAGGTAGGAGGCACTCCTGGTAAGATTCGATTTATTGACCATCCCGAGTATAGCGACACGCGGCGTTCGCTGAGCACTTACGCTATTTTCAAAAAAGCCCCGTTTAAAAATGGAGCTAACACAACCAGGCTGTCCCAAGACGACACTGCAACGATTGTGCAGGCACTGGGTAAGGATGGAATTAGTTATGCGATCGCAGATCAAGTACTGAATTTGCCGAATGTCCGGGTTTTGCCCATGCACAAAACCATGCCTACTGATCCCCGTTATCCCTATTCCCAACCTCGGGGGTATGTTTATCGAAAGGAAACTGCTACTCCAGCAACCCTAGCTTTTCTGGGCTTTGCAACTTCAGCACCGGGACAAGAAATTTTAGCAGCTGCCAAACAGCAGGAAGCTGAAGCAGTGCGCCAATCTATAACGAGTGGTTCTAGTGCAGCAATCAGTGGTTCCGGTTCAGCAACCAGTGGTTCTGGTTCAGGAACATCAGTAGTAGCCACTGGTTCTTCTCCCAACCCTGCATCTACTGCTAATGTTGCGCTTGTACCTACAGCTAGTGAGGCAACCGGGCAAGGATTTCCCTGGTGGTGGCTTCTCTTGTTAGCAGGAATTCCTTTACTAATATTACTTTGGTGGTTACTTAACAGACGGCGACGCAGAACAACTGAAATTAACAACGAAATTGTGAACTTGGTTGCCAACAGTCCTGAAATTAACAAAAAGATTGAGAGCCTGCGTAACGATTGGAATTTGGCTTTTATGAGTCTGGCTGCACAGCACGCCGATGAACTGGTCAACACAATAAGTAGCCGAGAGGCATTTAACAGAATTATTGCCCAAAAGCTTACCAATAATGATGCTGATTTGAACCGCTACATCAACCAGCAAATCGACAACACCTATGAGCAGAAGATCCAAAATCACATTCCATTGATTGCTCACAACATTGTCAATAACAATGAGGAATTAAAGCAGTACATTGACCGACGCTTACAGCATAGTCTAAACAACAGTCCGGAAATTAACAAAAAGATAGAGAGCCTGCGTAACGATTGGAATCTGGTTTTTATGAGTCTGGCTACAGAGCATGCCGATGAACTGGTCAACACAATAAGTAGCCGAGAGACATTCAACAGAATTATTTCCCAAAAGCTTGTCAATAATGATGCTGATTTGAACCGCTACATCAACCAGCAAATCGACAACATCTATGAGCAAAAGAGCCAAAATCACATTCCATTGATTGCCCGCAACATTGTCAATAACAATGAGGAATTAAAGCAGTACATTGACCGACGCTTACAGGATAGTGTAAACAACAGTCCTGAAATTAACAACAAGATTGTAAACCTGGTTGCCAACAGTCCTGAAATTAACAAAAAGATTGAGAGCCTGCGTAACGATTGGAATCGGACATTCATTACTTTGGTTACACAGCATGTGGATGAGAGAATGAACACAATAGGTAGCCGAGAGACATTCAACAGACTTATTACTCAGAAGCTTATCAATAATAATGCTGAATTTAACCAATACATCAGCCAACAAATCGACAACACCTATGAGCAGAAGATCCAACATCACATTCCATTGATTGCTCACAACATTGTCAATAACAATGAGGAATTAAAGCAGTATATTGACCGACGCTTACAGGATAGTGTAAACAACAGTCCTGAAATTAACAACAAGATTGTAAACCTGGTTGCCAACAGTCCTGAAATTAACAAAAAGATTGAGAGCCTGCGTAACGATTGGAATCGGACATTCATTACTTTGGTTACACAGCATGTGGATGAGAGAATGAACACAATAGGTAGCCGAGAGACATTCAACAGACTTATTACTCAGAAGCTTATCAATAATAATGCTGAATTTAACCAATACATCAGCCAACAAATCGACAACACCTATGAGCAGAAGATCCAACATCACATTCCATTGATTGCTCACAACATTGTCAATAACAATGAGGAATTAAAGCAGTATATTGACCGACGCTTACAGGATAGTGTAAACAACAGTCCTGAAATTAACAACAAGATTGTAAACCTGGTTGCCAACAGTCCTGAAATTAACAAAAAGATTGAGAGCCTGCGTAACGATTGGAATCGGACATTTATAGATCTGGTTACACAGCACGTGGATGAGATGATCAACACAATAGGCGATCAAGAGACATTCAACAGAGTTATTTCCCAAAAGCTTGTCAATAATAATACTGATTTGAACCACTACATTAGTCAGCAAATTGACAACATTTATGACCAAAAGCTCCAACATCACATCCCATTGATTACCCACAACATTGTCAATAACAATGAGGAGTTAAACCAGTACATTGACCGACGCTTACAGCATCGTGTAAACAACACTGAAGTGAACAACGAGATTGTCAACTTAGTTGCCAACAGTCCTGAAATTAATAACAAGATTGAGAACCTGCGTAACGATTGGAATCGGACATTTATAGATCTGGTTACACAGCACGTGGATGAGCTGATCAACACAATAGGCGATCAAGAGACATTCAACAGAGTTATTTCCCAAAAGCTTGTCAATAATAATACTGATTTGAACCACTACATTAGTCAGCAAATTGACAACATTTATGACCAAAAGCTCCAACATCACATCCCATTGATTACCCACAACATTGTCAATAACAATGAGGAGTTAAACCAGTACATTGACCGACGCTTACAGCATCGTGTAAACAACACTGAAGTGAACAACGAGATTGTCAACTTAGTTGCCAACAGTCCTGAAATTAATAACAAGATTGAGAACCTGCGTAACGATTGGAATCGGACATTTATAGATCTGGTTACACAGCACGTGGATGAGATGATCAACACAATAGGCGATCAAGAGACATTCAACAGAGTTATTTCCCAAAAGCTTGTCAATAATAATACTGATTTGAAATACTACATCAGTCAGCAAATTGAGAATATTTATGACCAAAAAATACAAAATGAAATCTCTGTGATGATCCAGAATATTAGCCAGGAAATCGATAACACTCATATCAACCAAATCATAACAACTAAGAACGAACTGATTGTACTCATGAACAGTGCAGACAGACAGCTCTATGAGTGGATTCTGGGAGAACTGATGGCAATTAAAGGCTGCCTAACCGACCGTGAAACTCTTGTCGAAACGCTAGTCACCTTGACCACTGAACTCAGAACCAAGCTAGATAGAACTGCCTGCGTGGACATCAAGACATTTAAGCCGTTTAAACCTGTGTTAGAGTTAAACCAATAAGTAAGTAATTGCAATTACAGCCATTTTCAGGTAAATAAACCACAGTCCAAGGGAGGCAAGGCATTGCACCCTTACAAACGGTGTGGTTCATTTAAATGAAAACTGCTGTAAATATAAGATGTCTGTAGCGTTAATGTAGCGGACAAGCGAGAGCATACGGATCCAAGTGAAGCTGGGGTCAGTCTTTGCTCAGCCTTCACTTGCATCGCAATGACAAGCGATCTTATATTTATAGCAGTTGCCAGGTAGATTAGGACATCAACTAATGAGAAAACACGGAAACCACGGGATTTTCAAGCCTGCTCCCTGCTCCCTGCTATATTTTGACCCATCTACTTAACAGCAGATTATCATTATCAACAAACAGACCTCTTAATAACTGCGCTCTAGACTAGCAAGACTACGAATGAAAAAAAGAGAAGTCTGATTTCATACAGATCTCCTAGTGGCAAAAACTGAATATCCAAACGGGACTCCCCTGAATCTATTGAAAATGAAAAATCAAAAATCAGGAAAGAATGTGAACCCAAATGACATTCCTCAAGACTATGCAGCAATGGAAAGAGAATTCCAGAACCTGAGCTTCAGTGAAGCTTCCTTGAGCGGTGTAGATCTTAGTGGTACAGATTTTAGTCATGCCAATTTCAATGGTGCTGATCTCAGTAAGGTAAACTTGAGTGGAAGTAAATTGGTTTGGGCAGACTTGAATCGAGCTAATTTGAATCAAGCTAATTTGAGTTGGGTAAATCTATTTCATGCTTCTCTGTTATGGGCAAATCTCAATGAGGCGACTTTAAGCGGAGCTAACTTAAGTAGCGCTCGATTAAATCATGCCAACCTAAAGTTTGTTAAATTAATAGAGACAAATTTAACAGAGGTTGATTTGCAAGGAGCAGTTTTAACTCACGCTGATTTAACTAGGGCGAATCTTTTCAAAGCAATTCTCAAAGAAACTGATTTGACTGACGCAAATCTTGATGATGCCATTCTCAGGGAATCTAACTGTGAAGGTGCTATTTTGCGTGCGGCTTGCTTGCGGCGGGTTGACTTGGAGAAAGCGCAATTACAAGAAACAATTTTGAATGAAGCTGACTTGACTAAAGCTGATTTAATTGGTGCAGATTTGAGTCATGCTGATTTAACTAATGCAATATTAGTGGAAGTTTCTTTGGAATTAGCCAGTTTGTTAAACACAGATTTGAGTGGATCCAATTTAGAACAAGCTTCCTTATTTAATGCCAACCTAGAAGGTGCAGTGCTAAAGAGGGCAAATCTGAGAAATACAGATTTAAGACACGCGAATTTTAAAAACGCCTACCTTGAAGGAGTTGATTTTTATGGTTCTCGTGTCAAAGGAGCGCTTTTTAATGATGTTGTTGGTTTAACCGCTCAACAAAAACAATGGCTAAAAGGAAATGGAGCTTTAAATATATGTTACCTGTAAAAATAGATAATGATCACAGAAAAAATTCTCGAATCAATAGAAGGGATGATTCTTGACAAAACAGGAAAATCGCTCTCGTTTATCCAAAAAACTATTTTGTCCGAATCGATATCTGAAACAAAAAAAACCTATCCACAAATCGCGACAGAAAACAACTACTCAGAAACCTATATTAAACAAATAGTTGCCCCTAAATTATGGCAACTCATTTCAGATATTGTTGGGGAAAAAATAAATAGAACGAATTGTCGTGCTGTTCTAGAGCAACGACTGGAAACTTTATCTTTGCAGATAACATCCGAGCCTGCACAGACGCAACGAAAGATAGCTTTAGAATCTCCAGAAGGACAAGTTCCTCTTTCTTCTACTTTGTATATTGAGCGGGATTTAGAAAAAATCTGTTATCAAGAAATTCTCCAACCTCGTGCATTGATTCGCATCAAAGCACCTCAAAAGATGGGGAAAACTTCCCTAATGACAAGAATTCTCGCTTATTGCAACTCTCATAATTATTATACAGTACGGTTAAGTTTAAATTACGCTGAAACAGAAGTTTTCACCTCATTAGAAAAATTTATGCGCTGGTTCTGTGCCAATGTTACTCATCAATTGAAACTAGAATCAAAGCTGGAGGATTACTGGGATGAGGAAATAGGTACTTTGATGAACTGCACTATTTATTTTCAAGAATATCTATTACAGCAAATCTCTAGTCCCGTTATCTTGGCATTAGATGAAGTGAATAAGTTGTTTGAATATCCGAAACTAGCTCGTGATTTTCTCGCACTATTACGCTCATGGCATCAGGAAACGAGAGATATTTCGATGTGGCAAAAAATTCGGTTTATCATTGTTCAATCTACCGATATTTATATTGCCTTGGACATTAATAAATCTCCCTTTAATATAGGATTAGCAATTGATTTACCTCCTTTTACAAGATTCCAGGTAGAAAAGTTAGTACAGCGTCACGGACTCCAGATGACATCTTCTGTACTGGAACAATTAATGGAACTCACGGAAGGATTTCCTTACTTAGTGCGGCTGGCGTTGTATCATACTGTAAATGATGATATTTCATTAGAAAGTTTACTGCAAAATGCCATAAATGATAACGGTATTTTCAGGAATCATTTACAAGAACAATTGTGGTATCTCCAACAATATACTGACTTAGCAGATGCTTTTCAACAAGTCATAATGGCGACTGCGCCGATTCCGTTAAAACAAGAGATAGGGTTTCAGTTAAAAAGTTTGGGATTGGTAAAGCTTTTAGGAGAACAAGCAAGTATTAGCTGTGGATTATATCGAGAGTATTTTAGTTATTACTTTAAACGGAATTCCAAAAAAAAACCTTATAGTTAGTCTAAAATAGTCAATAATTATGTGATTTCCAGCAATTTTACAAGCTACATCAACGATTAAAATGTGTTCGGTCTGGTATTAAACCCCAGAGTTGTCCTGGGGTTATTCATTAGCTATCTTCAAATGTAAACCACTTACCTTTAACCAGTTCTTGACGGTGTTCTGGTAATATATCTGCCATAGCATCTAACCTAGATAGGTATATAAGGTATCGTCCTAAATGCTGGGGTTTTAATAGATCGAGTGGTCTTAAAGGAGTCTGTTTGTCGTCTTGATCTTCGTATTTCCAGTCTGATATAACTCGGTAATGCTCACCCATTTTGGCTACTACACAGTACTGTAAAACAGGCTGCCCTAGGAAAAGTGTGGAGCGATAAATACGAGTTAACTCTGGCTCTACACAGATGTCCTCTTGGTTCATTAGTTTTTCTCCTGGAACTAGTAGTGGTACTTATTAGGTTGCCCAGCCAGTCAGGCAGTGCTGCAGTCCTTGTTTCTCTTATTCGTTTGTCGTTGCGATTGTCCGGATAACTGGCAGCGATACGCACAAGCTAAAGCCTCTGGCTTATCGCACTTTGGCATAGCCCCGATACAGACGAAACATGCGGGTAAAACCAACTGTTTTCTGACCGAGTTGGGTAGAAAAACCGCGATAGCAGGGGACAATGAAATCGCCAAAGCTGACATCATACTCCGCCGAGTCGATATAGGAGTCGATATCTGCATTAAAGCTTTCATTTTTGATGACACCAACTTTAAAAAAGTTAACTAAACTTTAGATAATTTGCCAAGAACAATATGTGGAGTGAACTACCTACACTCTTCACAAGCCGAGGTAGTTTATACGATCAAATCTTCATCCCATCGGTTGATCTTTTTTCCTACCGGAGTTCCTACCGGAGTATCATATTCAGGTTGGTTCTATTGTCAATTTTTTGTTATATTAGTTAACAACAGGATAAAGATCTAAATACTTATAAAAAAGTGTAGTGAAAGGTTGTATTTAATACAGTGATAATTGAAGTCTGAATTTTATTGGTTATTTCACATCTCACTAAATTCACACCATTTGAGGCAATTATCATGGAACTTCCGATAGAACTTAGCTTAGAACAAGAATTTAGCCTGAAAACATATGAGCGACAGGTCAAAGGACTGAATGAGGAGCAGGCTCAGGGGCTGCTGTTGGAAGTCCTGCGGCAATTAATGATTAAAGAGAATGTGATTAAGCACCTGATCGCCCAGATAGAGTAGGTTAGACGCTCATTGGCTTTGAGTCAAAAGTCCATAACAAAAACAAAGCCGACAACAGGACTAGGCGTCCGACTCACCCCGCCCATAAATTTGATCTGCCCCACACTGTTAGGCGCGATCGCTCTAGTACAGCACGGCGTAAATAAACCAAGTATTAGACAGCTAACACTTTACCCTTATATGTCCACTGAAAAGGTTTAGCCATTGTTTTATTAAAGTAGTCGATAAATTCAAGAATTCGGGTTTTTAGGTCATCCTGACTCTTGAAGCTAGCACGCTGAAGTAACTTACGAACCAAAATACTGAACCAAATTTCAATCTGGTTGAGCCAAGAAGAGTGTTTAGGGGTGTAATGGAAAACAATTCGATGTGTTTTGTCACTTAAAAAAGCAGCACGGGATTTCATGGATTTGAGTATTCCCCTTTTTCCTTTAATACCCAGATCGATATTCAAACCTTCTTTTTCTGCAACCAAACGAACCAGCGATTCAGACTGATGCGTATTCAGACAATCCATGATTAGATGCCATTTTTTAGCATTGGGTTCACTTTCAATGATTCGACGAATATTGAGAACAAAATCAACTTCTGTTCGAGAATCTCCACAAGTAGGCTCGATAATCTTACCAGTAGCGACATCAAAATTAGCAATTAAACTCTGTGTACCGTGACGAATATACTCAAACTCCCTTCTTTCAACTTTACCAGGTCGCATCGGTAAATCTTTTTCTAGACGCTCTGTAGCTTGAATACCCGTCATTTCATCAATTGATATTGTACGCTCTGCGTTTTGATAACGTTCAATCGCACTTATGTATAAACCAGTAATATCTTCAACTTTTACGTCAAATTCTTCGTCCTTAGGGGGGGGTTAACCAGTAACTACTCTGGTGGGGTTTAAGTTCTGCCTCTTCTAGTAATCTTCCAACATGGCGGACAGATATGCTTTCAATAATCCCTTGCTTTATAATTTCGTCTGCTAGTTCTCTTGGTGTCCAATGACTTATTGGTCGTCCGTAGTCTTCGGGTTTTGAACATGCAAGGGCAAACAGTTTGATTACTTGCTCCATACTAAATTTTACTGGTGCCCCAATACGCTCCGAATCTCGTAGTCTCTCAAAAGTAGGCAACTTTTTATCGCTAGTTTTAAACCATCGGTTTCGCCATAAACGAGCCATATCCAGACTTATATTTAATGTTCGAGCAATTTCGCCATTATTTTTCCCCTCTGACGCTAGAAGAATTATTTTTGCACGTAGTACTATTTGTTGCCCTGTATTGTGTCGGTTTACCAACTCTTGCAGTTCTGAGCGATCGCCATCGCTTAAGTTTAATTGTTTTGGAGCTAATCCTGCCACATCCTAATTCTCCGCTTCTCAGCAAAAACTACTTTTAATCTAATTACTCATTCTCCCACAGTAATACCTGGTTAACTTACGCCGTGCTGTACTAGGCATTGCCCTTACACTGCTAGTTTTTGTAACTGTTAAAGGGTTAAGAGCTAACTTTCCTTGGCTTAAAAAATATAGCAATTGTTACAGATTATTACTTTGTTTCTCAGAAGTGAGACACTAGCATACCTCTTCTTTTATCTTCAAAGATGTCTTGTCCAATACAAGATAAGAACTTAGAAGATAGGGAGAGTTCAATGGTACTCGACGCATTTTCCAAAGCCGTAGTTACAGCAGACGCTAAAACTGGCATCTTAAGTGGAGAAGAAATTAGTAAACTCCGCAGTTTTGTTAGCGAAGGTAACAAGCGTCTTGATGCTGTAAACGCGATCGCCAGCAACGCTAGCTGTATCGTTTCTGATGCTATCGCTGGGATGATCTGCGAAAACCAAGGCTTGATCCAAGCTGGTGGTAACTGCTATCCCAACCGCCGCATGGCTGCTTGTCTGCGTGATGGTGAAATCGTCCTGCGTTATATCACCTACGCTTTATTGGCTGGTGATGCTTCCGTTCTTGATGACCGCTGCCTCAACGGTTTGAAAGAAACCTATGCTGCTCTTGGTGTACCCACCACCTCCACAGTCAGAGCTCTTCAAATCATGAAGGCTAGCTCACTGGCTCACATCAACGACACCAATACAGAAGCTAATGGTGGTAAGAGATTCCGCAAAATGGGTTCTCAGCAAGGTGACTGCTCTGCTTTGACAGCTGAAGCAGCTAGCTACTTCGATCGCGTTGTTTCTGCTCTGAGCTAAGCAATAGCCAAAGCAATTGACGAATTGAATTGAAATAAACGCTTAAATATCTATTTCTGGAGATAGCAAAACATGAAATCAGTTGTGACTACAGTCATCGCTGCTGCTGATGCGGCTGGTCGTTTCCCCAGCACCTCTGACCTAGAATCTTTTCAAGGTAGTATCCAGCGTTCTGCTGCCCGTTTAGAAGCTGCTGAAAAGCTGAATAACGTGGACAGCGTAGCTAAGGAAGCTTACGATGCTGCTATCAAAAAGTATCCTTACCTGAACAATGATGGTGAAGCTAACAGCACTCAAGTCAAGAAAGATAAGTGTCTGCGTGACATCAAGCACTACATGCGCCTTATCCAATACTCCTTAGTAGTTGGTGGTACTGGCCCATTGGATGAGTGGGGTATTGCTGGTGGTCGTGAAGTTTATCGCGCGTTAGAACTGCCCACCGCTCCTTACGTTGAAGCACTCAGATTTGCTCGTAATCGTGGTTGCGCTCCTCGCGATATGTCTGCTCAAGCTCTAGTTGAGTACAACGCTCTTATCGACTATCTGATCAACTCCCTCTCATAGGTTCATAATCTCTCATAGCTGATTGGACTTAGGTTCGTCAGTCCTGGGGATTCTTAATCTAGTGCTTTGCCCAGAAAGGTTAAGTATTGGTTTGAGAATCCCCAGGTTCATGTTTTTAATCAGTTATCAGTCATCAGTTATCAGTGAAGGAGTCACCAAGTCACCAAGTCAGAAGTTCGGAAGTAGGAAGCCGGAAGCCGGAAAACTAAATTTTAATTTCTTTCTTCTGAATACTGAATTCTTCTTCAAATTGATAACTGTTAACTGTTAACTATTAACTGTTAACAGGTAACTTATGGATAAGCGCTTTTCCAATCTTTTTGGATTCACCGAAGAACAAGCTATTACTCTCTTGGATACGCCTTTAGACCAGTTAGCGGAAGATGACTCTCGCTACGTGGCTGCCTCAGAGTTGGTAAACTTCGCGACAGAGCGCTCTATCAACGCGCTGATTCGGGCAGTGCAAAACACGGATCCGTCCTTAGATAACCGCATCGTGCGACGCAAGTCAGTGGAGTCGCTGGGAAAGTTGCGCTCATTGCAAGCACTGCCAGCCATTAGCGGCTGCTTGGCAGATGAAGACTCCTATCTTGTGGAAAATGCGGTATGGGCGATTGGTGAAATAGGCACCCAAGACTCAGATATCCTCGAAGAAATTGCTCAATTACTCGAAAAGCCAGGACAAACCTATCGGGTGATTATCCATACCCTGGCAAAGTTAGATTATCCGCCAGCAGCGGAGCGTATCCGTAAATTTGTGGATGCTACCGACAAACCCACAGCAAGTGCAGCCATCTCTGCCGTTTGTCGCTTCACTGGAGACTACTCCCCAATTGAGAAGGTGCTTGCCTTACTTGAACACCCGAATGTGTATGCACGTCGGTTGTGCATCCAAGATTTGATCGATTCTCGGTATTACGCTGCTATTCCTCAGATTGCTCAGTGTCCGGTATCACTTGTGTTTCGTCTGCGGGGGATTCGCTTGTTGGCAGAAGCTGGTATTCCAGCAGGAGCGATCGCCTTTACAGATATTCAACCATCACTAGAGCAAGTCATTTTTGACCATCCAAGAGATTTGAAGTTG
Source organism: Brasilonema sennae CENA114 (assembly GCF_006968745.1). Classification (NCBI taxonomy): domain Bacteria; kingdom Bacillati; phylum Cyanobacteriota; class Cyanophyceae; order Nostocales; family Scytonemataceae; genus Brasilonema; species Brasilonema sennae. Next base: position 2,998,732 of record NZ_CP030118.1, on the reverse strand, counting down.
GTACATGGCTACGATCAGACTCCAACACTGGAATTTGTGATTAGAGAACTTTATGATACCGATTTTGGGCGTTGTTATCTGGCGACACAGACTATATTAGAAGAGTATCGTGAGAGTGCAGGTGAAGCCCTGATGGCAACCTATGCCGCTGAAGCTCACAATGACTATGGAGCACACTACCATGTGATGAAACTCTTGGGTTGGCTCAAGTATGCTCCAGGTTACGATTTGCTTGTTGAAGGTTTGAACAATCGCGAACCTCAGTTTCAGAAATCTCGGGCGGGGGCGGCGATCGCTCTAGGTGAATTGGGCGATACGAGTGCGATTCCTGCTCTGGTAGCCGTTCTGGAAACTAAAATCTGGGATTTGAAATATGCTGCATTAATGGCTCTGGAGAAACTTGGCGATACTAGTGCTCACACAATTGCAGCAAATGACCAAAACTGGTTGATTCGAGCCAAAGCAACTCACACTCCTGCATCCAGCAAAGTAATAAACCCATGACAGTAGATTCGCTATTTGAACAACTCAAACACCCAAATCCCAATCTACGGGAACGGGCAATGTCACAGTTGGCAGAAAACCGTGATCAAAATACGATTCCTCGTTTGATGAGTGTTCTCAATGATGAAGACGTCGTCTTTCGTCGAGCAGCAGTCAAAGCTTTAGGTATGATTGGCGTAGATAGTGTGCCACCTTTGGTAGAATCATTACTTAACAGCGACAATGTGACTGTCCGGGGTAGCTGTGCGAAGGCGCTGGCACAAATTGCGGTAAACTATCCAGATGTTCCTTTTCCAGCTGAAGGTTTGCAAGGATTACAAACTGCCATCAATGACTCCAATCCAGTGGTTCATATTGCAGCTGTGATGGCGTTGGGTGAAGTTGGTTCCCCTGCTTTTGATATCTTGGTTGAGGCGCTGAAAACCACAGATAATGTAGCGGTGGCGGTGTCAGTCGTCAACGCACTTGCAGCATCGGGAGATGAACGAGCAAGAGAAGTCCTCAAACCGTTGACTAATGATGAGTCTGCTGATTCTTATGTGCAGGAGTCAGCGGTGAGTGCTTTATCTCGCTTGGAGCAAATTATTAATTTCAAAGCTAGGCGACAACAGTGAACAGTTAACAGTGAACAGTAATCAGTCAACAGTTAACAGTGGTTTATATCACAACACATCCAACAACGCCTGCTTAAACTGAGTCGCACTCTTAAAGTAAATCTCTGGCTTCTCCACCAAAGCTAAATCAATCACCTCCGCCAGTCGTCGAGGTATACTTGCATCACGCTGGCGGATAGGTACAGAGTCATCTTCCAATACGGCTTTCCAGACGTCTCTGTCAGTGAAATTACGAGGATAAAATCCAGTCAGCATATAGTAGAGACAACCCGCAGCAGCCCACACATCGACTTCTGGTTTAACACGCTTATAATTTAAGAGTTGTTGGCGACATATCAAAACGGGAGTACCCGCTCTAAAACCTGTAAAAGTTTGACCACTTAAACCTGCTAAATCAAACGCCTTTGATAAACCGTAGTCTCCGATTTTTACTGTTAGTTTACCATCAACATTGCCCAGGAAAATATTACTTGGTTTGAGATCGCGGTGAACCAAACCCCTACCTTTACCAAATCCACCATTACCTAATTTGACATTAGGAATTTCTGCGTTGTGGGTATATTCTAAACCGTCTAAAACTTGGAGAGTAATTGGGACAGCAATATCTATTGATAACTTTCCTCCCTGTCGCTCCATTAAGTCAGCAACAGTACCACCTTCACAATACTCCATTGTGAAAAAGAAAATGCTCTCCGAGTAACCATAATCAAGCAATTTAACCACATGAGGATGTCGCAACGCTTTCGTATTTTCTGTCTCCCGCATAAACATTTGTACAGCCCAGTCATTTGCAGCAACAGCTGGTAGCATGACTTTCAGGGCAACAAAGTTTTTTGTTTGATTATGCTGTGCTAAATAAACTTCGCCACAACCGCCTTTTCCTAATAGTTTGATAATGCTATAACCGCGAATTGCTATGAGATTTTCGTCGCCTTTTTCTGCTAAACCCAACAAGCGTTTAATCAATTCCAAGAAAAATGGTGCTTGTGTTGGGCGTTGATTGACATTATGGATGTTAGCTGTACCAGGGACGAAATCAGGAATATTAAGTGATTGTAATTCAACTTCAATTCCAACGACAAATACTGTATTACCCAGTTTAATTTCATCTCCATCTTGCAAATCATACTCTGTCAATTCCAACTTCGCGGCTTCTTCTGGAGTTTGCTTGGATTGGCGTTGTCCAATTTTTTTACCGTTTACATAAGTTCCATTTCTACTACCAAAATCCCGCACGCGAATATTTGGCGGGTTGATATCTAATAAGCAGTGATAGCGGGAAATGGTAAGATGATCATCATCATCTGGTAGTTGCGGGTTGCAGTCTTTTGCTCTACCAATGATACAAGTTGTGCGGGAGTCGAAGGTATATTGTCTTCCTGGTGATTTGCCTTCAGTAATTGTGAGGGTGACTTTGGCAGGCATATTATATTTTTATATCTATTTGATATATCTTTGATATTATCATCACTAAATTTGAAGTTACCAAATAATAGTTACCAATCCTGATGCGGTAATATTTTGGTCACAGGTTAACAAAACAACTGTTTCTCCTTGATTGACCAAAACTATCGCAGTTGCAACAATTTGTCGGTCGTGCATTTCTGCGATCGCAGCTAAACCGATAGTTTGTTGAATGACATTTGTACCTAATGGATATACTACGATACGACTGTCCGCATTGACTGCTGAGAGTAAAGCAGTTGCTGAAGAAATCGATGTTCGTCCACGTTCCACAATCCAAACAGCCTCAGCTAAAGCTGTAGCAGGTATAATTAATTGGCTCTCAGGGTTGGAAAGAATTGTTTTCGCGTTACTTCCCAAGCGGGGATTACCTTCTAGAAACCAAATGAGAGCATGAGTATCGATAACATACTTCACTTTTATCTAAGACCAGTTTAATTCATCGCCAAAATCACCATGAAATTCTGCTATTTTGAAATCTTCCTCGCTTGATTGTTGATTTGAACCAGCCAACATACCAAAGTACATCATTTGTGGAGTAAATTGAACTGGCTTTGCTTCTAAAAAAGTAACAATGACGCGGCTTTCTACTACATCGGATGGTACTTCAGATAACTCAATCGTACCGTTTTTATAAACTCCTTCAACTGACTTCAACATTACCGCTAACCTCGTTGTTGGAATATAGTCTGATGGTTATTACATTTTATAGCAATCCTAAATCATTCGTGAAAAACAAGACCCCGACAACTCTTACGAAGTCGGGCATCTGTTGTATTTTTCCGGTTACTTTTAATTGTTGGGATTGGTGCAAAATATTATAAGAAGATAAGCTGACAGACTTTGGGAGGAAAAATGAAAGCACAAGAAGTAATGGGAAGCGTTGACGAAAACGGTAAACTGTGTTTGGATGAACCGCGTTGCGGCTAAACCATAAACATCAGTATAAGCACCAAAATTGCCCTTTCTTCTGTACTGTTCAATGGGTGCATAACCTTCAGTTCCATCACTCGTCATGCTGATGGATTTTTCACCAGTGCTAAACTGACGAGCAAGACCAAAATCAATCAATACTGCTTCTTGTTTGCCACGGCGTAAGAGAATATTATGAGGCTTGATATCCCGATGTAAGAATCCTTGTTGATGGACACATTCTAAAGCTTGCCCAATTTGGTTAATGTAAAGTAAAGCTTCATCCTCTGACAATTGCCCACCCTCATCAACATAAGTCTTTAAATCCACGCCATCAATATATTCCATCAGCATCCCCCACAGTCCATCTTCTTGGATGACATCCTCAAATTTCACAATATGGGGGTGAGCGCATCGTGCTAACCGCGTCATCTCTTGGACAAATTTTACCTGTCGTTCCGAGAAGTCTTTTCTTATTTGCTGAAGGTGGTTGAGGGTTTTCAGGACAAATAATTTACCTGTACGCTGTTCGAGGATGCTATAGGTAATACCAAAGCCACCGCTACCAAGGACTTTTTGAATGATGAAGCGTCCGTTTTGCAGTGATTGATTGGGCGTCCAAATTTTCATTGTTCCAGCTTGCGGTTTGAGAGCTATATATATACTGAGCTTAATACCCTCGCTTGGAAAAATGTTTCCTGACAACATTCTTTGTGATTCAAGATGTGGGGAAGCCTGTATGGTAAGCTGCTACTCGCTTTGATTTGCTTGCAACCAGTTGAGCAAATCCTCCATCGCCGTAAAATCTAACAAAGCTTCGCCAAGTGCTTCTAGCTGAGAAAGAGTTAGAGATTGGATGTGCGATACCTTCGGTGAGCTTCGCTAACGCAATAAGAGTGATAATTCTCCCACCCGTCTTTGTAGTATAAAATCAGCGTCTGTGTCTGTAAGCGCGGTATGGGCAATTGAAGAGTGGTTGCTCATACCGTACTTTTTACACATTCAAACATACTAAGAATTTATATTAAATCATAATCAAAAAATTAGCAAGTAGTTGAAAAATGATATCATTTGTGGGAAAGTATCATAGCAAAATCTAAGATCCACTGTCAAATTCAGAGATTGACACTCGTACAAAAAGTATGCAAAAAGCAGCACGTTATGTCAGGCAAAGCGCAGTATGTGCCTTGCGCTCAGCTTTGCTGTTGGATAGGCGAAAATGCAATATTGCAAAGCTTTTTGTATCTTTTTAACGGTGAAAGGTAAAAGTCTTTTTCCCGTGAAAATAGCAAAAAAATGTTTCAATGATTACCTTTTAACTACTTTGAGGAGCACAAATGATAAGATTTCGTTACATCTGCCTAACTATTGCTAGCGCAATCATCTTCGCTTTGACTTCCTGTAACGGTACACAAACCGCAGAAAATTCAACAACACCAGCGGCTAACTCCAGTCCCCAGGCTGCTACTGAAGCAGTTAGTCATAGCGGACACAGTAGTAAAAAGAAAATCAACATCAACAATGCGATCTTGTCGGAATTGGATAAGTTTGAGGGACAGCTTGGTGTTCCAGCATTATCAAATAAAATTCAGGCAAGTCGTCCCTATGGTAGTCCTGAGGACTTAGTTTCTAAAAAGGTAATTACTCAAGAGCAATTCGACAAGATTAAGGAGCAGGTTACGACTCAGGAAGTCGTTCTAACTGGGGAACCAAAAGACGTAGACTACATGACCAAACTAGGACTGATGAAAGGACACCTTTTGGTAGCAAAAGAACTGTTGGATCAAAATCAACCGAAAAAAGCAGAACCTCACATTGGTCATCCAGTTGAAGAGATTTATGTTGATGTAGAAGACCAATTAAATGAGCGCAAAGTCAAAGAGTTTAAGACATCTTTGGTTAGTTTGCAAGATTTTGTTAAATCCAATCCCAAAAGTCCCAAGATCAAAACTGATTTTACCTCTTCGATGCAAGCAGTTGATGGTGCTGTAAATGCTTTACCAGCAGATCAGCGATCGCAACCCAGATTCGTGCTACAAGTCATTAACGGATTGCTAGATGCAGCCAACTCAGAGTACACTGCGGCAATTGCAAATGGAAAAATTTCTGCAGAAATTGAGTATCAAGATTCCCGTGGCTTTGTCAACTACGCTGATGACTTATATAAAGGGATTTCTAGCAAAGTGGCTAAAGACTATCCCCAAGAATCTAAAGGAATTGAAGCCAGTATCGCTGAACTGATAAAAGTTTGGCCCTCTGCTATTGCACCCGCTAAACCAGTCAAAACCCCTGAAGATGTTACCAAGCTAGTGAAAACTATTGAGGAAAATTCCCAAAAAATCATAGATAGTTCCAGCACATCTACATAGCTATAGTATTTTGAATTGTTTGTAAGTGAAAAAGATGTTACGCGATTTCACTAAATAGTTATTGGTTATTTAGTCATTAGTCATGAGTGAAATAAAACCACTCATGAACGGCGGGTGCACTCAACGCTTAAAGTCGCAAAGGTGCACTGCCTCATTCGCACCCAGAACAAAAGAAAAAGGACAAATAATGAACTTTAGTGCTGCCTTACCCACTTTTGTGATTACACTCCGAGAAGGAGTAGAAGCTGCTCTCGTAGTTGGCATTGTACTAGCTTTGCTAAAAAAAGCTAAGCAATCTCGTCTGAACCCTTGGGTTTATGCTGGTGTCGGCGTTGGCATTATTGTCAGCGCACTCATAGGTTTTCTTTTCACTTGGGTGGTTCAAGCACTCAGTGCAATTAATCCTCAATACTCAACCGTGGTTGAGCCAATGATGGAAGGTGTGTTCAGTCTGTTGGCGATCGTTATGCTCAGCTGGATGCTAATCTGGATGACCAAACAAGCCAGATTTATGAAGGCTCAAGTTGAAGGAGCAGTAACAGATGCTTTAAAGCAGAATAAGGTTGCTGGTTGGGGTGTTTTCAGTTTAGTATTTATTGCCGTTGTACGGGAAGGTTTTGAAACGGTTTTGTTCGTTGCTGCTAACCTTCAACAAGGGCTTTTTCCTGCTTTTGGCGCTCTTGCTGGTATTGCAGTCGCAGCGGGAATTGGTGTGCTTTTATTTAAATGGGGTGTTAAAATTAATATCCGCCAATTTTTCCAAGTCATGGGTATTTTCTTGGTGTTAATTGTGGCGGGGTTAGTGGTGACTTCTTTGCAGAAGTTTGACGAAGCTTTTGCAACCCTTGCTCTTAGTAATCGCGCCTCGGAAGGTCTTTGTTTTTATTACGAACGGTTCACAAGAATTCACTCTTGTATCTTAGGTCCAATGGTTTGGAATACTTCCAACATCTTGCCTGATGAAAAGTTCCCTGGCGTTATTTTTCAAGCCTTATTTGGTTACAGGCAATATCTTTATGTTGTGCAAGCTGTGGGATATGTCCTGTTTTTAGGAACAGTTGGAGGTTTGTATTTCCGCAGCATCATGGGTGGAGGAAATAGTCGTCCTAAAAAGCAGTCAGTTGCACAAAAATCGATGGGTTCTGTAAAAGATTAGTCAAAATGAATAAAGGGTTTACCCTGACCGTAGTCGAAGGGTTCGTAATGAGCGCTGAAACGCTCATTACAAGCCAAATAATTAACAACTAATTTCCAATGACTAAGATTTGTGTCCAAGAGTTATTTATCTATCCATTTAAAGGTTTGAGCGCCCAGAAATGTGCTTGCGTTGAGTTGCAAGTTGGACATGGTATTCCGGGCGATCGCTCTTTCGGCTTAATGTTCAAAGAAGACGCACAATATCCCGACTCAACAAAAGTACCTTGGATGAAGAAGCACAACTTCGCCATGCAAAATGACTGGGGAGGACTAGCAGCGTTAGATTGTGATTATGAAGCAGCTACTAGCACCTTTACAGTGAAGCGCAAGGGTGTGGAGTTATTAGTTGCTGATACGACTAGCACAAGTGGACGCGACAGCATTGCAACCTTCTTCACAGGATACCTTGCAGGAATTTCCCCTAATCAAGCTGCGAGACATCCAAACCGCGCACCCTTGCAAGTTGTGGGAGAGTTTGGCAAAACTCGATACCCTGACAGGGAAGCCCTGCATATTTCTCTTGTCAGTCAAGCAACTCTCAACCATTTGAGTGAGATAGCAGGACAACAAGTAGATGTTCGTCGGTTTCGTCCTAATATTGTTTTAGATGCTGTACCCGCTTGGGGAGAATTTGACTGGGTAGGCAAAGAAATGCAGCTTGGTACAGCACGAATTGCTATTACAGCCAGGATTAATCGCTGCTTAAATATAGAAGTGAATCCAGAAACAGGAGAACGTGATATCTCCTTGTTAAGTTTGCTACAAAAGAATTTTCAACACACACAGACGGGTGTTTTGGCGCAGGTTATCAATGGTGGTACAGTGGGAATTGGTGATACTTTAAGCTGGGCTGAGTAAGTACTAAATTAGCTTAACGGAAGGAATCAAAAATGACTGTTATTGCTATCACGCAAAATAGGATAAGTCCCAATCGCCAAACTAAGCTCACAAATAGCGACGACAGCATGAAAGCAATCTTTGCTGCGCCAAAAGTCATTAACACAATATAGGCGATCGCAAAGCCGAAGAGTCCTAGTACAAAAAATTTGAGAAAATAAGCAGCCAATGTAAATAGGCGACTATTCTGATTTGGTTTCATAGTTCCTGTTCTCCATGTAAATTGGATTTAAGCAAAAAGCCGGGATGTGCTTTTATCACATCTCCGGCTTGTAAACTTCTCGTTTCTCGAAAGCCAAATGTCTCATAATTTGTAGATATTTTGTTGTACTATTAAGTCCGCCTCAGCTCTTGTATATTTTCTGAACTCTCAAGTAGCTGTAGAAATTGGATGCAGCTTTTTAGGTTTTTTTATGAGATAACCTCCATGCAATCCAATTTTCTAGAATGTGTTCGTACATCTGTTGGATTTCTTGCAGTTCCTTGTGATCAAGATGGTAGCGGTGACTTATGTGTCCACCAAGTTCAACAATAGTTTCGTAATTACCTTTTTTACTACGGGTGATGAACTCACCATGTTGAGTCGCAGACAATGCCTCAATCAGTAGAAAGCTCATGTGAGAAAAAACTGGGTGCAATTCAATCAAGCAGGGTTGCTCCAAAAAATTATCTTGCTTTCCTTGTTCTTGTAGTGTGACCATTGGCAAGGCTTCCAAAGGCGAATCTCCAATTTTTAACTGCATTTTGATGCCACTAAAACCGCTGAAAAACTCAGGAAATCGTGAGCGTGAGAAGGTCATATCAGTTGCTCCGTGAGGTTGACCGTTAATCTCGACTGCAATTATCTTGTGATGGAAAGCCGTAAATTATTTAGATTCAAAAGAAACAAGACTGTTACTGCTTACCTCACATATATCTAAGTTACATATAAGTATAAACATTTTTTTTCTCATGAGCAAGTTTTAAAAAAATATTCTGCTCCATGTAGAGGCTTTTATGAAGTATCGTATACTATTTGACTATACTGTTCTCACACGTATATAATTATTTTAGTTACCTTTGATACAAAAAACTGCTTAGGAGATAAATGCGATAAAACAAGAAAAGTTACGTTTTTCTATAAAATTATCTGATTTTATGGGTAAAACCATCTTATTTATGATGAAAAATCAGTCTATATCGTAAAATCTGCTTTATTAGTCTTCTAAAAAACAACATTCTTTGATATGTCGCGTATAGCTATAGAATAAGTGAGTTTTATTGCGACATCGTTATTATCACTGTATGTGAGAAAAAAAGAGAGTGGAAAATGAAAAAAAGTTCATGAAACAGAGTGATGCAGTCCCAACATACCATATACTCTTTTCTGAATTATTCAGCCATGCTATAAAAAATTATCTCACATACTAATATGTTGTATGGAGTAAGGGTAAAATGGAGGATGCTGCCCATATGTCTCAGCTTCCAGAAAATTTCATCATAGAGTTCGCAACTAACTCTGGTGTAACTAAGACAGAGCTAGATGCCCTGCTCTTGGCATTGAATGACTTCTCAGGTGCGCAGATAGCTTCCAAGTTGGAGATTTCTCAAGCAGCAGTCAGAAAAAGATTAGGAGAAAACTACCGTAAATTAGGAATAGAAGGCAGTGGCAACAAAAAACTCAATAACCTCAAACAAAAGCTCTTAGCACAATATCAAGCAAGTAAAACAATTGACAGAATACCCCAAGAAGATTGGGGAGAAGCAGTTGATGTAGATGGTTTTTGGGGTCGAGACAAGGAAATTTCAGAGTTAGAACAGTGGATTGTGGGTGATAGTTCTGTTCGCTGTCGGCTAGTAGCGGTGTTAGGAATAGGAGGCATTGGCAAAACTGTATTCGCAGCACAAGTTGCCAAAAAAGTGCAGAAAAATTTTGATTATCTCATTTGGCGATCGCTAAACAATACTCCAGCTGTAGGTGAGCTTCTCACACAGCTGCTACGATTTTTACCTAAAGGTAGTGAACCTGACATACCAGATAACGATAACAGCAAGATACTACGGCTGATTGAGGTTTTGCGGAAACATCGTTGTTTAGTGGTTTTAGATAAAGTAGAAGCAGTGCTGCGTAGCAGCGCAGGCAGTACTTACGAAAGAGCCGGAGAATACCAACCTACGTATGAGAAATACGGCTACTTGTTTAAAAAAGTGGCAGAAGCGGGACATAAGAGTTGTTTACTGCTCATAAGCCGGGAAAAGCCCAAGCAAGTTGCACTGCTAGAAGGAAAAAACCTACCAGTAAAAGTGTTGCACCTTTTGGGACTAAACCTAGAAGAAGCTAAGGCAATGCTGAAAGATAAGGGGTTTTCCTGTCCAGATAATCAGTTAAGGGAATTAGTGGAGCGATATTCTGGCAACCCCTTAGCGTTAAAAATTGTCGCTACCACCATCTATAACTTATTTAGCAATAACATTACTGAATTTTTAAACCAAATTCAGCAGGAAACAGCAGTTTATGGAGATATTCGCTCTCTTTTAGACCAACAATTTAATCGCCTGTCGGAGTTGGAAAAACAACTGATGTACTGGCTAGCAATTCATCGTGAATATGTTTCTCTTAAAGAACTCAAAGATGACTTAATCACAACACAGCAGCCAGCAATCAGTATATTAGAAGCTGTAGAGTCTCTATTACGGCGCTCTCTCATTGAAAAAGAAGCAGGTTCCGGCAGGTTTCGCCAGCAGTCTGTTGTGATGGAATATATCACAGAGCAATTGATTGAAAAGGCATATCAAGAAATGCGTCTAGGAAATTGTCTAGGAGTTATTGACAATTATCCACTGATGAAAGCGCGATCGCTTGACTATATTCGCAAAACACAAGAGCGATTAATTCTTGAACCAGTTACAAAAAAGCTACTGAGTGCTTTTGGCAAAGAACTAGAATCCAAGTTACGTCGGATGCTAGCCCACTTACAACAGCAATCTCCTTTACAGAGGGGATATGCTGCTGGAAACTTGATCAATCTGCTGCGTCAACTTCAGATTGATCAATCAAGAATTGATTTGAGTGGGCGTGATTTTTCCAATCTGAGTATCAGTCAGACATATTTTAAAGATGTCAATTTACAGGATACTAGCTTTACAAATGCTGATCTAACGAGTTCGGTATTTACTGAAACATTGTCAAGTCTGGTATCAGTCAGATTTAGCACAAATGGAGAGTTTTTTGCCACAGGTGCAATTAATGGAGAAGTGCGTCTGTGGCGAACTTCAGATACCAAACAACTCCGTATTTATAAGGGTCACACTGCTTGGGTCTGGTCATTTGCCTTTAGTCCAGATAACCAAATTCTAGCCAGCGGTGGTGCAGATTACGCTATTAAATTATGGAATGTAGACACAGGCGAGTGTCTTCATACATTGACAGAACATACTAATAAAGTATATTCTGTTGCCTTTAATCCTCAAGGCACTATCTTGGCAAGCGCTAGTGAAGATCAAACCATTAGATTGTGGGATGTGAGCACTAGACAGTGCTTAAAAATCCTCTATGGTCACACGGATTGGGTTTGGTCCGTCACCTTCAATCCTGTTCAATATGACATCCTTGCTAGTAGCAGCGCTGATGGTACAATCAAGCTCTGGGATATTAATACGGGTGAATGTTTAAAAACCCTAAAAGGACATAGTAGCGAAGTTTACTCTGTGAGTTTTAGTCCAAATGGGCAAATACTAGCAAGTAGCAGCGAAGACCAAACTATCAAACTTTGGGACATTATCACAGGAAAGTGTAAGAAATCCTTAAATGGGCATAGCAAAACAGTATACTCTGTCCGCTTTAGTCCAGATGGGAAAATCATTGCCAGCTGTGGCGAAGACCGAACAATCAAGTTATGGGATATTGAGACAAGTAAATGTCTGAGAACCTTACGAGGGCATAGTAGCCAAGTATGGTCGATCGCCTTTAGTCCCGATGGGCGCACACTCATCAGCAGCAGTGATGATCAAACAGCAAGGCTTTGGGATGTAGCAACAGGCAACTCTCTCAATGTATTGCAAGGTTATACCCGTGGTGTCTATTCAGTCGCATTTAGTCCAGACAACCAAGTTCTAGCGAGTGGTCTTGATGACTACACAATAATCCTGTGGGAATTACGTACAGGAAAATCCCACTTTGTGGGGAAACATCAAGGACACGTTCGTTCGGTTGCCTTTAATCCAAATGGACAAATTCTTGCGAGCGCCGGTGGTGATAATAATATCAAGCTTTGGGATGTTCAAGATGTAAGTCAGAGCAAGTGCTTAAACACTCTTACAGGACACACGAACTGGGTGTGGACAGTGGTTTTCAGTCCAGATGGAAAAACTCTTGCTAGCAGTAGCGAAGATCAAACTGTGAGGATCTGGGATACTTGCACAGGTGAATGTCTCAAAATATTGCAAGGACATAGTCATTGGGTGTGGACAGTTGCTTTCAGTCCTCAAGGTACTCTCCTTGCTAGCGGCAGTGCTGACAATACTGTTAAACTTTGGGATGTTCCCACAGGGAAATGCATTGCAACTTTGGCAGATCATAAAAACTTAGTTTGGTCGGTCGCATTTAGTCCTGATGGAGAGTTTCTGGCAAGTGGTAGCGAAGACCAAACTGCTAAGCTGTGGAAGATCAGTACAGGTGAGTGCCAAAAAACTTTAGAAGGGCACACTCAGCAAGTTTACTCAGTAGCATTTAGTCCGGATGGGAAAACCCTTGCTACTGGTAGTGGTGATGGAACTGTAAAGTTATGGCAAGTTAGCACAGGTATTTGTTTAGACCCGCTCACTCGTGGACATACAGGAGCAATTCGTTCGGTGGCGTTTAGTTCTGTTAGCGCAGCGTCCCCGGAGGGGATTGGTCGCTTACTTGCTAGTGGTAGTGAAGATGAAAATATTCAGTTGTGGGATGTACACAAGTGTAGCCGACTACGCCAACTGAAGTCTGACCGACTTTATGAGCGCATGGAAATTACAGGTATTACTGGTTTAACAGATGCAGAGAAATCTTCTTTGAAAGCTTTAGGTGCAATTGAAACAGGTGAGCGACTGATTTAAATAAGTCGCAATTGTTTATTGACAGAGATTTGCTGGCTTTTGGTCTAGAGAAGCGATGACAAGGGAATATATGCGATCGCTCCTCTAGAAGATTTCGCTGGTATTTAATTAGATAATAAGTAATAAACATCCTTACTTCCAACTACCATAACTCAGTCGTCGATGAAAAAGACCCGTGGAAAAATCCCAAAAACTCGGAAGATTAACCGGGAGGGCAGCTACAACGTAGTGCGTATAGGTGCATCCAACAACCATTGGCGGGATCCATATCATGTGCTACTCACTCTTTGCTGGTATAAAACTCTAGGACTTATCAGTTTTGGGTATATACTCGCTAACGCTTTGTTTGCCTTGGCATATCTTGCAGGAGGCAATGGTATTGAAAATGCGCGTCCGGGTAATTTCCTGGATGTCTTTTTTTTCAGTGTCCAGACTATGGCATCTATCGGCTATGGCGCAATGTATCCCAAAACACTTTATGCTAACATCTTAGTGACTATCGAATCACTGTTAGGGCTGATGGGGTTGGCGATGGCAACTGGGTTAATGTTTGCTCGCTTTTCTCTTCCCACAGCGCGAGTCTTGTTTAGCCATGTAGCGATAATTACCCCGTATAACGGTATACCAACTCTCATGTTGCGGGTTGCCAATGAACGTCAAAACTGGATTTTAGAAGCACAAGTCAGAGTCAGCTTGGTACGCACCCAAATCACCAAAGAAGGAGATCTGATGCGTCGATTTTATGATGTGCATTTGCTTCGCAGTCATTCTCCACTTTTTGCCCTGACTTGGACAATCATGCACCCAATAGACGAGAGCAGTCCTTTGTACGGAGTCTCAACAGAGGAGATGGTTGAGGATGAGATGGAAGTGATAGTCACCTTCACTGGGCTTGATGAAACTGTATCCCAAACTATCCATGCCCGTCACTCGTATATTCCAAAGCAAATTCTTTGGAATATGCGGTTTGTCGATATTTTATCGAAGACACGGGATGGCAAGCGCAGCATTGACTACTCCCGCTTTCATGATGTCATGCCGATAGACAATTAACTCATCAGTTATCAGTTACCAATTATTAGTTATCAGTTATCAATTGTTCACTGTTAAGCGTTAAGCGTTTCCTAGCGAGACGAGTTCCTATGGCTTTGCCACGCAAGCTAACATAAACCAAACCGGATTCCTATACTAATTACGAATAGGAACGAAACCAGCCTTCTCAATATACTGCTGTCCTTCTTGAGACAGCAACAAATTAGTATATGCTACTCCGGCAGCCTCATCGATAGTACCGTCTCGGCGAATGACTATAAACAGACGCCTAGTCAGGGGGTATGTGCCATCCCGCAAAGCTGTAGCGTTAACCTGCTTGCCATCATCTGTAAAGGGTGGCACGTAACTCTTAGAGTTGCCATGAGCGATCGCAAGAGGGCGGATTGACTTTTGACCGAGAATTGCTCCAGTAGAGCCAATGCCGAGCGCACCTCGAATTGAGGAAACTTTACGAACACCATCAGTGTAATCGCGCATAAACTGTACTTTAGGACTGAGTTGATCCAATTCTGGACCAAGAAGAATGTTGAGTGAGGAACCAAACTTCGGGTTGAAAGCAAAAGCTGTGATTGCTAAGTCCGGTCCTCCCACCTGGTTCCAATTGGTGATTTTTCCTTTAAAAATATCTTTAACTTGCTCAACAGCAAGTCCAGGGATAGACACATCTGGATGGGTAAACAACAGGAAGCCGTCGATACCTATTGCCACCTGCTGTAGGGAAAAACCACGTTCTTTTGCCTTGCTGTAATGAGTATCCTCTAATGGCTTAGAAGACTGGGCAAAGCTGAGTTCGCCATCAAGCAACATAGTGATCCCAGTATTTTGACCAGGGTTGTTGTACTTAGGTTCGGTGAACCGCAACCCAAACTTTGGGTAAACTTGATTGATAGCCTTATGTAAACTGTTCCTCAGAGGTGCGAAGACGACAGCACCACCGTAATTGAATGTTCCTTCGGGCACCTTCGGAACTTCCTTCATAGAATTATAGAGTCGGATATCCGAGGAAATGTTATCGGCAGAATTGTTGAGATTGCTTGGGGTTGAAGCTACTCGGACTTGCTGCCAGAAAAAATAACCTCCGATAGCAAAAAATAACACTGTGGCTACTACACTAATCCCACCTACGAGCAGTGTAGAATCAGAGGCAGGGCTGGGATCGCTGTTAGGTACAGAAGCTATAACAAGGGGCGTACCACACTTTTGACAATGTGTAGCCCCACGAGGATTTGCATCGTAGGCACATCGACCACAGATGATGTTTCCCTTGTTATTCGATTCGTCAGTATTCATTTCATTTTTAGGGGAGTATGTTGTAGGTAGCAATTGGTGCTATGGTAGATTCCCCTTTTGTCGATTTTTCGGAACTGGGTTTTGTACTTAACACCCGCTCCAAGATTTTATCGACTAATGTTGCAAATATAGCATCACTTCGCTGACGAGGACGAGCCAGGGGCACAGATAAATTCATAGCCACTTCACCTCGTTCTATGAGAATAATTCTATCAGCTAAAGTAACTGCCTCTTCTACATCATGAGTAATTAATAATGCAGTAAACTGCTGTTGTTGCCAGATGTCTTCTATCAGACGCTGCATCTCAATCCGAGTTAGGGCATCCAACGCTCCCAAAGGCTCATCTAGTAAGAGTAAACGTGGTTCACTCACCAATGCTCTTGCCAGTGCTACCCGTTGGCGTTGTCCTCCTGAAAGCACACTCGGCCATTCAAAAGCACGTTCTCCAAGTCCGACTTGTTCTAAAGCCCAATGTGCCTTTTGTCGCCAGTGTTCCTTTAATCCCAAGCCTACATTTTCTATCACTCGCTTCCACATTAAAAGACGAGCATCCTGAAACATCACTCGTGTTTCTGGATTGAGCTTACGCAATTGCTTGCCATCAAGTAATATACTGCCGTCACTTGGGGGTTCCAATCCTGCTAATAGCTTTAATAGGGTAGTTTTTCCACAGCCACTACGCCCAACAATCGCTACAAATTCCCCTTTAGCTATTTCTAAATCCAAGTTTTGCAATACACGAATATTCCCAAAGGTTTTACTTAGACCGATTACTTTTAAATCGACTCCTACGCGCTTGGATTTAATCATAAAAAACTCCTATCAACTTTGGGTTAGAGATTTTGGTAACTAGGATGCCAAGAAAGCAATTTCTTTTCTAAAAATTTTGCAAATACATCTGCTAACTTTCCTAACAATGCATAGAGTAGAATGCTCAAGACGACTACATCTGTTTGCATAAATTCACGAGCATTCATTGCCATATAACCGATCCCAGAGTCATAAGAAATTGTCTCAGCAACAATCAGAGTCAACCACATAACTCCCAAAGCGTAACGTACGCCAATCAAAATTGAGGGCAATGCGCCAGGAAAAATGATTTCCCAAAACAAAGACCAAGGCTTGAGTCCGTATACTTTTCCCATCTCAATCAAGTTTGGATCAACGGTTCGGACACCATGAAACGTATTTATATAAATGGGAAACGATACACCGATCGCAACCAAAAAAATCCTCCCTTCTTCTCCAACTCCAAACCATAAGATAACCAAGGGAATCATGGCTAAATGCGGAATGTTACGCAACATTTGAATCGGTGTATCTAACAACTTTTCTGCTATGGGAAGGATGCCATTTAATAATCCCAAAACAAAAGCAATGCTACCACCAATTAAAAACCCAAGAACTGCCCGTTGTGCGCTAATGCCAAGGTGAAAAAAAAGTTCTCCCGATTTAGCAAGACGAATTCCTGCCAGGAAAACATTTGTGGGAGCAGGTAATACTCTTTGAGAAACAAAACCAAATTGCACAAGTAACTGCCAAACGACAACTAACAGAAGAGGGACGCACCAAGGAGCTAATCTATCGAAGTATGGCTTGAGAAATTTGATTTTCATTATCCAGGTCCCTTGGACTATCTGTTATTGCTGTTTTGGAAAGTTTTCAAAGCCAATAAGTTCGCCAACAGGACTGAACATTTGTGTTTGATTTATATTAGACGGTTTTTGCAGCGGTAGGCGAGGAAATAGTAATTCAGCAACTCGATAGGCTTCTTCTAAGTGAGGATAACCAGAAAGAATAAAGATATCAATTCCCAGTTTTGCATACTCCTCCATTCTGGCAATGACGGTGTCAGAATCTCCTACCAAAGCGGTACCAGCACCACCGCGCACTAAGCCGACTCCTGTCCATAAGTTGGGGCTGATTTCTAGTGCTTTGCGATCGCCATTGTGCAGCTGCGTCATCCGGCGCTGTCCTTCAGAATCCATTCTGGCAAAGATTTTTTGTGCATTGGCGATCGCCTCATCACTCACATATTTAATCAGATCATTTGCTGCGTCCCAAGCTTGAGTTTCAGTATCCCGCACAATAACATGTAGCCGAATACCAAAGCGTAGAGTTCTGCCCTGTTCTGCTGCTAATTTACGCACAGATGCAATTTTTTCTGCCACTTGTTGCGGTGGTTCTCCCCAAGTCAGATAGACATCAACATGCTTAGCAGCAATCTGTTGTGCAACAAATGACGAACCTCCAAACCATAAGGGTGGATGAGGTTTTTGTACAGAAGTAAATAATAGTTTACCACCTTTTATCTGGAAATACTTCCCACTAAAGTTAATTTCTAAACCACTTGAAATGTCTTTCCACACTCTCAAAAATTCGTCGGTTAATTCATAACGCTCATCATGAGAAAGATGCACGCCATCCCCTGCCAATTCTACGGGATCACCACCAGTTACAACGTGAATTTGCAAGCGTCCGTTAGATACGCGGTCAAATGTCGCTGCCATTCGTGCTGACAATCCAGGAGACATTAACCCAGGACGGATTGCAATCATAAAACGCATTTGACGAGTCACAGCAATCAGAGACGAAGCCAATACCCAAGCATCTTCACAAGAGCGTCCAGTGGGTAGCAAAGCCCCAGAAAATCCCAAATTATCTACAGCTTGAGCAATTTGCTGAAAGTAAGAAAAATTACATTCGCGACCACCAATTGCTGTTGCTAAATAACGACCATCTCCATGTGTTGGAATAAACCAAAGTAATTCCATGTTCCTCTGTGCTCATTATTAATTACGTTTTTATAGCAGTCTTCTTTGAGTTGTAAAATTCATGATTATGAACGTCCTTAGTTATTTGTCTTTTTTTTCTACTTTTAACTAAGGACACTAGACTTTTTACAGCCTCAATCGAATATTTCACAAATGCGAGTTGTGCCCGTTGCGGCTCAGGATTTAGGATTACTATATCTGTTTGAACTACTAAAACAATCAAACATTTCCATCTATTCTGAATACCACGCTATAGCAGTTTTATTTGATGAGTGGCTTGCATTCATACGCATCATCTCACCCCATATTTATGCGTCAAAATTATTTGTCTCACGCTTACGAATACATGAATTTGAGCATAATGACTGGGCTGAAATTATTGAGCCACTTAGTTATAGCAGTTGCCAGGTAGATTAAGACATGAACTAATGAGAAAATACCAACACTACGATACTTTCACATGCCTGTTAAGCGTTCGTTGCTATATCACTATTTAGGTTTCCAAACAGCATCTGCTACTTTGATTTGTTTGGGTATTAATTTCTGACTTAAGAAAGTATCAGCAACTTTTTGTTGCTCTGCAACCACTTCATTGCTAAAGGGTAGTACATCGTAGCGTTTGCGGCGAGTTTCTGCTAACTCTAACGAAGCAACATCAATACCCATTTGCGGCGATAATACTTCAGCAACTTGGCGGTGATTTTTCTTTGCCCACTTCCCTACCTTGTCAACTGATTCGAGAATTTGCTTGACAAGCTGTGGGTTTGCGTCCGCAAAGCTTCGCGACGTCACATAAAATTCCCTCCATGACGCCAAACCCTTAGCATCTCTTAATATCCGCGCTCCTCCACTCTTTTGAGCTGCTGCTAGAAATGGGTCCCATATTCCCCAAGCATCAATCTTGCCTTGTTCAAAGACAGCACGAGCATCTGCTGGAGAAAGATAAGTCGGCTGAATGTCACTGTACTGTAATCCTGTAGATGACAACGCTTGCACCAACAAGAAATGAGCGCTTGAACCTTTAGCAACGGCAACTTTTTTACCTTTGAGGTCGGCTAGAGTCTTAATTGGCGAATTATTGCGAACTAGAATTGCTAAACCTTCTGGACTTGCTGAAGAGTTACCAACATACACCAGTGGAACACCAGCTGATTGAGCAAATACTGGTGGTCCCTCCCCTACAGCTGCGAAGTCGATACTGTTTGCATTCAAGGCTTCCATCATCGGAGGACCAGAGGGAAATTCTAGCCACTTGACACTAACCCCAGAAGGGGACAATTGTTTTTCTAAAGTGCCTTGTTGCTTCACCAAAGCGAGAACTGCAGATTTTTGATAACCCATCCGCACAACGTTAATAGCAGCGATTGAAGTATTCGCTGCAGGATTCGCACCAGAATTTTGAGTAGAACTTTTTGCGTAACTCGGACTAAAAGCAGAAAAGCTCAAACTTAGGCACAAACTAAAAGTAAATAGCACAGCAAAAATTTTGGCTGAATCTAGCTTCAGTACCTTGATAGATTGACGAAAAAAACTTGTGATGCTTGAAAGCAGCTTTAAGATAATGAAAAGATTCATAGCTCCACCACAACCCTGATTATATTGAGATTCTCGCATGGTAGACGTAAAAATCTATCATCGAATTTGATAGTTTCTGTAGCCTGTTGAATATTTTATTGAAAACACAAAATTGCAGGTGCAGCATTGACGACTCCCGCCATCATAGTATTATGTTGATTGAATGTTATAAACTGTAGAAAAAATATTTAGTTGCTAACTCAACCACGTACGTAAACTGAAATGATACAGAGTGTAACGGGTTTCTCTTTTTGTGCGTTTTAGAGGTGGCGTGTTCATAGAGTATTTTCTCTCTAGCAAAAATTAAGTGCTTGTTTATCGTTTGTAACTGCCTGATTTTGTACAATTAACAATGTGCAATTATTCACAAGCAACTAGGGAGTCTATTATGGGTTCTAAAAAAGCAATTGCATTATTTCTTGCCCTAGGTCTCGTAGGTACTACTGCTGCCTGTAGCCCAGCAAAGGATGCTGGGGAAGGGGGTGAAGGTGGCGAAGGAACGGAAAATACCCCTAAAACGGAACAAACTAAAGCACCTACAAAATCAAATGACGCTGGTGAAGCGGGTGAAGCGGGTGAACGTGGTGAAGGTGGAGAAGGCAAGTAATTACAGCAGAATTCAGAATTCAGCAATTCTTGAGTCAGAAGTAAAAAGGGTTGATAAGTCTGCCTTTTAGATCTCAGTACTGTACTTCATTTATTTGCAATGTGCTGTATTTTGAGTTTTGATGAGAGAAGTTAACTCCTAAAAGTCTAAATGCTATAACGTTGATATTTTTTTTATTTCACAGGTATAAACTGAGAGTACTTTATTCGTTTTTCATGCCATAAATGATAGTTTTTACAGGTTAATAAACAAAATTATTTTGATAGTTGGAAATAAATAAAAAATACTTATTATCATGATTATTTGTATTGATAATATTCTTAACTCTGAGGAGTTAAAGTTAATTCATTCAAAATTAACAAATTCGGAATTTAGAGACGGCAAAGAAACAGCAGGATGGTACGCAAAAGAAGTTAAAAATAATCTACAACTACCATCAAATGAACTCACAGAAGAAATGAGAAGCATTGTGATGCAAGCACTGCAACGTAATCGCTTATTTCAAGCAGCCGTCAGACCAAAAATTATTCGACCTATTATATTTAGTCGCTATGAACCGGGAATGTACTACGGTTATCATACCGATAATGCCCTGATGGGAAATCAAGTTTTGACTCGTTCTGATATCTCATTAACTCTATTTCTCAGTTCTCCTAGTAGTTATGTTGGCGGAGAATTAATGATTGATACTTCTTTGGGTGAACAAGTTTTCAAACTAGAAGCAGGTTCGATGATTGTTTATCCATCTTCAACGCTGCATCAAGTGACAACTGTAACTAAAGGTACGAGATTTGCCGCTATTAGTTGGGTACAAAGTATTATTCGCGATCCTGGAGAAAGAGAAATTTTATTCGATTTAGAAACTGCACGCGAAGCCCTTTTTCAGAAGCATGGAATAACGCCAGAATTTGACTTGATTTGTAAAACTCATGCCAATTTGTTGCGGAAATGGGCTGATATTTAACAGTTATCAGTTATCAGCTATCAGTTATCAGTTACGCGAACATGTGAATGACGCGTGCAGGACGGTTCACTGTTCACTCTTCGGGTTTGCCAATTGATTTGGGTTGGGGATCGAAGTGGAGTGTTCATGGTTACGTCTGCATTCCTTCGAGGCGGAGGAAATGCACACCTCCAAATTGATCGCCTGCTACTATTGTCACTCCATCGCGTGCAACCGCACAGCAACGTAACGGATTATCCGCAGTGAAACTAGCAATGACCTGCGCCGTTTCCAGATTCCAAACTTTGATTGTGTTGTCCCATGAACCAGAAATCACGTGCTTGCCATCAGGAATGACAGCGACTGCAATAACTGAGTTGCTATGACCAGTGAGGGTACACTTTTCCTCCCCCGTTTCTAGATTCCAGACTTTGAGTGTATTGTCACCTGAACCAGAAATCACCTGGTTGCCATCAGGGGTGACAGCAACTGCAATAACTGAGTTGCTATGACCAGTGAAGGTAGACTTGTGCTGTCCCGTTTCCAGATTCCAGACTTTGAGTGTCTTATCCCTGGAACCAGAAATCACCTGCTTGCCATCAGGGGTGACGGCGACTGCATAAACTGAGTCGCGATGACCAGTGAAGGTAGACTTGTCCTGTCCCGTTTCCAGATTCGAGACTTTGAGTGTGTTGTCCCTGGAACCAGAAATCACCTGCTTGCCATCAGGGGTGACGGCGACTGCATAAACTGAGTCGCGATGACCAGTGAGGGTAGACTTGTCCTGTCCCGTTTCCAGATTCCAAACTTTGAGTGTGTTGTCCCTGGAACCAGAAATCACCTGCTTGCCATCAGGGGTGAGTGCGACTGCTTCAACCCAGCTGCTATGACCAGTGAAAGTAGACTTGTGCTGTCCCGTTTCCAAATTCCAGACTTCAAGTGTGTTGTCCCTGGAACCAGACATCACCTGCTTGCCATCAGGGGTGATAGCGATTGCTTCAAACCAGCTGCTATGACCAGTGAAAGTAGACTTGTGCTGTCCCGTTTCCAGATTCCAAACTTTGAGTGTGTTGTCCCTGGAACCAGAAATCACCTGCTTGCCATCAGAGGTGACAGCGACTGCATAAACCCTGGAGCTATGACCGGTGAGAGTAGACTCCTCCTGTCCCGTTTCCATATTCCAAACTTTGAGTGTCTTGTCACCTGAACCAGAAATCACATGCTTGCCATCAGGGGTGAGTGCGACGGCTTCAACCCAGTGGCTATGACCAGTGAGGGTAGACTTCTCCTGTCCCGTTTCCAGATTCCAGATTTTGAGTGTATTGTCATTTGAACCAGAAATCACGTACTTGCCATCAGGAGTGACGGCGACTGCATTAACCCATCTGCTATGACCAGTGAGGGTAAACTTCTCCTGTCCAGTTTCCAGATTCCAGATTTTGATTGTCTTGTCCCCTGAACCAGAAATCACGTGCTTGCCATCAGGGGTGAGTGCGACTGCATTAACTGAGTTGCTATGACCAGTCAGGGTACACATCTCCTGTCCGGTTTCCAGATTCCAGATTTTGAGTGTGTTGTCCGATGAACCAGAAATCACGTGCTTGCCATCAGGGGTGAGTGCGACTGCATTAACCGAGGCGCTATGACCAGCGAGAGTGCGGATTAACTGTCCCCCAGGCGGCGTTAAGTTAGGGGTCAACGGACGCAGCCAAGGAATAACTTTCCACTGTTTTGCTACCTCCAGCATTGCCTGAATCTCAGGCACTTCAAAAGACATCAAACGCCCCAACAATTGCTCTATCAGTTGCGTTTTATCCTGAGAGAAAACATGCGCTGACAGTTTCAGCGCTCCTTGAATCAATTTCAGCGCTTTTACCTTATGGGGGTTGTACTCTGGATTTGTTAAAACTTCTGGATCATCAACAAAATCATAATCATTAATCAATGGATCTACCCCAAACTCAGGATGGTTAATCTTTTCTGCTATGAACTGAAAATGAGTCAGGAGATTGTAATACTTTTCTAAGTTTCCTGACTGCACAAAATTATAGGGAAATCTGCTGAGATAAGCTTTTTGGAAGTAATATTTTTTTGATGTTAATTTGTGAGCGATTTCGACCATTTTTTGTTATTTTATTTTTTAATATATGAGCTAAATCTGGTTTCTAGGTTCTACCTGGAAATGCAGTTCTAGCAGCTCTGCCGCTTTCTAAGGGAGGCAGAGCCTCGCAATAGGCATTCCCAGTCTGAGACTGGGAACGAGGGAACTGGGAACGAGGTAAATCTTGTTTTATCAAGCCATCTGCCTTTCCCAGTAATCAACAATGCGTTGATTAACCTCTTTAAATAACTGTCGCTTGGAATCCAAAACCCGTTTTTTCTTCAAAAAATCTAGAAAACTAGCATGATAAATGCTATAGCAAATTTCCTCGTCAATTTCTTGCGGCTTTAAAAACTCAATCAATTCCTTCAAAACCTCTTCTACCTCATAGATATCTTGCTCTGCAATATCCGCTATCATCTCTAAGGGAATCGGTGTACCAATCTCCGCTAAAATAAACAGGATAATCACCCTTAATTCCTTGGGTGCTGTATTCATCCCCATTTGTACCCAATCTTGTTGATAACAGTCTTCAAGACCATCGGGCAATTGATTTAAGGTTAGGTCATTATAAAAACCGCGAGCAATTCCTGGTAAAACATAGCGCAGGTACATAAAATTGTTTTCGCTTTTTTGTGCTACCTGCTCAATAAACGTTTCATAATTGAGATTGCGATCGCGTATCCACTTTTTCAGGTTATATTTATAATTTGAGTCTTCATTAAGAAATAACCGAATATACTCTTTCACATCATCATGACTCAAATCTTTATACTCACCAGCCCTTAAATCCAACTCCTGCATCGGAACACCAGGAGAAACAGATAATCGCTTTGTTTCTTTAGTATAGTGTCGTCTCGTGAGCAGGAAATAGACTTTTTCTGGAAGCGCCGTAGGTAAATATAAAAGATTATCTCCTGGTTCTTGCTCCACTTCATCAAGCGCATTAACCACAATCACCAGACGTTCGTTAGAGAGAAGTTTTTTACTCACTTTTTCCAGTAAAGTTGGCAAATCAGCTTTCTCCGAATTCTGCAACTGGTAACGCTTAATCAGTTGTTGACGAATACTTTCTAAAAACTGTTCAGGTCGATTTCGACCTTCAGCGCGAATATTAAAATAGCAAGGAGACTTGTGGTCAAAGACGTATTTAGCAGCAATAGTGCTTTTCCCGCTTCCCGGATCCGCTATAACTGTAAAGTAACCGTTAGGGTTGTCTTTCAAGAATTGAGCAAAAGCATCAAAAACAAATTCACGACCACAAAAAAACCGATTTTTTTCTTTTATTAATGATTTAAACTCCTCTGGATACTCATCCATATTCCAGTCTGGGTAAGGCTGAAATTCTGCTGATTTCGTACGTTGTGCTACATCGATAAAAACTCTGCCAAACTCTTCTAACTCAGTTTGGATTTCAATTTCCGCTTCTCGTATCTCGTTCCCCAAAGTGTTCCAATTCAGAAATTTTCTGACTTCATTTAAAAAACCTAATGAATTCTTTGAAGTATAAGCTTGCCAAAAAGCATTTTTAATCTCTTTTTCTCTAAAAAGCTTCAGAATTGGCTCTGGCTTATACACCCCATACTCTACTAAAGCGTAAGCATAAACACCATCAACATCTTTGGGGGGTTGTGTTGGATCAAGTTTCAAACTTTTTAAAACTTGGATCACAGCTTCATTACGTTGAGCGTTTTTGATGACTTGCTTTCCAACAGAACCGGCAAAAGGTTTAATCGCACTCATTACGGAATCAATATTTATCATTTTTCATATTCGGTATCACTAGACACTTGTCACTTATTCTAAACTGTGCATTAGAAGTGCGTCGGTGAGAAGTAGATTGGTGAGAAGTGCGATACGCTCAGCGTCAAGCCTCCGGCTTATCGCCACTCAGCAGTCAGCGCAAAAAACATAAAACTACTACAATTTTTCTTCGTACTAACCAGTAAATTCCCCTCTCCGCGAATTCGGAGAGGGGTGCCCGTCAGGGCGGGGTGAGGTGAGACCACCAGCGTAACGCACTGGCTTCTCTGCGCCTAGTGCGGTTCATTAAACAAACCCTCCGACAGAGAGATTATAAATTTACCCCCAAAGCAGTAATTAATAATACAGCATATATTTTTCCAGGCAGATGTCGCCATTTATCCAGCCTTCTATATTCAAATGTAATGAAACCCTTATAGGAGGCAATAGTATTATGGGCTGGTTAAAAAGACTTTTTGGAATGGAGAAACCTCAAGAAGCACAAGTCAATCCAGAACCACAACCTGTAGAACAAGCGCAGCAAACTGCTGCTCCTGCTGCGACAGTTCAACAAGTTCCCCCAGAACGCGTAGGATTGAATGGAGAATATGACCAGAGCGGTTTGGCAAAGCGCGTGGCACTTGCATTTGACCAAGACCAACAATTAGATGATATAGAAACTCTGTGGGTAGCTCAAACAGGTGGCACTGTAGTCCTCAAAGGCAAAGTTCCCAGCCAAGACATTCTCAACAAGATGGTTTCTGTAGCGCGTTCCGTTAATGGTGCGACTGCGGTTGACAGCAATCAAGTTACCGTCGGCTAAAGGTTTTTCATCAGGTGGGTATAACAAAATATTACCCACCCGACAAAATTTCTACGCCCCCAGATCTGGTACAACCCAAAGTCTCCTGCATAGTGCTAGTTCATAATTCATCATTATGACTACTCAGTTGTGTAGAGTCCAAGGGCGCAGCCCATTGTTTACTTCGGTCAAGGTTGTCAAGAATCAGTAAAATTAATGTAAAATTTGTTACGCTACAAATGCCGCACAGGTCTATATTTGCTAAAGTAAAAACAAATAAAATAGAGAGCAATAGTGCAAAGCAGCCGCCGGGATGCAATTGCACCTTCAAACCGATTATTATCAATTAGGTAGTATGGAAGTTTTAGAACTCAAACGCGAAATCGAAACGTTGTCTGATCGCCTGGGTAAAACCCAGGACTATCTTTGACATACCCGCACTTTCTGCCAAAATTCAAGATTTAGAACAAATAGCAGCTCAACCAGAGTTGTGGGATGACCAAACGCAGGCACAAAAAACACTGCAAGAACTCAACGATCTTAAAGCACATTTGCAACAGTATCACCAGTGGCAAGCGAGTTTGGAAGACACTAAAGCAGTTTTAGAACTGTTGGAGTTAGACACAGATGAAGGGCTTTTGCAAGAAGCTGAGTCTAATGTTGATAAGCTTAAGCGCGAACTGGATCAATGGGAGTTACTCCAGTTGCTTTCTGGTCCTTATGATCAAAAGGGCGCTGTACTCACAATCAATGCTGGGGCTGGTGGTACCGATGCTCAAGACTGGGCAGATATGTTGCTGCGAATGTACACCCGTTGGGGGGAAAAGTATGGCTATAAAGTCAGTTTAAGCGAACTTTCCGAAGGTGATGAAGCGGGGATCAAATCTGCGACTGTAGAAATTGCTGGGCGCTATGCCTATGGTTACCTGCGTTCAGAAACAGGCACACATCGTCTTGTGCGGATTTCACCCTTCAACGCCAACGGTAAGCGGCAAACAAGCTTTGCTGGCGTGGAAGTGATGCCCGAGATAGATAACAATATACAGCTAGAAATCCCAGAGAAAGATTTGGAAGTGACCACAACTCGTTCTGGAGGTAAGGGTGGGCAAAACGTTAACAAAGTAGAAACCGCAGTGCGGGTTGTTCACATTCCGACTGGAATAGCGGTGCGTTGTACGGAAGAGCGCAGCCAATTACAAAATAAAGAAAAAGCCCTCGCCCGCTTGAAGGCAAAACTGCTGGTGATCGCTCAAGAGCAACACGCCAAAGAAGTCGCAGAAATCCGGGGGGATATGGTAGAAGCCTCTTGGGGTAACCAAATCCGGAACTACGTTTTTCATCCTTACCAGATGGTGAAGGATTTGCGGACTGCGGAGGAAACAACTGCGATCGCGGATGTAATGAACGGTGAAATCGATATGTTCATCCAAGCCTATTTACGGCAAGAGAACCAGTTGGTAGAAGCTTCTGCATAATTAGAATCAGCAAGAGAAAGTCTGGGAGTGTGGGAAGAAATCCTTTGTTCGGTGTTTCCCTCCCTCCTTCCCTCCTTTCCAAAGGGGGCACAATGGCAACTTGGTGCTATAAGAACTGTTACATTATGAGAAGAGTTTGTTAACAAATCATCATTATGAGTGACTCTCGTTCTGCAGAACCTCAACCTTCCTACGTCAAACTCGCCATGCGAAACATGGTGCAAAAGCGTCTGACCTCTTTGAAGCATTTTGTATTAACGATAGTAGGTCTTTTAGCAGTACTTGTAGGTCTGGCTTACTTAACTCGTTAAAGTATAAAAAAACGTATAACTAGGAGACTTTGTAGCTGGTGCAAGTTGAAGTGTATGTGCAGGATTACTATCATGAATCATCCGCTCCAGAAGCTCTGCAGTCTGGAGAAAAGGATGCGCATATTACTGTTGAAACTTGGGAAGACTGGTTTGAGTGCTGGTTAGAAATACTACAGCCAAGTATTTCTCCAGCACATACTTATGAAGTTGGACTACGTTTAACAGACAACAGTGAAATTCTGACACTCAACCAGCAGTATCGTCATCAAAATAAACCGACAGACGTTTTATCTTTTGCTGCATTAGAGGTAGATGCCCCTGATGTGACAGAAATAGACGCCGAGGAACCGTTATATCTCGGTGATATTGTAATTTCTGTCGAAACTGCTCAACAGCAAGCTCAACAGCAAGAACATCCTTTGCCAACAGAGCTAGCTTGGTTAGCAGCTCATGGGTTACTGCATCTTTTGGGTTGGGATCATCCTGATGATGAAAGTTTGAGCCAAATGCTTAAGCAACAAGTCATATTACTGAAGGCGATAGGTATTGACACTGACTTTGAATAGCAATGACTTACCATTAGAATCTAAGTGTTATTCTGTATTTAATATTTGATATTTTTCTGTTACATATTGCTAATAAGTGCACTATTCTCCTAACATCTGCTGTCTGTTCCCCACCTACTCTGCTGTTTGGTCTTTACACTTATGTCTCAACAAGTCTCATCTCCACCAAAAGCTTCGCTACCGCCAGTACCGGACTGCTTAGAAACGGTTGTTAGTAGCCAACGTCAATTATCGTGGCAAGTTGCCTCTAATTTATTTGTCAGTTTTAAGTATGCTTGGTGCGGAATTAGCTACGCTTTTCAAACACAACGTAATTTTCGCATTCATATTTGTGTTGGAGCTTTGGCAATTACCTTGAGCATTTTCTTGCATCTTAAATCTGTGGAAATCGCTGTGATTGGACTAACGAGCGGTTTAGTTTTGGCGTTGGAGTTGCTGAATACGGCGATCGAGTCAATTGTGGACTTAACAGTTAAACAGACCTACCATGAGTTGGCAAAAATTGCTAAAGACTGCGCAGCAGGTGCTGTGCTTGTCTCTGCCTTGGTAGCAGTGATAGTAGCTGGCACACTTTTACTTCCTCCCCTGTTAGCTTTAGTGTTGGCATCTGTATCATTCTAAGTGCTGGGCAGAAGTGTCTTTTTTCAAGATGACTGAAACTAAAGATGAAAATCTTAGTCGTGAGAATGACTCACAATTATCACAAATTGCCATAAACCAGGAAGAATAACTTTTGATAATAGTTATCGACGGTAACTACGAGAGTTTTATGCGTATCATACAGACGTGGAAATTTTCACCCAAATAGAAATCCGATGACCGCAACCAGGTATCATAGTTTAGTGATTTCGCGTGACACTTGTCCAAATGTGCTAGAAATCACTGCTTGAGTTGAGGATGGCGCAATTATGGAGGTATGACACTGGAACTATCTTCATATTGACGGCGTCCAGTTCATCTATGAAAGTGTCCTGATAACTTCAAGCAAGCAACTACTGCAAAACTTTTACAGAACAATTGCGGTCTAGAGAGAAGAATTCATGAAACGACGACAGTTATTGGGCTATGCAGGAGCCGGATTAGCGACAACATTAGTTACAAGCTTGGGTTCCTCCCTTCAAGCTAATGCCCAATCTGGCGGTTCATTATCAATTCAGTGGCTCGGTCATACTTGCTTTCTATTTACTGGTGGTGGAGTCAGAATTCTCACGAATCCCTTTCGGACTGTTGGCTGTACCGCTCGTTATCGTACGCCAAAGGTTGGGGCTGATTTAGCTCTGATTAGCAGTCAATTGCTAGATGAAGGTGCTGTAGAAAACCTTGTTGGAAATCCAAAGCTTATCTATGAAGCGGGAGTTTACGACTTTAATAACATTAAGTTGCAGGGAATCCCCATAAACCATGACCGTAAAGGTGGCAGGCAATTTGGTGTAAATACGGCTTGGCTTTGGAAGCAAGCGGGAATTAATATCCTTCATTTAGGAGGAGCAGCAGCACCCATTTCCATTGAACAAAAAATCCTTATGGGGCGTCCTGATGTGGCATTAGTGCCTGTAGGAGGAGGTGCAAAAGCTTATAATCCTGAAGAAGCCAGACTTGCAATTCAAACCCTCAATCCCAAAATAGTGATTCCTACCCATTACCGTACACAAGCAGCAGATGCTGCAAACTGCGATATCTCACCTTTGGATGACTTCCTAAAACTCATGAACGGAATGACAGTACGTTCTAGCAGTAGTGACACGATTACTGTCAGCTCTGGTAAATTACCGGAGAAGACTATAATTCAAGTTTTGAGTTATAAGTTTTAGCCGTAGTCCAAAATCAGCCTCACACAAGTCTTATAATAATATTTGTAAAGAGTATATTTACTTATACCATAATTTTCATAAACAATAGTAGATAAAGATTTTCTGGGGATTTCTTGAGATATAGAAATCACTCTATTAAGATCAGAAAGTCTTTCGTAAACGGCAACAAACACATGGATGTAAAGCTGGTTTTAGCTGCACTAACAATTGTCTTCACAGTTTCGTGCTTGTTCTTTGGTACGAAAAATGGATTCTACGATTCGGATAACTATCATGGGAATGGCTCAGCCCACTGAAGCCACAAAAAACAATCAGCACCGCCCCTAATCCGTAACTTAGAAGAATTTTTATTACCCATTGGGCAAATGTCCATAAAAATGAGCTTAGAGGGGAAAAGAGCATGAGCGATCGCCTGTCAGTATCCTTCAGATTTGATGCGGGGGAGACGGCGAGTGAACTAGAATGTTTGCCTTTTGGGGTTCATCACGATGATGAAGGTGTTTGTCTATTAATACGGATGGGACCACATCGCATTTTGCTTGACTGTGGTTTGGCGGATATCTCAACTCTAGTGAACAGATTTCAAAAATCGGCACCTCGAGGAAGTTCGCCGTTACCAGCAGATTTTGTCCTGGTGAGTCATGCGCATCCAGACCATGCTAGAGGATTGTTAGCTCTGCATAAGGCATTTCCGCTGTTACCAATATACGCCAGCGAAGTGACTAGCAAGTTGCTGTCTCTAAATTGGCAGGAGCAAGCTCCCCAGGAAGTACCATCATTTTGTCAAGCGTTGCCATTGCGATCGCCTGTAGAATTCAAAGATGGTCTGGTAGCAGAAATAATTCCTGCAGGTCACCTACCAGGGGCGGTAGCAATTCTACTCACGTATACCACAAAAGAGCGCTCTTACAGGCTACTGTATACGGGCGACTTTTTTTTATCCAATTCGCGGCTTGTAGAAGGTTTACGTTTGGAAGAATTGCGGGGAATAGAGTTGGATGTGCTGATTATTGAAGGAAGCTATGGAACTTCCCGTCATCCCCACCGCCGGACTCAAGAAAATCAACTTGCTGAGAGAATTAACCGAGCGATCGCAGAGCGTTGTTCTGTGCTACTTCCGACACCAACTTTGGGACTCGGTCAAGAACTGCTGATGCTTTTACGCAGTCATCACCATTTCACAGGAAGAGATTTAGATATCTGGGTTGATCGTAGTGTCGCCGTTGGATGTGACGCTTACCTGGAATTGCTATCCCATCTTCCCCCTTCGGTACAAAACTTTGCTCGCCATCAACCCCTATTTTGGGATGAACGGATACGCCCACGTGTACGGCGGATGCAGCCACAACAGATCCCTGATCTTAGCAGCCCTTGTATTATCCTTACTGACTCCACGGCTGATTTAAGCGAATACTGCCAAAAAGGCACAGGCTATTGGCTCACCCTTGTTCCAGAAAAAACCAATATAAAAATTCACGACCAATACTCACGCCTAATGACCGTCGAAACCTATCTTCTTGCTCAACATAGTGACGGTCCAGGGACAACCCAACTCATTCATAATTTGCGACCGCAGCACGTCATCTTCGTCCACGGTTCTCCTACTTACTTAGCAGACCTAACAAGCCTAGAAGAGTTACAGAATCGTTACCATTTGCATTCTCCCGCAGCTGGCACACTTGTGGAACTGCCTATTGGTGAAACATTTTTACAACCAGCTGCCCCAGAAACAAATTATGAAGGTGAACTGACGGAATTAGGAACTGTAGTCACAATCACTCTACCCGATGCAATCACTGCCGACCCCCGGTGGCGACACTTTGCGGATACAGGTTTAATTGAAGCCCGATGGCAAGGCGAAGATCTGGTCTTACGGGGACTATCGCAAAGAGAACTGCTGAACCAAAATAGCGATCGCTTTACCTGGTCTGATCTTGAGTGCTGCGGTACTTGCCGACATCAAAGGGGACAGAGGTGTTGGAATCCTGTGTCTCCACTGTATAATTTCAAAGTCACTCTTGAAGGTTACTGTCCTGCATTTGAACGCAACATCGAAAAGAGTCCTGAGTCTTGAGTCCTGAGTGTGTCAGTTTCAACAGATAAGTGCTGAGTTATTAGCATGCGAATTTCCTAAATTTTACTCAGCACTTAAGTGTTGCTAGGAGCAAGGGGTTCGACTCTTCAAGGACTGAACCCCCAGCACTGATTACTCTGGGTTTGAATCAGTAAAACGATTACGGATACGTTCAGCTTCTGGACAGTCTTCAGTTAAAAGAGGTTCTACGTTACCGCGTGGCACTGAAGCTAATTTTTGCGTTACAGCGCCAATGCTTTCAAGGCGAACCATTTCCTCCCAAGAACAAACTTCGTCTTCTTCTTCTGTTTCATAACGTAGGGTGACCAAATCTCCCTCTATATCGGTGATGCGGGCACGCTCGATCCAGCGTTGCTGGTCCCGCAAGAACACACAGACCTCCCGCCCGTCGCAACACAATTGATAAATCTTGCGGTGTAGCATCTACTGCTTCTGCCTTTTTATACTTAGTTAAATCTGTCAACAACATCTGGGCTTTTCCCCCAGCATATAATACCCCTTTATGGTTCGTTAAGTGAACCAAGCCAAGGTATCTTTCTTGACCCAAACCAGGAATTCGTTTTTCCTTGTCTGCTTTGTCAGCTTTTTGGACTAAAAAGTTCACGGTTACTGCACCAGCTAAACTTCATTTTTGTCGGGTCATTCAAAAAATGTTTACTTCATAGAAGTCACAGATTTCGGGATTTTTCCTGGCAAAGACAAGATGAATTGGTGAGTGGTGACAAGCATTATGTAATATTTTATACTCCAAAACAAACGTTAGTTGCGGTTGTTTGAATTGCCTGCTTATAGTCCTTGACATCGCTGGGAAGTCTGGGGACTTTGCTTTACTTTTACCCCTATGTAGTTGATCTTAGCTTATTCTCTTGTAACCTTGATGGTTTTAAACAACAACACCTGAAGTTTACATTCTTTGGTGAATATCAGCTTCTACTACACAAAGCAAGCTTTGGGGAGATCCATAAAAATAACTCTCCAGCCTGAGCGTGCCTTCGGCAAAGCCGAACGTGGTTGATCGTGGGCGTAGTCGGTTATTCGTTTTAATAAGGCGCTTTGATTTATTTACGCTTAAGTGCTTTGACACTTTTGCTATATCAGTTTTGTTTATCATAATTAATAAAGCAATCTAAAATCCTCATCTTGTTGACTTAGCTGTACCGAATCTAGGTTTAAATCTTGAAACTTTTGCACCAGGCGATCGCATGCTGGACGTTCTGTAGCATAGTGTCCGGCGTCAATCAAAATCACACCGCGATCACGGCTTTCCTGAAACTGATGGAACTTACAGTCAGAAGTCAAGTAGGCTTGAGCACCTGTTTTTACAACCGCTGAAAGATAACTGGCTCCTGAACCACCCAAAACAGCAACTCGGGAAATCGCCTGCTTTAAATCTACCACTGGAGAGGAAATCAGATGAGAAGGTGCGAGTCGGGTTTGAATGATTGTGAGTAACTCTTTTAAAGCTATAGACTGATCTAAATTTCCAACGCGTCCGTATCCTAATCCTGCTTGAGTGGGTACAACAGGAGAGACTTCCTTAAGTTCTAGAATTTGAGCCAAAACGTCAGCAGTTCCATCATCTACTTGGTCGAAATTTGTATGAGCAGTGTAAATACCAATATTGTAGGTAAACGCTAACCGTGCCATTTCGCCGATGGCGTCGCCACAACGTAAGGACTTGGGGGGACTGAAAATCAAAGGATGGTGGGCAAAAATTAGATTCACCGGGATACCAGCATTTTGGAGGGCGATCGCTTCTTGCATCACAGCCAAAGTTGGTGTCAAACAAACCAAAACACGTGCACTTTCTTGCAAAACTCCTGGCTCAATTTGCCAGCCACAATTATCCCAGCTTTCTTGCCAAGCCGGATTTGCCCATTTTTCAAACCAGGTTATGAAATCAGCTATTTTCATTAGTCATTAGTCATTAATATTAAACTATAGGATTCCTATCTGATTTTTGCTCAGTTACGTACAATTTATCTTTTTTATTCCCTGTTCCGGTTCGGCTACGCTCACGGCGAGCCTATTAAGAGCGATGGACTGCGCCGCCCTGACTAGCACTCTTGCTAGTCGAAGTGGCTTGTCGAAGTGTTAACGGCGATGCACTGAGCGTGGTCG
The DNA here is from genome assembly GCF_006968745.1 of Brasilonema sennae CENA114. Taxonomy (NCBI): domain Bacteria; kingdom Bacillati; phylum Cyanobacteriota; class Cyanophyceae; order Nostocales; family Scytonemataceae; genus Brasilonema; species Brasilonema sennae. Next base: position 2,964,437 of record NZ_CP030118.1, on the reverse strand, counting down.
TTGTGTTCCCTATTCAAGGTTGCTTTCACGATCCAGAGATATGAATAACCAGTTCTCGTGCGTGATTTCTTTGTCTATGTTCCCAAATATAAATTCCTTGCCAAGTTCCCAGTACTAAGTGACCTCTATTGATCGGAATCATTTCTGATGTATGAGTCAAAACTGTACGGATATGTGCTGGCATGTCATCAGATCCTTCAGTATCGTGGATGTACTGGGCTGATTCTGGTACGAGTTTTGCCATAAAATTAGCTAAATCTTCCAGCACATCTGGGTCAGCATTTTCTTGAATCAGCAAACTGGCTGAAGTGTGGCGCAAAAATATAACACATAGTCCTGTTTCAACTCCTGATTCAGCGACTGTATCTTCAATTTTTCGGGTAATGTTATGCAAAGATTTGCCCGTCGTAGAAATCCTCAGTAGCTTTTGGTAGTCAGTCATTTTTGCATTAATGATTATTCATTCCCTAGTCATTCTCTATTTTACCTAAAACAAGCTTACCCCCTGCTCGTTACAAGAGGGTGTCCGTAAGGACTCAGGGCATTGACTTTAAGAAGTGGTGGCAAGAATGACACGGTTAATTACTTGGTATAGGAAAAAGCCGTATAATCCTTTACAATAGTTACCGATAATATTTCCGCGAAAGTTTATTTACACAAAAATAAGCGTAAGCCGCCAAATGCAGGTATTTCAAAGCATCACCAAATCGTTTTTCGTTGTTTTCTACCTACTCGCCAGCTGGCAGTTTAACTTCAACCAACTACTTTTCATTACAGGGAGAGAAGTAATGGCGGCTCCACTCGAATTACTAGGGCAAAACAACACCCTACAGAATAAGATTCAAGCTAAGTTTAACGTGGCTAACCAGGCGTTAGCTGATGGACTAGAACAAAACCAGGAACTTTTAGGTAACACACAACAAACCTTTAGTCAGGCGAACGCGGCGATACGTCAATCGATTGATCCACAACAAGCCACTAGCGCCCACGCACAAGCGATAAGCCGGAGGCAAGACAGCGAGCGTATCGCGCACAAACGGTTGCAAGTCCCGTCAACACTACAAGACTCCACAGCTAACGAAGCACAAAAACCTGTAGAGCACAACTTACAGCCTACTGACAACATCCTTAAGATACAACAAGCCAAGTTAGTTAACGAGGCAAAAACACAAACCCTCTCTAATCAAAGCACAGGCACTTTTGCTTGGAAGTTCATCAAAAACGGAGTTGGTGTTGCTTCCGAGTATTCCGGCGACATCAAAGAGCAACAGCAGATACAGCTAGAGTTAAACAGCCTTCGCCAAAATATCGCCGATATTAACGTCAATGGCGTCGAATGGCTCGTGCAAAACTCAAAGGACGAAAGTGTACAACAAGCGCTAAACATTGAGGGGTTCAACATACCCTCTCAAGGTCTAACCAAAGAGCAAGCGCAACAGTACACCGGGGCTTTACAACAGTTAGTTCTGAGGTACGAGGAACAGGCGACGCTTCTTGAGATGAGAATCAACACGATAGCAGAGAAATACACTCCCTACCGCTTAAACAGACCTCAAGCGCAACAAAAGAAAACATTCCCCCTGAAACTAAAAGCTGCGGAACAAGAAACACAAAGCCTAACGCAGCAAGCAAACCAAGTCAACGAAAACAGACAGCAACGGATTTTGAGTATTCAAAGCCCTTTGAACCAGAATCAAGAACAACCAGCGCGAACCCTTGACTCGTCGTTGAGTATTGGTGGGCATCTTGACTCGAAAATACCAAAAGCAAACACCTTCTTCGCAAACGACACCGTAGATCCTGGCGAGTATTTAGCTGGCTTAAACACAACTAGTAGTGTTGCTCGAAAAGTTCTCACTAATAGAAATTATTGGCAACACTACCCTGACAACGTAAAAACACAGGGAAGTATGAGTATGGCTCAAAACTCCCTAAACGCGGGCAGTCGTTTATATATTCTTGACGACAATGTTGGAAATCAGAACCAATCGGGTTATCCAGATTTAACACAACAGTGGTTTAATTTTCAAGTGCCTGCAAAAAAAGGGTACGTTCCAAACATCGCTTACCCCGAAGACAACATAGACAATACACACGGCTACGCGTATCTTCATAAAAACGTTGCCTTCCGACGAGCGATAAACACTACCGCTAACAAACTCGGTATTCCTGGCTCATGGATAGCGGACGTTATCGCTGTTGAAACTAGTTTCAACCCCAGAGAGTTTCACAGGACTAACTCGTGTGGGTACGGAGGTTTGATAGGTTTTGGCACAGATGACGCACAAGAGTTTGGTACGACGCTTAGACGGATACTTTCGTTACCACCAGAAAGACAGATGACGTACGTCGAAAAGTATTTAAGCAGACCGAACATCAAACGTCACCTAAATAGAGGTGTTGAATACGTAGCAGCTGCTGTTTTCGGTGGTAGGGGACTACTCAACAAACTCATAAAAAATCCATCGAAAGCCTTACGCACAAGCGATGGTGCTATTAACTTACAGATCTATATGCAAAGGTTGGGGCGCGACGTAGGGCGACGCTACGACTTTAACGCCAGACTTACAAAGCCAACTACTTTCGCCAGTTCACTAGACTTACAAAGCAGGGTGCGCATTGTCTCAATAAATCCAGCAAACTAAATGTTTTGCAACTAGCCCCTCATTTTTGTTAGTCCTAACCGGAAAACCTTAAACGTTTGGCGGGTTCCGGAATAATACTTACTGCGATTATTCTTAATAACCCGCCAAATTGGGTAAACGCATCTAAATTAGTCTTAAGAAAAAGTTTTGTTTATGCGTATATGATAAGAATCACAATTTCTCGTTAAGAACTTTGTAAATAATCAACAACAGCATGAGCGATCGTTTCATTTCCATCCTTAGCAATGAGTTGAGATTGCTTCGGTTGATTGGGTGATTGGTTGAGAAAATCCCAAGTTCCTTGGAAAAACTCAGATGGGTTGAGGATTTGATGTTGGTTGTAATTACGAATACCTTCTAATAAAAAAGCGGCTTCTGCAAACTCGTCACGAGTGACTGAAACAATCGGCACGTCCAAACGTGTTGCTTCAGCAAAGGTACTGAAACCAGGTTTAGATACAACTCGCCCACAAATAGGCATAAAATCAACTGGGCGGTATTTTTGGTCAGTAGCTGACACTAAGTTTGGCAAATCTGGGGCAGATTTATCAAGTGTGATAAACTGCCAATCAGGAAATTGCTTGAGGTTCTCGTAGGGAATTTCCTGCAAACCCAATCCACCAAAGGTGAGTAAGATAGTTTTATCTTTTGGGGTTGTGATTCCCCATGTGGATCGTACTTCCTCAGGAGCATAACGAGGAGAACCGCCTGTTAAGCCGACGTCTGTGATATTGTTGAAGGCTTGCATCGGTTCGTGGAAAGGAAGACGAAACAGGCGATCGCACTTCGAGTAACAATCACTTATCCAATCAGCAATGTCTGTAAAACGACTACCCCAATCTCGATAGATAAAGTCAAAGCCAAAGTTACTCATCATCCAACAGGGTATCTTAGCTGCTTTGGCAATTTCGCAAGCGAGGAAGGGGACATCTGCCAAGATAAGATGAACACGATTTTGGCGGATAAAGTTGACTTCAGAAGCAATGATAGAATTTTGATTTTTCTTAATCTCAAGTAACTTTTCTAGAGTTGCAGTCTTATCCATTGTTAAGCTATCTGCTTGCACCACACCTAAATCCATCGCACGGGGACGCTGGATAAAATCGCCTTCTATGTAGCACTCTAGCAACCATCGTGGTGCAGTACTCACTATGATCAGCAGGATTTCTGGACATAACTTTTGAATTGTTGCGGCGACAGCTGCTGCGCGGGTAGCATGACCAAAGCCATGATTGGTAATTGCTATGTATAAAATTGGTCTATCCATTGAAGTCATTGGTTAACCGTGAGCGTTTGCGTAGCGCCCCCTATGCCTAACGGCACGGCTACGCCTATCGGGGCTAGCCGAAGGGTCATTTAGCTAGTTCGGGCAGAAGCTTCACGCCTCCTGTTCCGCTTAGGCGTTGAGATGAATGCCCGGACAATCAAAGCAAGACCCTTAACTAATTTTCCGTGTTGCGGAAATAGAGAGGGGGTCAGTGTTTTGATTGTTTCTTTCCGGATTCTAAATTATAGAGAAAGCTGACATTTTTAGAGTCAAAACATAGATCATTAATAGTTCGAGAAAGGCACGAGGGCGCGATTGACTTAACCTATTCAATTGAGTGGTGCCTGTACAAGGCCAGCACCCACATCCAGAGGATTGAAGCCAGCGGCTAACCTGTCTTTCTTGGCTTGACCAATTAATCGAGAACTGAGTTCGAGCCGATTGACAGTGGTATTCTGTTTCAACAGTTTTTCAGCCCAGAGCGCTGCAATACCTGCAACGTGAGGAGTTGCCATGCTTGTACCGTTAAGGTACCGATAGCCGCCTCCTGGTTTAGCTGAGTAAATCTTAACACCCGGAGCCGCAACGTTCGGACCAGTGTTGGAAAAATAGGCAACCTTCAAAGCGTTATTCGGTTCACCTGGCGTTTCAAGCGCTCCGACCGAAATAATTCCATCCGCCGCCGCCGGTGGGGCAACGGATAATATGTAGTTCGGATCAATGTTACGCTTGCTATCGTTTCCGGAGGCTGCAACAATTACAGTACCTTGTTGAAATAGTGCATTGCGAGCATTGACTAGATCAGCTAGCTTATCAAACAAGCGAACATTTGCCCGGTAATTCTCTAGCGCTTTAGACGTAGCAAGAGGTGCTGGAAAATTTTTCTCTTTCATAAGATTCTCAACCTGAGCTGGAAAATTCATACCCAGTGACATGGAGATGACATGTGCCCCCTGATCTAAAGCCCACAGAATAGCTCGATAAATTTGCTCAGTTCCTCCACGCCCTTGCGAATCCAGCACTTTACCAATCAGTGCACGTTGTACGCCTGGTGCCATGCTGAAGCGGTATCCGTTAACGACCTGACCAAAAATGGTACCAGCACAATGGGTACCATGTCCGTTCTTATCCCCGTTGCCTTCACCTGTGAAATCTTGCTCTATCAGTTGAACTCCTTTAAAGGCTTCGTGGTTAGCGTCGATGCCAGTATCCAGAACCGCTACGGTTACGCCCTGACCTGTAAAAGGACTATCGACAGCACCAGTTACACTCACTCCCCACGTTGTTGTTCCAAGCTGATCATGCGTCTGTGCTTCCTCACTCGCAGTTGGCTCAATCAGAGCAACTGGCATAGGTGGAGCAATACTGACAACTTGAGGATCGCGCCGCAGATCGAACAGATCTCGCGTATCGAGTGATTCAATGTCAATGCGGGGAGTGGGTGCTTCCACAGTGCGACTCGCTTCAAGAGTGAAAGAGCGTCCTGAAAAAGGCTCACTTAAATCTACACGACTGGTGTCACGAAGGATAATGTATTGATCTGATTCCATAAAAATGACTCCGATGTGTCTAGTTTGCGATGCAAAACCCAAAAAATACCAAAAAATTAATGACCCAAAAAATTAATTGCTCGATAAGCGCAAGAAAGTTTAGGACTTATGCATTGACATGACTTGTATTATATGCATGTCCCTACTTGTTTGCTAAAGGTCACTTAAGCTTGGAAAGTTTTCCTTCTTCCTTGTGTTTTTTATAGGTGTTAGCACAACAAACTCATGCACTTGCGGTATTGCCCAGCAATACATAATCGCTGCTGACTCTGTTGGAATTTTCACTACAATTAGAGAGCAGAGCAAAAATTTGCTGCCTAAAGCATGAGCGAGAACGAAACGATTACACCAGAAACGCTCGACTTAACCAATTGCGAGCGCGAACCAATTCACATCCCCGGTTCCATCCAGCCTCATGGTCTTCTGTTCGTTCTCCAAGAACCAGACCTAAGGATCATTCAGATCAGCAATAACACTGCTCAACTTTTGGGACGCGAACCAGAGGAATTGCTAAATACGCGATTGCACGACTTGCTTGACTTGCAGCAACTCGACGCGATTGAAAAGTGTTTGTCAAAGGATTTTGAAAGTGTTAATCCGTTGAAAATTGTTCTGGATCAACAGGGCAAAAACCTGATTTTCGATGGAATTGTACATCGCTTTGATGGCGTACTTATTTTAGAACTAGAACCGAGTAAAAGCCAAGAAAATGTGAGTTTCTTCGGGTTTTATCATTTGGTAAAAGGCACGATTAGTAAAATTCAAGCAGCATCGACAACTGAGGAAATGTGTCGAGTTGCAGTGCAACAGGTGCAACAGCTAACGGGATTTGATCGTGTCATGGTCTATCAATTTGACGCAGAGGATGCAGGTAACGTTATAGCCGAAGTTGCAAAAGATGAGTTGACACCCTATCTTGGTTTACGTTATCCTGCCTCGGATATCCCTGTACAAGCAAAGCAACTTTACCTATTGAATAGGTTGCGCTTGATTCCCGATAGCAATTATCAACCTGCTACCTTAGTTCCACCGCTGCATCCGGTGAGCCAATGCCCCACAGATTTAAGCCTAGCGGTTTTACGCAGCGTGTCGGCGCTCCACGTAGAGTACTTGCACAATATGGGTGTAAGTGCATCAATGTCAATATCTTTGGTCAAAAACAAACAACTTTGGGGATTGATCGCTTGTCACCATACATCGCCCAAATACTTGAGTTATGAAGTGCGGACAGCTTGTGAATTTATTGGTCAAGTTATGTCTTTGGATTTAGTCGCAAAACAAGCCAATGACGACTTTGATTTCAAGATGAATTTAAAATCGATTCTGGCTAGATTCATAGAATTGATTCCTCAACATGAAAATTTACTGGAAGGGTTAACCCAGTCTGAAGCTGATTTGCTGGGTATAGTTAGCGCCCAGGGAGTTGCGATTTGCTGGAACGACGACTGGACGCGCATCGGTCAGACTCCCGAACCTGATGAGTTGCAAAAGTTGCTGGCTTGGGTGGGAACGAAGATTGACGGCGACAACCTTTTATATACAGACGCTTTACCCAAGATTTTTCCACAAGCGGAAAAATTCAAACAGCTTGCTAGTGGATTGATAACATTAGCCATTTCAAAAGTCAAGCACAACTACATTTTGTGGTTTCGTCCGGAAGTGGTTCAAACTGTGAATTGGGGAGGGAATCCCAACAAACCTGTGGAAGTGCTGCAAGATAGTAGTGTGCGAGTATCGCCGCGTAAATCCTTTGCTTTGTGGCAAGAAACAGTCCAAGGACGATCTTTATCTTGGAAGCCTTGTGAGATTGAGGCAGTTTTAGAACTGCGGGGGGCAATTGTCAGCATTGTCTTGCGCAAAGCAGATGAATTGGCGAAACTCAATTTGGAGTTAGAACGAAGCAACACAGAACTAGATGCCTTTGCTTATATCGCCTCTCACGACTTGAAGGAACCCCTACGAGGAATTCATAACTATGCCAGTTTTTTGATCGAAGATTACGCCGATATCCTCGATCAAGATGGGGTGGAGAAGTTACAAACGTTGTTGCGCTTAACTAGTCGCATGGAAGACTTGATCGAGTCTTTGCTGCACTTCTCCCGCCTGGGACGGATGGAACTCAATTTGCAACTGACAGACACAAACGAACTGGTGCAACACGCAATACAAGTGATCAAACTGAGCATGACATCAGAGGACGTGGAGTTTCGCATTCCTCGCCCTTTACCGACACTCAAGTGCGATCGCATCCAACTTGCTCAAGTTTTCACTAACTTGATTAGCAATGCGATGAAGTACAACAGCCGTTCGGAAAAATGGATTGAAATTGGCTATTTAGATGAAGCTGACACGCCCAAAAACTGCCTACAACCACAAAACTCTCACGATGGAGAGATAGCGATCATATTCTATGTGCGCGACAATGGCATCGGAATTAAAAAACAGTATCTTGAAACTATTTTCCGTATTTTCAAACGACTGCACGGCAAAAATCACTATGGGGGTGGTACGGGGGCCGGATTAACCATTGCAAAGAAGATAGTTGAACGTCATAACGGTAGAATATGGGTTGAGTCAACTTATGGAGAAGGCAGTACTTTCTACTTTGCCTTAGCGCGAACAAATCAACTTTATGAAGCCAGTGCAGAACAATAGCTTATTAGTAGTTGAAGACAGTGACGAGGATTTTGAAGCGTTTAGACGGATACTCCGCAAATCCTCACTTCATGCTCCCATCTACCGTTGCGTAGATGGGGAAGATGCATTAGAGTATCTCTTTCAAGTAGGTGAGTACGCGAATCATACCTCGCGATCGCGTCCAGGTATAATTCTGCTCGATCTGAATTTACCAGGTATGGACGGACGAGATGTGTTGATTACAATCAAGCAAAACGCAGATCTTAAAATGATTCCCGTCATTATTTTTACAACATCTTCTAATCCTAAAGATATTGATGTATGTTACGAGCATGGAGTAAATGGTTATATTGTCAAGCCGATAGATCTTAGCAAGCTTAAGGAAACGATCGAGGTATTTATTCAATATTGGTTCGAGATCACTACGCTTCCACAAGCTTATGGATAGTTATGCACAGCTATCCATCAAAGACGAAAAATCGAGAAAGCGGTCTCGAACAAACTAAAATTAAAGAATTTTTTGAGAAATTTTTCTAAAATATTGAAACTCCTACTTCTTGCAGCAGTGGATGGATACACAACAACCAGTGAAAATTTTGATTATCGACGATAGTGCAGAGGACAGGTTTGCCTATCGCCGCTACTTACTGCAAGAAGTCGAGTATCAATACAGGATTTTGGAACAAGAAACTGGCGAGGCAGGGTTGAGTTTATGTCTCCAAGAACAACCAGATGTGATCTTGATCGATTTCTTGTTGCCGGATTTAGACGGATTAGAGTTTTTGAGCCAGTTGCAGGATCAGATTGGCAAGAATCACCCACCTGTGGTCATGTTAACAGGCCAAGGCGATGAATTCGTTGCCGTGCAAGCAATGAAACGTGGCGCTCAAGACTATCTGATTAAGGGTAAGACAACTTCAGAGGCATTACGGTTGGCAGTCAAAAGCGCCATTAAGAATGCGCGATTACAGCAGCAATTGCAACAAAGCCAAGCAGCCCTGGAACAACAACTAAAGTCAGAGCGGATTGTCACACAGATAGCTGGGCAAATTCGGCAATCCCTCGACTTGGACACAATTCTCAACACCACTGTAGAGCTAGTACGGCAGTTCTTACAAACAGACCGGGTGATTATGTTCGAGTTGCAACCAGACGGCAACGGTAAAGTGGTTGTAGAGTCAGTAGAGTCGGGTTGGACACCAATCTTGTCAACTAGCATGTATGATACATGCCTTGCCACAAGCGACATCAGTTCTTATCTACAAGGGCAAGCCACGGCAAGAACAGACATTCATAATGGCGACATCGATCCCTGTCACGTCAACTTACTCGCTCAGTTTCAGGTACGAGCAAACTTAGTCGTACCAGTTTTATTGAATGTAGGAAATAACACTCAAGAATTAGAAATTGATCATGCCTCTTCTACACCTCAACTCTGGGGTCTGTTGATTGCCCATGAGTGTAGAGCACCTCGGCAGTGGCAAGCAATGGAAATTAGCCTGCTGACTCAATTGGCAACTCAGGTTGGGATTGCCATCCAACAATCACAGCTGTATCAGCAAGCACAAATGGAATTGTTGGAGCGTCAGCAGACTCAGCAGGCGCTACAAGTAAGTGAAGAGCGATTGCGGCTAGCACTCGATGCAGCAAGGATGGGGATTTGGGACTGGAATATCCTGACCAACCAAATTGTTTGGTCTGCTAGCCTCGAACGCTTGTTTGGAATGGAAGCGGGAGAGTTTGATGGTCGCTATGAAACCTTTCTTAACTTGCTGCACCCAGAGGATCGAGCACAAGTACAGAAAGCGATCGCCCGTGCAGTAGAACACAGAGAACCGTATGACATTGAGTTCCGCTTTTTCTGTCCTAGTGGTAGAATTCGCTGGGCAGTCAGTCAAGGGCAGGTCTTTTATGATCAAACTGGCAGACCAGTCCGCATGACAGGGATAGACTTGGATATCACCGCTCGCAAACAGGCTCAAGAAGCCCTACGCGAGAGTGAGGAGCGATTTCGCTTGCTTAGTGCCTTCGCTCCGATTGGGATTTTTCAAACTGATGGGGCAGGTCATTGTCTTTATACTAACCCTCAATGGCAAGCAATTGCTGGTTTAAGTTTACAAGAAAGTTTGGGTGATGGCTGGGCAAGGGCAGTTCATCCTGATGATCGCGAGCAAGTTTGGGCAGAGTGGAACCGTTGCACGCAAGAAGGAAGTGAGTTTTCAATGGAGTTCCGCTTCTTAACGCCTCAAGGCGGAACGCATTGGGTACAGGCAAATGCAGCAGCTATCCGTTCTCAGTTAGGCGAAATCATCGGCTATGTTGGCACCGATCAAGACATTACTGCTCGCAAATACGCAGAGGAAGCATTGCAAAATGCTTTGCAAAAGCTCAACTTTCATGTCGAAAATTCTCCCCTAGGGGTGATTGAATGGGATAGCGACTTGCGAATTATCCGTTGGTCCGAGTCAGCAGAGAATATTTTCGGCTGGACAGCGCAGGAAATATTGGGCAAGCAAATGAGTGAATGGCAATTCATTTATCCGGAGGATGCAGCCGCCGTGAGTAATGTTGTCCGGCGTATCCTCAGTGGTGATGAAGCGCAAACTGTTTGCTGTAATCGCAACTATGCTAAGGATGGCTCGGTGGTTTATTGTGAGTGGTACAACTCAACGTTAACAGACGAATCGGGTAATCTGGTGTCTGTGCTATCTCTAATTATGGACGTAAGTGAGCGCGTCCGCTTAGCCAGTGAGCGCGATCGCATCCTGCAACTCGAACAAGTCGCCCGAAGTGAAGCCGAACGAGCAAATCGAGTTAAAGATGAGTTTTTGGCAGTTCTCTCCCATGAGTTGCGATCGCCGCTTAATCCAATCTTAGGCTGGTCTAAAATCTTGAAAACCCGCAAGCTTGACGCAAACAAGACGACGCAAGCTTTAGAAATTATCGAACGCAATGCCCAAGCACAAGCTCAACTGATTGAAGATTTGCTGGATGTTTCGCGGATTTTACAAGGCAAACTCAAACTCAATGTTTCTGCAATAGATTTAACTACTGTGATTTCCTCCGCCTTAGAAACTGTCCGCTTGGCAGCACAAGCAAAATCTATTGAACTGCAACCAATATTAGAAGTTGGTGTGTGGCAAGTTTCAGGCGATGCGACTCGGCTGCAACAAGTATTTTGGAATTTTCTCTCCAATGCTGTCAAGTTCACTCCCAATGGCGGTCGAGTAGAAGTTCGCTTGCAGGAAGTTGCGTCAATAGCTCAAATCACAGTGAGTGATACAGGTAAGGGCATCAATCCAGAGTTTCTGCCTTACGTGTTTGAATCATTCCGTCAAGCAGATAGCACCACCACGCGCCAATTTGGTGGCTTAGGATTGGGGCTGGCGATCGCCCGTAATATCGTAGAAATGCATGGCGGTACTGTGATGGCGGATAGTTTAGGGGAAGGACAGGGGGCGACTTTTACAGTGCAGCTACCACTGATTCAAACAACCAAGGACTACGGCGACAAAAAAGACCAAGGCAAAAATTTCTCCTGTGCTGAGAGTTCCTCAATTCTAACTGGCTTACGGGTCATGGTTGTAGACGACGAACCTGATTCATTGGAATTCACTGCCTTTGTGTTGGAGCAGGAAGGGGCAGATGTGATAGCAGTATCATCAGCAGAAGAGGCGCTACGAGTTATACAACAATGGCAGCCAGTTCTGTTGATCAGCGATATTGGGATGCCAGAAATGGACGGATATATGCTCATACGTCAAATCCGGAAATTACCTCAAGACCAAGGAGGACAGATTAGTGCAATCGCACTCACAGCGTATGCTAGCGAAGCTGATTGCCAAAAGGCTCTGGCAAATGGGTTCGATGCACATATATCTAAACCAGTGGAGCCAAGTCAATTAATTGCAGTTGTCACCAAGCTCTTAAAACAACGAGTGTAGAAATTAGTTGCCAGCTTCTTATCTTACAAAGGAGTTGAGTTTTGCCAGAAGTGCGACTCGTTGTAGAGTTAAAATGGAAACATATACAGGACTTACGCACAAACAACGTAACTATTGTCCACAGCGACTATTAGCGCAGCGTGCCGTTAAGCATAGGGAAGCAATTCCCATCCTGCTTTTTTTCGTAGCGAGTGCGTAAGTCCCAAAATAGCTGTATGTGAAGAATGTGGGCGCTGACGACTACACTCGTGCAATGCGTGAAAACTATGTATATTACCTGACAGTAGCGTAAGTCCTGATAAGAATAGATTAAGATGCAAGATAAAACAAGCAAACTCTTCCGAGAAGAAGCGCTAGAACAGCTGTCATCACCAGAACAACTTGACCAGATGATGCAGGTCACAAGCCAGCAAGTTTGGTTACCTTTGATTTCTATGGGCTTTTTGGTCGTTATAGCTGGTATTTGGAGTGTAGTCGGGCGAATTCCACTCACTGTCACAGGTTCCGGCGTGTTGAGCCGACCTCGTCATGTGGTGCCATTTCAAACACTCAGTGCTGGTCAATTATTAGCTTTAAATATCAAGCCAGGAGATGTGGTTAGACAAGGTCAAGTACTCGCCATCATCGACCAATCCAATATTAGGCAACAACTACAACAAGAACAAGGAAAGTTAAACCAACTTCTAGAGCAGAATCTAAACACCGATAGACTGCAAAAGCAGCAAACAGTGCTGGCGCTAAGAACGCTTCAACAGCAGCAAAAAGACTTTGAACAAACCTTGCGTCGAGAATCAGTCGCACCAGTGCTACATTCACAAACCCTTGAAGCGTTAAAGCAAAAACGAGAAAGCCTTGAGCAAAGTGTGTCCAGAGAAAAAGTCGCACCAGTGCTGTACAAACAAACTCTCACTGCACTAGCACAAAAAAGCAAAAGCCTTGAACAGCAAAAGCAACAAATCACTGCATTGCTACAAACCTTGCAACAACGAGTTGAAACTCGTCGTAGTCTTTTTGAACAGAAGATTATTAGCCAAGATACACTACTGCAATCTCAGCAGGAATTATTAAGCGCTCAGAAGGAAATATCAGAGATTTCAACACAACTCAAAGACCTTGATGTTCAAAAAACAACTAGTGAACGTGAATATCTACAAAATTTGAGTAAAACTGACGAGATCAAAAATAATATTCAAGAGCTTGAAGTTCAAAGAACAAATGCAGAGCGCGATTATCTACAAAATATGAATAAGCTTGATGAAATCAAAACCAAAATTCAAGATATCGAAACCCAAAAAACTAAATTAGTTCAACAAGATTTAGAAAAGTCAATCAATCAATTAAATCATATTCAGGATGTTAAACGCAAGATTGCTCAGTTAAAATTGCAATTAGCTCAATCAAGCCAAGTTATTAGTAAATACGATGGTCGCGTTTTAGAAGTAGGGGTTCTGGCTGGTCAAATTGTCAATTCTGGCACTCGTATTGGGACAATCGAAGCTCTTGACTCCAAAGCCAAACTAACAAGTCTTGTTTACTTTGCTGATAAGGATGGCAAACAAATAAAACCAGGTATGACAGTACAGGTTACACCTAGCGTTGTTAAGCGCGATCGCTTTGGTGGAATTGTTGGAACGGTAACAAGAGTTTCTCCCTTCCCTGTGACAACTGGCGATATTGTGGCGCAAGTTGGCAATGAAGACATAGCTAAAAGCCTTGCTAATAGTAACGCGGCTCGTGTGCAAGTTTTCGTCGAACTACAAAAAGACCCAAACACTGTCAGCGGTTACAAATGGTCTTCTTCTAATGGACCAGCACTACAAATCTCGTCAGGTACGACTACGCAAGTCCGCGTCAAAGTTGGAGAAGTGGCACCTATTTCTTACATTATTCCTCTTTTTCGCTCTTGGACTGGTGTGTATTAAATTAACAGTTATCAGTGATCAGTTATCAGGCAGGAAACGGACTCGTCCACCCCTTGTTTACCCTTCGGGTGTGCGCAGAGCGCACGCCTTACGGCGTTCGCGCAGCGTGCGCTTTGCGCTTACGCCAGATGCCTCTGTCGGGAAACCCTCTCCGAAGTTGCCACAACGCGGGGAACCCGCGCAAGGCACTTCTCTCTGCAGCACTGGACTCACTGTTTACTGTTCACTGTAGTAGCCTTTTGTGCTTTAATTATCTATTACAATTAAGTGGCGATCGCTCTTCAGTATGTATTCAATTTCTCTCATCAGTACTTTAGTGGTTGGTAGTGTATTTCTGGTGACAGGTATTGTCAAAGCACTCGCACCTCAGACGTTTATTATCCACATCACTAAATTACAGTTGTTTTCCCAAAAGGTGAATCTAGCTGTTGCGATCGCCTTCACAATTCTAGAGTGTGTCCTTGGGATAGCCTTAATTTTACAGCTGTTTCCACAGTGGCTTTTTCCCGGTACGATTGTTCTGTTATTGGTGTTATCGTGTTTAACTTACTGGAGTACCTCGACTAAACGCACAAATAATTGTGGTTGCTATAACGGTCTAATTAATATTAGTCCCAACCAAAGTTTACTCCTCAACATCATCTACACTGCTTTGATTGGGTTGGCTTGGTTTTATCCCGTCGTCGATATTTTAACAGTTTCCCAGCAAGTGAGCGCATTACTCATTTCTTTAGCAATCAGTTGTCTCGGGACTGGTGTTTCGTATTTGTATTTGTGGAAGAAAGAAAAACCTTTATTAGACTTATCTCTGCTTAAGGTTGATCGCCTTTGGCAACCCAAATGGATAGAAGAATACGCCGATAGCTTAACAACAGGTGACAAACTAGTTGTGTTTTTAATGCCGGGTTGTCAAATGTGCAAAAGCTGGATCAAAGTGCTAAAAATAGTTCACAAAAGACCTGATCTACCAGATGTAGTGGCAGGAGTTGCCCGAACGCCCGAAGAAGTTCAAGAATTTGTTCAACTTTATAATATCAACTTTCCGGTAGTGGCGATGAACCCGTTCGTCATGAGTCGCTTCGCTGAAGCCTTTCCAACTGGTGTATTGCTGGAGAACGGCATAATTCGGGAAAAATGGTTGGGGGTGATGCCACTAGCCTTTGTTCAACGCATCAAACCAAATTTATCTGTTGCTGAAGTTGCCAAGTCGTGAGAAAGCTAATTTTGATGAACTTGCAGCTAACTGGCTAACTAGGGCAAAATTATCTTATGTCCTTTGCCTTCATTAAAAGTCTCCTACCTCGACCTCAAACGAATCGCGTCCGTACCCCCACGCTACTGCAAATCGAAGCAACGGAATGCGGTGCTGCTGCTTTGGGAATTATTCTAGGTTATTACTCGCGCATTGTCCCTTTGGCAGAATTACGGCGTGAGTGTGGCGTCTCGCGAGATGGTAGCAACGCCTTTAATGTCATCAAAGCAGCGAGGAACTATGGCTTAAATGCCAAAGGTTTCAAACCGTCTTTAGAAAACCTCAAAACCCTTCCTCCCCCCTACATAGTCTTTTGGAATTTCAACCATTTTCTTGTGGTGGAAGGGTTCGCGAAAAACCGCGTTTACCTCAACGATCCCGCCGCAGGACGCCGAACAGCTTCCCTAGAAGAGTTTAGCCGCGCCTACACTGGAATTGTCCTGGCTATGCAACCAGGATCAGACTTTCAAAGAGGAGGTAAAAAAAATAACGTTGTTTCTGCTTTAGCCTCACGCTTGCAAAATTCGCAGAACACCATTATATTTTGCCTATTGGCAGGACTATTACTGACTTTTCCCAGATTAGCTGTGCCAGCTTTTACTCAGGTGTTTGTTGATGAAATTCTCGTCACTGAGCGCTCTGACTGGATACGACCGCTGATGTTAGGAATGGTTCTCACCGCTGTACTCCAGGGGTTTCTTGCTTGGCTGCGGCTGACTTCTTTGCGGCGGTTGATGCTTAAGTTGTCGGTGACAACGTCGGGGCAGTTTCTCTGGCATATTCTACGCTTACCAGTTGGGTTTTATGCTCAACGCTTTGCAGGTGAAATTAGCTCTCGTGTGCAACTGAATGACAAAGTTGCTAATCTCCTTTCAGGAACCCTTGCCACCACAATCATTGACACGGTGATGATGGTGTTTTACTTTCTGATTATGCTCCAGTACGATTGGGTACTGACGAGTGTTGCTCTTGGTTTTGCCGCGATAAACTTTTTTGCTCTACAGTTTTTATCGCGAACAAGAGTAGATGCCAATATGAAGCTGGCACAGGAATATGGTAAGGTCAACGGGGTGGCGATCGCCGGTATTCAAACCATAGAAACAATCAAAGCTTCCGGGCTTGAGTCTGACTCGTTTGCTAAATTCGCGGGGAACTATGCCAAAGCCCTCAACGCTCAGCAGCAATTAGCTTTACAAACTCAAATTCTGACAGTATTACCAACACTTTTGACGGCGCTGACAACCACTTCTATATTATTTCTCGGCGGTTATCGAGTGATGAACGGTAACCTGAGTATTGGGATGTTAGTTGCTTACCAAAGTTTAACAGCCAGCTTTCTAGGGCCAATTAACAGTTTGATTAATTTTGGCAGTATGTTGCAAGATTTAGAGGCTGACTTAAACCGCCTTGATGATGTACTGCAAAATTCGGTCGATGCAGAAGCCTTACGGGGAGCACCCCAGCAGGAAGCAGGGGAAGCAGGGGAGAATTACCAATTACCAATATCCTTTCGGTTGCAGGGTTATGTTGAGTTACAAGATATTACCTTTGGCTATAGCCGTGTAGACAACCCTTTGATTGAGAACTTTAGCCTAACTCTGAAGCCGGGACAACGAGTGGCGATCGTGGGAGGGAGTGGTTCTGGTAAGTCTACAATTGCTAAGCTAGTTTGCGGTTTATACGAACCTTGGTCCGGGGGAATTTGCTTTGATGGCGTACCGAGAACTCAGATTCCTCGCTCTGTTTTGGCGAATTCTTTGGCGATGGTAGAACAAGATATTTTTCTGTTTGGTGGGACGGTTCGGGAAAATCTTACCTTATGGGATTCAACAGTCTCACAAACTGATTTGGTGCGGGCTTGCTCTGATGCAGTCATTCACGATTTGATTGAATCTATGCCTGGGGGATATGATGCAAAGCTGATTGAAGGAGGAATGAACATCAGTGGCGGACAGCGCCAACGTTTAGAAATTGCCCGTGCTTTAGTTAGGAATCCTTCAGTATTGGTCATGGATGAAGCGACTTCGGCGCTGGATGCTCAAACAGAACTCATTATTGATAGGAATTTGCGGCGACGTGGTTGTTCTTGTATTGTCATCGCGCACAGACTCAGCACGATTCGCGATTGTGATGAAATCATTGTATTGGAGCAAGGTAAAGTTGTGCAGCGGGGTACTCATGAAGAGTTATGGGACTCAGGGGGGAAATATGCTAGCTTGCTGCGTACTGAAGAATGATTAAATTGCTGCGTTGAAGAGAGGATGGTTACAATCCTGCACGGACTGCTATATATGAAATATACTTTAGTGGTTCTGGTTTACCGATACCCTCAAAGGGATTTTGCATCACACCCGTCACCAAATCCAAGATTTTCGACGCTTTATCAAAATCTTGCTTAAACCACCAAGCCAAATCTTCTTTGAATTTAGAACTAAAACCAGGAATGCGAGTCACTACAACTGGCTTAATTTCCTCAGCTTCAGCTTTATTTTTCTTCTTCTTCTTGTTCAATCCCCAACTCCTGCTGAAGTTCTGCTATAGTTTGAGGTTGAATCTTTCCTGTTTTTGATTCTTCTATTGCATCTAGTAGGCGACGTGCATTTGAAGGCGATGTCTAACGACAAGCCCTATGCCTGCGGCACGGCTGCGCCTATCGGGTTCGCAGTCGCCTGCGGAGGAGCCAGTACTGCAGGAGGGTCTCCCTCCGTAGGTATCTGGCGTTGGAAACCCTCCCGCAGCGCTGTCTCACCGCTGCGCGTCTACGCAAAAGATAAACCGTTTCAACCAAACTCACTAAATCTGACTCAGCAATCAAGGCTACATTTTCGCTATCACGACGATTGATGATATACACTTGATGATTTTCTACTACCAAGTCTAACAACTTAAAAAAGTCATTTCTGGCATCGGTTGGGGATGTGATTTTGTAGGATAGCATCCGTTTATGTACAAACTTCTGTACATATATTCTAAATTGTCAATCATCTTGCTGACAATTTCTAATATTACAATTAGGCAAAACATTAGACATAGGCGTGAAAAACAATGTAGAGACGTTTCATGAAACGTCTCTACAAGGGTTGCAGACAACGCACAATTAATTTCTGGAGATGTCTATTAGATGAATATGCCAAAAAGTACCGAGGCTTTTGCCAACAGTATAAACCCAAACCAAAACCAGCTAGCAAGTCTTACTGGGTAAGTAAGCTGCTAGCTGGTCAGAAAATTATTATAAAATTAGCTGGACTCAAGTAAAGCACAAATGCTCACTTGGTCAATTGATACTTGCCAGGTATCAAATGCATAATTCAACAGGTTGTTTCATTCGATATCATGAGCGAGAAATTTGAGATGTTGGAAATAGAATAATTGCTACTTAAACTAACCAGAAATTTAAGTGCATCGCCATGATAATTGTCTAATCAGATTCTAATTTATTTCCGTCTCTTACCCTACACGGCCATAAGTCAGCGTCTTTTAGTGAATGAAACCGCTCTGCCCTGTTGAGTGGACAAACAAGTTTGTCAGCACTAGTTGAACTTTCTGTATTTAATACAGATTTGGGTAGATGTGAAATTAAATTCTAGCTATACCACAGGTAAAACTAGGGACTAGGGTAAGTACCCAGGCTAAAAAGTAAAGGACCTGTTAAACCACCAACAAGAGGAAGTCCGGCAGTTGAAACACCAAGACCTGTAACAAGATTATTAACAGGGCGAGGGAGGCCTTGACCAAGAACATCAACAGCAGCGGCAGCGGTTGTAAGAACACCGCCAACATCATCACCAATTGCTCCACCGTTGATTGCCATTAAATCAGCATCAGACAGTTCTTCAAGCTCAAAAGTGGTTTCAAATTCGTTACGTGCGTTCATTTTTTTGTTACCTTGTCTTTTGTGTGCTTTCACTCGGTCTTGAGTGAATGTCTTTTATAGTACTTGGGTTGTGACTAGATTTGTATCTACTTATTGAAATATTTATTATTAGTCAAATTTATACTAAAGTGTATTTACTTGTATGCCAAAGTCTGATATTATGTGCTTTTTTTTAGTCTGAAGTTTATCCATGCGTATGTACTAATAAAGCCTGAAAACCTTGCTGTACAATCAATCTAAAGTGTGGTTCTTGCACTGTACCCATGTTGTCATTGCTGGAAATCAAGGCACATTAATAGGTAGGCGAAAAAGTTGAGGAAATGTGTTGCTATCAACTTGCTGTATAATAACTATACTGTATTACTGCCAATATCTGTGCAAAAAGAAATTTATTATTAGCGCGAATAGTCCGCAGTGGGTGGAACAATGTAAAAGTACTACCACGGGTGCGCGATCGCCGTTGATCTACCGTAACGCTTGTTGAGCAGAGCTACGCAATAACAGTTTAGAAATATGGAAGTCCTGTACCGCCTTAAAGGAAATGAACGACTACTGCTAGATGACCCAGAAAAAGTTTGGGTTGTCGTGAGTGGACATGTATCATTGTTTGCCACAAAAGTCTCCGATGAGATGCCAGAGGCTGTTAAGCGTAGCTCTGCCGTAGGCAATCGCCTCACACAAGCTCAAAACGAGCATCGCCGTTATTTATTCAGTGTAAGTGCAGGTGAGGCGTTGTTTGGTGCAGCAACCAAAATCGGTGAATCCTTGAGTTTAGTAGCAATAGCAATTGAGGCAACAGAATTATCCCAAATTTCCATCGCAGATTTGGCAGCATCAGGTGCAGTAGCGGGTGAAACAGGAGCGATCAGCCGGAGGCTTGAGGCTACGCATATCGCCCTTTTACAGGGTTGGATAAACCACTTAAGTGAAATATTCAGCACCGAACCCACAGCAGGAAATTTTTCTCATTATTTATCCTTAATAAAACCAGAAAATGCCGCTTCACTGCCAAGCTTTTTGGCTGAGTTACATTCTGAATTCTTCAACTATTTAAATTCACTGCAACAGCAGGAAACTATTACTGCCTTTCGCCAATTTCAACAACGAGAGCAACTCAACCGTCAGGTTGTCAATTCTGCACTCTCGAAGTTAGCTTCTGTGTTGCAACCAGAGCAAGAAGCTGTATCTTTTCAAGGAACACCGCTGCTGGTGGCGGCGGGTGCTGTAGGACGAGCAATGGGAATAACGATAAATCCTCCGGCGCAGTCTGAGGATATCAGTCGAGTAAAAGATCCAGTGGAGGCTATTGCTCGCTCCTCCCGAATTCGCACTCGTCGCGTGGTGCTAGAGTATAACTGGTGGCTGAGTGAGTATGGTCCACTCTTAGCTTATACCCAAGAAGAACAACGTCCAATCGCTTTGTTACCAGCAGGTAAACGTTATATTTTCTTTGATCCGGTTGCACAAACTCGTACGTTTGTCAATCATGCAGTAGCGGCAACCCTCGCACCGCAAGCATACCAGTTTTACCGACCGTTACCCAAAGTTATCAATAATGCAGTTGCGTTGTTTCAGTTTGGCATTAAGGGTTATGAAAAAGACATCATTTTAATTCTGGTAACTGGGATAATTGGTAGCTTATTGGGGATGGTTGTGCCGCAAGCAACAGCGCTTTTGGTGGATAATGCAATTCCAGATAGCGATCAGAGTTTATTATCGCAAGTAGGACTGGCACTGTTTGCGATCGCCTTTGGAAGATCAGCTTTTGGCTTGTCCCAAGGGATTATTTCATTGCGAGTGGAAAACGCTGCTGATAGTAGTTTGCAGCCTGCGATTTGGGACCGACTCCTGAGATTAAGTCCAGCATTTTTCCGCTCTTATTCCTCTGGCGACTTACTAAACCGGACTTTATCAGTAAACCAAATTCGTCGGCTACTATCGGGAGCAACGCAACGCACCCTGTTAAGCGGACTGTTTGCTTTACTCAACTCAGTGCTAATGTTTGTTTATAGTTGGCAACTCGCTTTAGTTGGGGTGGGCGTAGCTTTGCTAACAGCTGCAATCACTGCTGTCTCTGGCTTGCTATTAGTTCGCTTTTCGCGACGGCTGCAAGAATTGGATGGTGAAATTAGTGGGTTAACAATACAACTTATAAATGGAGTCGCCAAGTTGCGAGTAGCGCAGGCAGAAGAACGAGCGTTTGCAGCTTGGGCAAATCAGTACAGCCAAAGAACAAGACTAACAGCAACATCGCAACAAATTCAAGACAGTGTTTCTGTGTTGAACGAAATACTCTCTTTGCTTACTTCGGCACTGTTGTTTGGGTTGGCGGTGGTGTTTCTGCAAAAGGCTCAAGCGAGTGGTAGCGGCGGGTTCACAACAGGAACATTTTTGGCGTTTAATTCCGCGTTGGGAATTTTTATCGGGGGAGTCAGCAACCTCAGCAATACTCTGATTACTATTTTGGCGATTGTACCACTGTGGGAGCGGGCAAAGCCGATTTTGCAGCAGGAGATGGAATACGATTCTAACAAAGTTGATCCAGGACGCTTGACGGGTCGTGTCCTTTTAGACCATATTAGCTTTCGTTATCGTGACGATGGTTCGCCAATTCTTGATGATGTCAGTGTTTACGCACAACCAGGGGAATTTGTGGCGATAGTTGGACCATCAGGAAGTGGGAAGTCAACAATATTGAGGTTGTTGTTGGGGTTTGAAACTCCACTCTCAGGAAAAGTATACTACGATGGTTTTGATTTGGCAGAATTAGACCTTGTGGCAGTGCGAAGACAGTTCGGGGTGGTGCTGCAAAATGGTCGAATTGGATCTGGCTCAATTTTTGAGAACATATCTGCCTCTGCGTTGATATCGCGCACTGAAGCTTGGGAAGCCGCGCGGATGGCGGGGTTTGCTGGTGATATTGAGCAAATGCCGATGGGGATGCACACAGTTATCAGTGAAGGTGGTACCAATCTTTCAGGAGGACAACGGCAGCGATTATTGATAGCTAGAGCACTTGTCAATAAGCCAAAAATTATTTTAATGGATGAAGCGACCAGTTCTTTGGATAACCGCACACAAGCGATCGTTACTGAAAGTTTAGATAAATTAAATGCAACTCGGATAGTAATTGCTCACCGCCTCAGCACGATTCGCAATGCTGACCGAATTTATGTCATGGAAGCAGGGCGCGTCGTACAGGTGGGTACATTTGAGGAACTAGCCGAACAAGAGGGGCTGTTTTCTCAACTGGTAGCCAGACAAATGGAATGAAGAAGGTTTTGTGCTTTGTTTCCAGTTGTCCTTTCGATAAGGTACTACCTGTCATTGCGAGTGAAACGAAGTGGAGCGTAAGCGCAAAGCGCACGCTAAGAGCGAACGCGCAGCGTGTCCCCTTGGGACTCAGCAATCTCCCCTAAAGCGCTACTACAACAGAACGCAACTTGATATGACAACATTATTGACCGCTGCTGAGCGATCGCCGAAGAATAAAAAAGAAAGGTTGGGGTGAATTTTTCAAGTCCATAATTCCTAACACCGTATTGTCATCTACTTTCCGAAAAGAGTCATTAACTGGAAAATGATCGTAAATCATTGTGGCGCTGACTTTTCCTCGATATTCCATCATGCGGAGTCTAGCTTGACTTTTCTGTGTTTTCAGTAAGGAATTAGTTAGAATCACCAAAGGTTTCAGAAAATCATTTTTGAGGATTGGAAACTTCAAGATCCAGTTCGTTAGTCCGATGTAACTGGGCGCAACTTTTATAACTTTTCCTTGGCTATCTAAAAATAACAAAGGGTGAACATTCTCAGGATCAACAAATTCTTTTCCATACCAATTAAATTTTTCTAATAAGCCATCCATAGGGTGATTGGTATGAAGCCCAGATCCTTGCCAACGACCGAGCATAAAAGCTAAATCAACGGGTTCGAGAGCGTCAAACAGCTCTAAAGCTTTTTCGGTTGTCGTTTGACCAGTTTTAAGAATCAACTTGCAGGTTTCTAATGTTTGCATTTTTTCCGTGTGTCTTGCTTGTTTTATAAATAGCTTACACAACTTTTTTTGCCTACTGGGGAGCACTGACTGGTGAGTTGAAGCTGCTCTGTTTTTGAAGGATAGACAAACTCAACAAAATCCAAAACCGCTATAAACTTCAACGCGACGCCCGCCAAATTTTGATAGTCTTGTCTTTACTACCACTCACTAAAGTCTGCCCATCCGGGCTGATGGCGACAGAATGAACGAAGTCGGAATGACCAGTGAGGGTGCGCATAAGACTGCCATCTGCGAAATTCCAAATTTTGATAGTTTTGTCATCACTGCCACTGACTAAAGTTTTCCCATCCGGGCTAATGGCGACAGAATAAACCGAGTCGGAATGACCAGTCAGAGTGCGCATAAGACTGCCATCTGCCAAATTCCAAATTTTGATAGTCTTGTCCCAACTGCCACTCACTAAAGTTTGCCCATCCGGGCTAATGGGGACAGAAGAAACCGAGTCGGAATGACCAGTGAGGGTGCGCATAAGACTGCCATCTGCCAGATTCCAAATTTTGATAGTCTTGTCTTTACTGCCACTAACTAAAGTTTGCCCATCCGGGCTGATGGCGACAGAATTAACGTAGGAAGAATGACCAGTCAGGGTGCGGATTAGTTTGCCATCTGCCAGATTCCAAATTTTGATAGTCTTGTCATCACTGCCACTCACTAAAGTCTGCCCATCTGGGCTGATAGCGACAGCATTAACATAGTTGGAATGACCACTCAGAGTGCGGATAAGACTGCCATCTGCCAGATTCCAAATTTTGATAGTCTTGTCTTTACTACCACTAACTAAAGTCTGCCCATCCTGGCTGATGGCGACAGAATAAACCGAGTCGGAATGACCAGTGAGGGTGCGGATAAGACTGCCATCTGCCAAATTCCAAATTTTGATAGTCTTGTCATAACTACCACTGGCAACAGTAGAATTATCGCGGCTAATAGCGATGCAATGATCAACCCAGATTGCGTTGCTATGCCCAGTTAGAGTTTGGGCTAAAGAAAGATTTGCTAAGGGATTTTGAATTTTCGCAGCCGGACTGGTTGTTAATATAGGGGACGGTGGAGACTGACCGATTTTAGATGCTAAATACCCAACTCCTCCCCCTAATAACAGCAGCGCCGCAACTGCAACCGCTACAAGTAAATTTTTATTTGAACGCTTGCCCAGCTTTTGTTCAATTTCCCCTAGCCGCTGCAAAAGTACCTGAGTATTCAGAGGACGTTTCCCAGGTTCCCGCGCCATCAGATGATCAATAAAATCCAACAGCAATGGTGAAATACCAGAGGTACTATTGCGCCAGTTCAACAAAACATTATCATGGGCATCCCAAAAATCTGCGGGAGGCTGTCCCGTCAGCAAATGCACAAACGTGCGTCCCAAGGCAAAAAAATCTGATTGCGGCACAGCTTGACCATTTTTTTGTTCTAACGGCGTGTAGCCAAATGAAACTAGTGCCGTGATTTGATGTCCCACACCCAGCTTGGCTAAATATGTATGTGTCGCATCCCTCGCTGTGCCAAAGTCAATCAACACCAACTGTCCATTGCTTGTCAGCATGACATTTGCTGGTTTAATATCCCGATGAAACCACTGTTTGCCATGCACCATCTGCAAAATTTCAGCCAGTTGCTTTAACCAGGCTATAGCCTGCTTTTGTGAAATAGGATTATTATGGTGCTGTTGTAGCCATTGTTTTAAATTCACACCATCAATTTTTTCCATCACTAAGCAGTGCAACAGCAGACCATTGTTGGTCTGATACTGGAAGTAGCCATCCACCTTGGGAATACCGGGATCAATTAACTTCTCCAACACCTGTGCTTCTTGCTGGAAGAGTTCTACTGCTTTGGGTTGGTGATTGAGATGTTCTTTGAGGACTTTGAGGATTTTGGGTGTACTTCCTTCGTATGCTTCATAGATTTTGCCAAAGCCGCTACTATCACTCAAAAGGCGCAGCACCCGATAGCGCTTTTCCAGGAGTAGGTGAGA
Organism: Brasilonema sennae CENA114; assembly: GCF_006968745.1. Classification (NCBI taxonomy): domain Bacteria; kingdom Bacillati; phylum Cyanobacteriota; class Cyanophyceae; order Nostocales; family Scytonemataceae; genus Brasilonema; species Brasilonema sennae. The sequence continues at coordinate 2,939,311 of NZ_CP030118.1, read as the reverse complement.
ACCACAACTTTGACACAAGCGGTTGTTAGTGTTCTCTGGATGGTTTGGTTTAGGGCAGGTCGGGTTAATGCACAGGCTCATAGCTGGCTACGGGAAGCTGTATCCGTAGTATAAGGTAGATTATCGTCATCATCTACCCAGCTTTTATCCACGGTGAGTGTCAACAAATCGCTGAATTCCTTCCACCAGTTCGTCGATTTCTGATTCTAGAGTCAAATAGTGAACACAAGCACGTACGCAGTCAGGATCGGCTATTGTTCTGGTTAATAACTTTTGTGACTCTAAAAACATCACAAGTTGACGACTAGGGTTGGGTGTTTGATTTGTCAGTTGAAACGAGACTAAACCGCTTTCTGGTGGAGAAGTTCGCAAACATTTGATATCGGCTAAAACTTGTAATTGTCGCCACAGGTACTCACTATTGCGGCAAATTTGCTCTATACGTTCTTGTGGTGTTCCCCACTGCTGATGAGTTGCGATCGCCTCCCTCAGCCCCGTATAAAGTGGATAATTCGATGTCGCCACTTCATAACGTTGTCCATCGCTTTGCCAATCCACAGGCTTTCCTTTACTGTCTAAAGTAACCCCGCGCCAACCGATAAACGTAGGTTTTAAACTCTCTCGGACTTCTGGTCGGACATACAAACCTCCCGTACCACCAGGACCACACAGCCATTTGTGACCCGTAAAGGCGTAAAAATCCGCTTTCAATTCAGTAAGATTTAATGGCAGTAAGCCTACAGATTGAGCCGCATCTATCAGAAGTTTGACTGATTTACTTATGCATAACTCAGCTATCTTGTCAATAGGCAAAACTTGACCAGTGTTCCAAAGAACGTGACTCAATATCACAAGACGAGTCTTTGGACGTAAGTGTTGGGCAATGACTTCAACAGGATCGCCTTCATTTAAAGTTGCCATTAGGGGACAAGTGGTGAGTTCAACACCGAACCTCCGCCCGATTTCCTGAGCTGTCGCTATAATACCAGGGTGTTCGCAGTCGCTAAGTAGTATATGGTCACCAGCTTGCCATTCAAGACCCCACATAGCAATATTACAGCCAACGGTGACATCCTCAGTCAGGGTGATTGTTTCGGGTGGGACACTTAACTCAGAGCCGATCGCATTTCTTACAGCTTTTGTCTCCTGTATGATCCAACTGTTCACCTCAGTCCCAAAAGGACCTACTTGTTGGATATAAGCTTGCGCCTCAGATATCGCATCCAAACCCGTTTGTGGCATTGGTCCTTGACCGCCGTAGTTAAAATATGCTTTATTTGCTAAACCTGGGAAGAGCTGTCGATGGTGAAGTAATTTGGTTGGTGATGCAGAAATACTAGTCATCAGTGATTAATTATTGAGTCATGATATATTAATTATTTTTATACAAAAATTTCAAATTATTTTTGTCAACTGCGTGTCCGTAGGCCATACTTTGTCAAGTGCATGTCTGTAAGGGTAAAGCGTGCCCTAGTAGTTCGCCAAGGAGATGCCTGCGGGGTAAGGGGTAAAAGAATAAAAAAACCTTTCTTTTTTCCCAGCCCTCACAAGCGCATTTTCGAGTTGGCAAACCACTAGAAGGCTTTGCCAGATACCACCAGATCTGGGGTAATAGCCTGATTTGGTGATTGTGCCAAACTCAGAAATTTTCAGGTAGTCCCTGATTTTTCTGTCTGTTGAGAATAATCTTCAACTTTAGTTATCGGCTCACTACCAGAAAGTAATAATTCTTGTTACCTTAAAAGAATGTTAATCAATGCTGAACTGCTGCTGCAATACCAACGTTGTAAGCGCCGACCTTTTTTAGACATTCACGGGGAAAAAAGTCGGCGAGAACCTGAGAATGAGTTACTGTTGAAACTTTACCAGGACAGGATTGCTCATCACAGGAGTATTTTGACACAGTTTACGTATCAGCGACCAGTCTATCGACACGGAGACTGGAAAACAGGAGTGAGAGCAACCTTAGAGTTAATGGAACAAGGGGCTGAGTCCATTTATCAAGGGGTGCTGGTGCATGGTTATTCTCAAACACATACACTACTAAGCCGTCCAGATATTCTTGTCAAACATAGAGGAGAGTCCCGCTTTGGAGATTGGATGTACGTTCCAGTTAATATTGAACTGGGTAAGCGTCCTAAACAGGAGTATCAAGTTGTTGCAGCATTTCACGCGTATGTGTTGGCAATGGTGCAACAAAGTGAGTTAGAAATAGCTTGGCTGATGCTGCGTGGAAAAGAGGCGGGTTATTCTGTGGATCTACTTAAATGGATGCCACAAATGCATCGTTTTCTGGAAGAGTATATTCAAACTTTAGAAACAGAGGAAGCGCCTGAAGTCTTTATCTCTCGTCAACGGTGCAATCTTTGTCCTTGGTACGATTATTGTTATGCTGTTGCCCAATCTCAGAAACACCTTTCTTTGTTACCAGGAGTCACACCTGTTCGCTACATACAACTGCAAGCGCTGGAAATCACAACAGTAGAATCTTTGGCAAAAACTTACCCGACTCAATTAGAAAACTTGCCAGGTTTCGACAGCGCAGTCGCACCCAAGCTGATACTACAAGCAAAATCTATTGTGGAAAACCGTCCGTTCATCATACCGAATTTGCCACCAAAGCAACAATATGTCTTAAATTCTTGTACGGTTGACACTTCTGTTTGCCTCGACAGAACTATAGAAGTTGATAGAGAAACTACACAGTTGCTTTCCCCCAGGAGTGACATTTTATCTACAGCGCCTGTAGAAATGTTTTTTGATATTGAGGCGGAACCAGATTTGAATTTAGATTTTTTGTTAGGAGTTTTGGTTATTGATAGGCAAGCCAAAACAGAACAATTTTATTCCTTTTTAGCAGAAAGCCCAGAAGAAGAAGAATTGGTTTGGCAGCAATTTATGAATTTGGTTTGGCAATATCCAGATGCACCTATTTATCATTTTTGTGTTTACGAACTTGATACAGTCAAACGACTGGCAAAGCTTTACCAGACTCCACAGAGTTATGTATCGCCCGTACTGAATCGGTTTGTGGATGTCTACAAAATATTAACGCAAAACGTGGCATTGCCTATAGAAAGTTATGCTTTAAAAGCGATCGCTCGATGGTTGGGGTTTGAGTGGCGTGATCCAGAAGCCAGCGGTATGAAGTGTATTTACTGGTATGACAAGTGGTTAGAAACGGGCGATCGCTCTTTACTTGAAATTATCCAACGCTACAACGAAGACGACTGCCACGCAACCCGCAGCGTCAAAGATTGGCTGGTAAACTTTTTTCAAAAAAACAATGGTTCGTAAACCCCCGCACAGAAGTTACTCTGGAGGGAGACCCTCTTGCTGCGCTGATCTCACCCCAACGCACTAGCTCCCCTTACCAAAGGGCAGGGCTGTTTCATTCAATAAGGAGGGAGGATTTGTCAATACGTAGCGCGATGATTTTTGGGACAGAAGTGATAGAAAACCTACATTTTGATCCAAAAAATTCAATGATTCTCCAGAAAAATTAGAGCAATTGCGCTTCACAAAGCCTTGACATTATGAGCCTTTGAGGGAATGAAACAGCCCTGCTTACTAAGGGGAGGGTTAGGGAGGGGTTTTATCCATGTGTTGCATTCTTTTTTCAAATTGGTATGAAGTAAAGTGTGACTAAATGACCGACTTCAGACGACGACGGCAGCGACCTAATAGAGCAATACCAGCAGTGAGCACACCAAGGGCAAAACTAGACTCAGGGACAGGCTGAGCTGTCACTCCTACGATTTTCCTACTACCATCGCCGATGGTGCCTATTTGCGTAGCAGCACCTGTAGACAAGTTGATGTTGTATAGATTGGAGCCATTTGAATTGACTGGAGTCAGTGCCGCAACGGCAGTATTCACCCCATTTTGTGTGAAGATGTCGAACCCTCCTCTTGAGTCGATGTCGATACCGAGGGAGCCTACCCTTTGCAAGGTGCCATTATTCGGCGGGTTCTGTATAAATAATGCGTCACTGATGTAGTCAATGTCGTACAGCGTAGTTCCGGTGGTCGGGTCATTATCTGCATTGGTGTAAGCTGCACCAGTAATGTTGGGGTCCCCAGGGTTCAGTGTTCCATCAACAATGACCGCGCCAGTATCCACATTGATGCGCAGGTTCTGGTCATTGCCACCGACGACCCGTAGGCGATCAGGCACTGGGTTGAAGTCTACTCCGGAAACAAAGCCTCCAGTGAATGGAGTGGAAAGTTGACTTACGAAAGTAGCAGCACCACTAAACGGGTTAATGGTGTAAATGTTATTGGTATCTGACAAACCATAGATTTGATTGTTAGCTGGACGACGGTCAATGCCCAACACGCGACCAGTGACCCCAGTGATTGAGACATTGGTAGTAGCGGTGGGATTATCGGAGTCAAAAAGAACTAGATTGTTGTTGTCAGTTAGACCAACCAAACCCAAAGCAGCCGCAGGTTTGGTATCACTGACCAGATTAAATATCGTGACTACAGCCAGTGCGGATATGACTGTTCTAAACCGATTAAGTTTCATTAAAAAGCCCTCAAGTGCTAACTTTTACGAGTTCTTTGAGCAAACTTTAGACAATAACGTTGTGTTCTCATTTACGTAATTGTATTTAGTAATTGTCAATACAACTTTACTACGTCAAAAATCCTACATTATATAACAGAGTCAATTCTACAAAAGAGATATACCTTTATTAAATCTTTAATTCTTTGACCAAGGCTTTAGGGCAATCTTTTAAATCAAGACTCCAGCAATACAAATAGAAGGGGAGTTGGTATTGCTAGCATGGTAGATTACAGCAGTTTTCACCTAAATGAACCACAGCGTTTGTAAGGCCGTAATGGCATGCACTCCCACGACTATGGTCTATTTTCCTGAAAATGGCTGTATAAATTGGGCTTGAATTGTAAGTAATTTACCGAACATGATATGATTTCGTTTAAAAGTCAAAATTTATACAAATACAAACTTGCAACTCAATGCTGCTGACAATAGCGACCCCGCCCCGTTCCCGTTCAGTTTTGCTCTGAGGCAAGCGGTATGCTCAAATCTGCTGCGTAGCGCTCAAACCCATCGACTACGAAAAAATTTGCAATAAAAATGCGTATTTGCTTAACCATGATATCTTGTTTGTGATTTTCACTGTTTAGCAATGACTCACAATGCAGCACCTCAAAAAACTTTTGAAGTTTCCACGCATTCTTTTCTTTTTTATTCCTATTCTAATTCTTCTCAGCATCTTTATCATTAACATCCCTGCCCCAAATTATCCCATAACTGGAATAGATTTTATTAGTTCTGTAACTTTTCCCACTGATTACACTTTCAAAAAAACTCCCATGGGAGGGCTTTCTGGAATAACGTACGATGCCAAAAAACAACTTTATTACACGATATCTGATGATCGCAGCGAAAAAGCTGCGGCTCGCTTCTATACATTAAAAATTGACCTAAGCAATGGAACACTAACAAATGATAAAGTTGTCCCTCTTGGTGTCACGACACTCTTAAATGAAAGTAGTCAAACTTTCCCGACTGGTACTATCGATTCAGAAGGCATCACCTTAACTAACCACGAAACTGTTTATATTTCTTCTGAAGGTGATAATTTGAAACAAATAACGCCTTTTCTGAAAGAATTTTCCCTTTCTTCTGGAAAAGTTTTGAATACACTACCAATACCCAACAAGTTTTTGCCAGATAAAAGTCGTAAACAAGGTGTCCGCAACAACTTAGCCTTTGAATCTCTGACCATCACACCCAACAACAAATCTTTGTTTACAGCCACAGAAAATGCTCTGATTCAAGATGGTCCAGAAGCCAAACCAAAAGTCAGTAGTCCTTGCCGGATTTTGCAATACAATTTACTCACTCATAAACCAGAGAAAGAATTTCTTTATCAAACTGAAGCTGTCACACCAATTTTTAATTTTTCTCCTAAATTTGCCAGCGGTTTAAGTGATTTAATGGCTCTGGATAATCAAGGTCATTTCCTAAGTTTAGAGCGGACTTTTTCTGGCTTTGGGTTTTCTATTGCCCTGTATCAGATTTCTCTAGAAGGTGCTGATGACATTCATAATATCGACAGTCTTTTAGCTGTTGATATTAACAAAATTAAACCCACCAAGAAAGAGCTACTTTTGGATTTGAGAAAATTAAATGTAGCGCTAGATAATATCGAAGGCTTAACTCTCGGTTCAAAACTACCTGATGGTCAGCTTTCATTAATCCTTGTGAGCGATAATAACTTTAATCGTCTTCAGCGAACCCAGATACTCGCCTTTAAACTTAAGATGGAACCACCGCTTATCAGGTTATTTCGGCGTTTTGTTCCCAATTTCAATCGTTGATAATATTAGGATTACTCCACAGACTTTTGCTCAACTATAGCAATCCTAAATCATTTGTGAAAATTATATATTTCTTTCTTCTTTCTTTCCTTTGCGTCCTTGGCGTCCTTGGCGGTTCGTTTCCTTGTCTATATTTTTCACGAATCAAATAGGACTGCCATAGCTACAGTGTATGTCAAGCGTTCCCTGTTCCCTGTTAAGCGTTCCCTGTGAATCATCACTCAATAACTAATAACGAATTTCAAAAAAAGCTTGACAATGTTCAGGAGAATAGTGATAATAAATAAAGTGACCAATTAAGGGACTGTAGTTCAATTGGTTAGAGCACCGCCCTGTCACGGCGGAAGTTGCGGGTTCGAGCCCCGTCAGTCCCGTTAAAAGTTATGAGTGCTGAGTTCTGAGTAGTGAGTTACAAGTGATTCAGAACTCAGCACTTATTGCTGAAAGCTTAATATTAAGCTAAATGAGTTGTGCTTTACAAATATAGACAAGAGAGAGAACGCCCGTGACTGTTAGAGTCCGTATAGCCCCCAGTCCAACTGGGAATCTACACATAGGAACAGCAAGGACAGCTGTATTTAACTGGTTGTTTGCCCGCCACCACGGTGGTCAGTTTATTCTGCGCATTGAAGACACAGACTTGGAGCGATCGCGTCCCGAATACACCGAAAATATTTTCCAAGGTCTGCGCTGGCTAGGACTGACATGGGATGAAGGACCATTTTTCCAAACTAAGCGTCTGGAAATGTACAAAAGTGCGGTTCAAACCCTTTTTGATAAAAAACTTGCATATCGCTGCTACACCACGCCAGAAGAATTAGAAGCGCTGCGTGAGGCTCAAAAAGCTAGAAATGAAGCTCCGCGCTACGATAACCGTCACCGCAATCTTACACCAGAACAAGAAGCCGCATACAAAGCCGAAGGACGTAACTTTGTCATTCGTTTCAAAATTGATGACGACCGGGAAATTGTCTGGAATGACCTGGTACGGGAAAAGATGGTTTGGCGAGGTAGCGATTTAGGCGGTGATATGGTTATTGCTCGCGCCGCAGCAGATGGTATTGGTGTCCCACTCTACAATTTTGCGGTTGTGGTGGATGACATAGATATGCAAATTACCCATGTCATTCGCGGAGAAGACCACATCGCCAACACCGCGAAGCAAATTCTGCTGTATGAAGCTTTTGGCGCAAAAATGCCAGAGTTTGCCCATACACCTTTGATTTTGAATCAAGAAGGACGCAAGCTTTCCAAGCGGGATGGAGTCACATCCATTTTTGACTTTAAGCAAATGGGCTTTATTGCTCAAGCTATGGTGAATTATATGACACTACTGGGTTGGTCAGCCCCAGACTCGACTCAGGAAATTTTCACCTTGGAAGAAGCAGCTAAGTTATTTAGTTTTGAGCGTGTTAATAAAGCCGGGGCAAAATTCGACTGGGCGAAGCTGGATTGGATAAACAGTCAGTATCTTCACAATATGTCAGTGGATAAGCTGACAGATTTGCTCATTCCATTCTGGGAAGAAGCAGGATATCCATTGACACAAGGACGTGACCGTGCTTGGTTAGAGGAGCTTGTCGTTTTAATTGGTCCGAGTTTGACTCGCCTTGTTGATGCAGTGGCTATGAGCAAACTGTTTTTTGTTGAAACAGTTGAATTTAGTGATGAAGCAACTGCTCAATTAAAACAAGAAGGTTCTGTAGCTACCCTCAACAGTGTTATTGCTGCTTTGGAAAATCATCAACTCACACAAGCCAGCGCTCAAGAAATTATTAAGAAAGTCGTTAAAGAACAAAACGTCAAAAAAGGCGTGGTGATGAAAGCACTTCGCGCTGGCTTAACAGGAGATTTGCATGGTCCTGACTTAATCCAATCCTGGTTACTTTTGAATCAAATTGGTTTAGACAAGCCGCGTTTGATTGAGGCGGTAAAACAAGTGAGGTTGTCCTAAGCCGCCAATAACCTAGGCAACGTTTGTCATTTATTGACAGCCATCCCCATCTTTTTCGATGAAATCATCTACAAACTTCCTTAACCGTTCCTTCCAGTCTGGGACGGTTTTTAGCTTTTCCCTGACTCCTTTTCGCACGTTGAAACACACAGGTGTCTTATCAAAAGGTTCAGCATTTAAAGAAGTCGCACCAAGTTTATTTTTTTATGGAATGGCATGGATTTGAATTGTATATGTTACTCTATTCACATATATTACAAGTGTTGAGGTCGAACAATTTACAGTGAGCGGAGCCGAACTGTGCTTTTATCCATCAAAACAAAGTTAAAACTGACAAGCGAGCAAAAAACCATAATGAGTAAGCACGCAGGTATTGCGCGTTTCACCTACAACTGGGGTTTGGCGACTTGGCAAAATTTATATCAAGATGGATATAAGCCAAACAAATTTCTTCTCAAAAAGTTCTTTAACAACTGAGTTAAGACTTCGCTGGAATGGATTAAGGAAAAAGGAATTTGTCAAAAAATCACTCAATATGCTTTTGACCAATTAGGCGCAGCTTACGACCGATTTTTTAAAGGGCTGGGCGGGTATCCAAAATTCAAAAAGAAAGGTCAGAATGATTCTTTCACTATTGATGCAGGTGGTAAACCTATACTTGTAGGTGGTATGCGCGTTAAGCTCCCGACCATTGGTTGGGTCAAAACTTATGAAGGTTTACCTCATACAACAACTACCAAACTATCAATATCCCGAATAGCTGATGACTGGTACATTGCTTTTGCATATGAAGCCGAAACTGAGATTACGTCAAAGTTAGTAGATGTTGTAGGCGTGGATTTAGGAATAAAAGAACTGGCTACACTTAGTACTGGTGTTACGTTCCCTAATCCAAAAGCCTACTTGAAGTTTATCCAAAAACTTAAACGATTGTCTAAGGCTCATTGTCGAAAAACTAAAGGCAGTAGCAATCGTCACAAGTCAAAGATTAAATTAGCAAAGCATCATAACCGAGTTTCAAACATTCGCAAAGATTCACTTCATAAAGTCACCAACTACTTATGCAAAAACCACGCTGCGATAGTAATTGAGGACTTAAATGTTTCGGGTATGATGCAAAATCGTAAGCTTGCTCAATCCATAGCTGATTGCGGATTCCATGAATTCAAAAGACAACTTGAATACAAATGCAAGAAGTTTGGAAGCAAGCTAGTTTTGGCGTCTAGGTGGTATCCATCTTCTAAAACTTGTAGTAATTGTGGTTGCAAGAAAGAATCCCTATCATTAAGTGAACGTGTCTATTCATGTAAACATTGTGGACATGTAATAGATAGGGATTTAAACGCAGCAATCAATTTGAGCCACTGCTCGACTAGGGTTCCCCCGGCTTAAAGCATGTGGCGTATCGCGCAGGGCTTTGGCGTGAATGCTTTCTGAGGGCTAACCGCTCCCATGCTCCCGATGAAGAAAGAAGTAATGTCTAGACTTGTCTAGGATTTATATAGCAGTTAGCAGCAATTATGCTTTGGGAACGTGCTCAATTTGGGAGCAGGCCAATTTTGCACAAAAAACGGTGAGTAAGCGCGCTGCGGGAGGGTCTCCCTCCGGCGCAACTCTTGGCACTACAAAATAAAATAAACTTACACATTTGGGATGATCCCCTCAATTTCTACATATAAAACCCAGTCTTCGCTCAATTTGATGGGTAGTTTTTCTATTTTAACAAGCGTGTCCTCTAGACATAAGTTACTGGATTTTTACATGAGTTTTACCCAACTCCAATTGGTATGACCAACTGAAAACTGCTGTAGTAATAGTAGGGGGTGCATTCATCTGCACCTGGTGCTTGTGAATCTCATTTTACTTTAGTCAGCGAATTGACAATTAATCAGAACTTACGCAAAAATTGCCAAAAATATTAATTTATCGAACCGCCAAGACGCCAAGAACGCCAAGAATTGGTAGGGTGTGCGTAAGTCCTATTAATGAGTTATTTGATATTTAAAAAGTAAAAAAATAAGTCAAAAATCCTTGTCTTGGGAACTTCGAGTGTAGTATTCATGTCTCTAAAAAGACTTAAAAAAGTATGTTCTTGGAATGCTGACAAAAGAGATATCTCGGGGAATAAGATTATCTTTGATGGTAGCGGTGCTGGCGATCGCGTCAGCAATCAATACAATATCTCATGCGCAGGAAAGGTCCTCACCCTTTTTTGAGGATGTCGTTATCGGTCAAAAGTTTTCTCCAGATCCGTTTATTGTTCGTGGTGTGAGTGGCGGTTCTATATCGGGGAGGGAAATTGCTGGTAGAAGAGAAACTCCCACAGGGACTTGCACTGGATATTTTGATGAAGACCCAGACCATACTATTGAGCTAACAAGTAAATTTGACTACTTAAAAATAGAAGTCAGAAGCCCTGAGGATACCACCTTAATTATTAGAGGTCCTGGAGGTAGCTGGTGCAATGACGATTTTGATGGCAAGAATCCTGGCATGATTGGAGAATGGTTACCAGGAACATACTATGTGTGGATTGGTTCGTTTAAAAAAGATAGGTACTTTCCTTATACCCTACGAATTACAGAAATTAAGTAGGGTGCGCTGATAAAAGAAAGGATAATGTGGGGACAATGCGTCACCACAGATATTTGTGGGTGGCGTAATTGTACTCGTGGGGGATGTTGTCCTGTGCGTGTCATTGTACATTATCCAACTGAGCGATTTGTGAACTGAGCTTGAAAGACCTCTTCCTTCTGAGCTCTATATGGTTCTTAGCCATTTTCCTCCATCTAGCTACAGCATGAGAAACCGTATTTATTTATATAAAATCTCCAATACATTTCTTATCAAACGGCAAATGGCATGATTTTGAGCTATTGACATAAACTTAACAGCCAAGCAGCGTTACCCGCAGGTTTGCATATTTACATGAGATACCCATAGTAAAATGAAGCAAAATTAAGTTAAATTTAATGAAGATTCTTAATAATGTTTTGGCTTGTTAGCTCAGACGCTAACGAAAAGCTTATCGTGTGTCATAACATTGGATAAAAAATGCTGTTATAGACATCGATTTGAATAACTCTATCTGTAGACTGTTGATTTGTTGTATATGCATCTAGAGGCAAAATTAAGATGAAATTCTCTTGGAGAGTCCTAGTACTCTGGACATTGCCTGCATTGGTGATTGGCTTTTTCTTCTGGCAAGGAGCTTTTTCTGGTACTCCGACAGACATGAGTAAGAATACAGCCACCACCCGCATGACTTATGGTCGCTTTTTAGAATACTTGGACTCTGATCGGGTAAGCAACGTTGATTTATATGAAGGCGGAAGGACGGCGATCGTGGAAGCCGTCGATCCAGAACTGGAAAACCGCGTACAACGGGTACGGGTGGATTTGCCTTCTAACTCTCCGGAACTGATTACCAAGCTCAAAGAAAAAGGAGTTAGTTTTGACGCCCATCCGATGCGCAATGATGGGGCAATTTGGGGACTGTTGGGTAATCTGATTTTTCCTATTTTATTGATTACCGGGCTGTTCTTTTTGTTCCGTCGTTCTAGTAACATGCCTGGTGGTCCCGGTCAAGCTATGAACTTCGGAAAATCAAAAGCTCGCTTCCAGATGGAAGCAAAAACTGGAGTGAAGTTTGACGACGTTGCAGGTATTGAAGAAGCCAAAGAAGAACTGCAAGAAGTTGTCACCTTCCTCAAACAACCAGAAAAATTCACAGCTGTAGGTGCACGCATTCCCAAAGGAGTTCTGTTAGTTGGACCTCCCGGAACAGGTAAGACATTGCTTGCAAAGGCGATCGCTGGTGAAGCAGGCGTACCATTCTTCAGCATTTCTGGTTCAGAATTTGTAGAAATGTTCGTAGGTGTAGGTGCATCCCGCGTCCGCGATCTGTTTAAGAAAGCAAAAGATAACGCCCCCTGTATCATCTTTATTGATGAAATTGACGCCGTAGGACGGCAAAGAGGTGCAGGTATCGGCGGTGGAAACGATGAGCGGGAACAAACCCTCAACCAACTGCTCACCGAAATGGATGGTTTTGAGGGTAACACTGGTATTATTATCATTGCTGCTACCAACCGTCCTGATGTTTTAGATGCAGCATTGTTACGTCCCGGACGATTTGACAGACAAGTCACTGTCGATGCACCCGACGTTAAAGGACGTTTGGAAGTTTTAAAAGTCCACGCTCGTAACAAGAAACTAGACCCCAGCGTTTCTTTAGAAGTTATTGCTCGCCGCACCCCAGGTTTTACAGGTGCAGATTTAGCAAACTTGCTCAATGAAGCTGCTATTCTCACAGCCAGACGCCGTAAGGAAGCGATCACGATTTTAGAAATCGATGATGCTGTGGATCGGGTTGTTGCTGGTATGGAAGGCACACCTCTGGTCGATAGCAAGAGCAAACGCTTGATTGCTTACCACGAAATTGGACATGCGATCGCAGGTACATTACTCAAAGACCACGATCCAGTCCAAAAAGTGACTTTAATTCCAAGGGGACAAGCACAAGGGTTAACCTGGTTTACTCCCAATGAGGAGCAAGGCTTAATCACTCGCGGTCAACTCAAAGCCAGAATTACTGGTGCTTTAGGTGGTCGTGCAGCAGAAGACGTGATTTTTGGTTCCGCCGAAGTCACAACTGGTGCTGGAGGCGACTTACAGCAAGTTAGCGGTATGGCACGGCAAATGGTGACAAGGTTTGGGATGTCTGATTTAGGACCGATATCCTTGGAAAGCCAACAGGGAGAAGTCTTCTTGGGTCGTGACTGGATGACTCGCTCAGAATATTCAGAGTCAATTGCATCTCGTGTTGATGCACAAGTCCGCATCATTGTCGAAGAATGCTACCAGACAGCAAGGCGGTTTATACTGGAAAATCGCATCGTAATGGATCGCTTAGTGGACTTGCTGATTGAGAAAGAAACTATTGACGGTGAAGAATTCCGTCAAATTGTCGCTGAGTACACTAGCGTACCTGAAAAGCCGCAGTTTATGCCCAGTATTTAATCTCAAGTTTGGTAGGGCATAGCCCTACTGTAGTAAATAGGGATGGTTTACACCATCCCTATTTTTGTTTTAAGCAACCTTTGTGCTGAGCTTTTGTTTTATAGCTGGGAACGCTTAACAGACTTTCAAGTCTGTTGATGACCGTGTTTTCTGATTAGTTCGTGTCCTAATCTACCTGGCGACTGCTATATATCTTTGCAAAATAGCTAGGTCTAAATGTGAATAAAGGTTGATTTATCTAGAGTAATGAACTAGCGAGGATCAAAGCAAGAATAGAAACTCCCTCTCCAAACCCCACATCCTGAGATTCAACCCCGTTGACCAGTCACAATATATGCCACACGTTGACCGATGTTGGTCGCGTGGTCTGCCATGCGTTCCAAACAACGAATCGCCAGTACCAAGAGCAGAATCGGCTCAACCACACCTTCGTCGCATCGTTGATGAGCTAAGGTGTGATAAAGCCGTTCATAAGCATTATCTACAGCATCATCGAGTCGCTTTATACTGCGCCCGTTGACTTCATCTAAATCTGCCAACGCCACTAAACTCGTTGCTAACATTGCTTGTGCATGCTGAGACATGACTGCAATCTCTGGTAAACAAAAATGAGGCGCATAGGGAAAAATTTTGATTGCAATTTTAGCCAAATCCTTAGCATAGTCGCCAATGCGTTCTAGATCACGCACAAGTTGCATGAAGGCACTTAAACAACGCAAATCTTGAGCTGTAGGAGCTTGCTGCGTCATGATTGCCGTACAGTCTAATTCTATTTGTCTATAAAAGCGATCAATCTTTTTATCTAAAACAGGAAGTACCTCAGCTGTTGTTAAATTGCGGGTGAATAAGGCTTGGTGACTTAAACGAAATGATTGTTCTACCAAAGCCCCCATACGCAATACATCTTGCTCTAAGCGTCTAATCTCACGAGCTAGCTGGGGTCTTTCAGTATTGGGACTATAAAGGGGGACTTTCACTCTTGTAGTCTCAAACATGAAGATATTTTCTAAATATAATCTTGGCTCGAGGAAATTGCCACGACGCCAGGGAGTTCAACTTGTAACCATGCTCCTCCAGTATGAGGATGATTCATGGCTTTTATGCAACCGCCGTGGGCAAGAACAATTTGCCGGACAATTGCCAAACCCAAACCACTACCAACAATTGTCGTAGTCGAATGGCTTTGTGAGCTTGTTATACGAGAGCGTGATTGATCCCCCCGATAAAATCTCTCAAATACATGAGGTAAATCTGCTTGAGAAAAACCCGTACCGGAGTCAATAATGTTGATTTGTAGTACTGGTTCTTGGTTGTTGTGTTCGGAAACGATTTTTGCTTCAATGACAATGGTTGTATTTGGTGAGCTGTATTTGATACTATTATCTAGCAGATTGAGAAACACCTGGTAAATGCGAGACTCATCAGCGTTAATCGAGACAGTATCTGGACCAGAATAGGTGATTTCAATCTGGTGTTGTTGTGCTAGAGGTGTTAGAGTCTCCCAGACAGACAAAATCAGCGATCGCACTTCCACTGATTGGCGATGCAATTCAATGGTAGGGTTAGTTTCTAGTTGAGTCAAATCTAGCCAACTTTGCACTAAGTGAATCAATCTGTCAACCTCCTGCAAAAGGCGGTTAACCCAACGATCCAAAGGTGGTTTCACGCGGTCTTGTAATGTTTCGACAACCAGACGTATTGAGGTGAGTGGAGTTCTCAGTTCGTGTGCTAGGTCAGAAAAAGCACGCTCACGTGCTTTGTTTATATCCACCACTGGCTGATGGTTTTCTATAAAGACTCCTACTTGCCCAAGGGGCAAGGGTAAGCTTGTTGCTTGTAACATAAGAGATTTCACCTCCGACATAGCTGTCACATCTTCGCAAGAAGGATGAAATACCCACTCTTTGACCTGTGACTTTTGGCGATCGCGCGTTTGTCCAATTAATTGGTCAAGTTCGTAGGATCTTATTAACTCTAACAACAAGCGCACTTGTCCAGGTTGCCATCTTTGCAGATACAACATTTTTTGTGCCTGTTCGTTACACCAAAGCAGTTGATTTTCTTCGTCAACCTGCAAATACCCCACTGGTGCGAACTCTAGCAGGTCTTCGTATGTTTGAAGCAACTGCTGCAATTGTTGGCGTTGCTGGACAAATAATCTAATTCCGTGGCGCAAGTCAGGAATTAGCAGCGCCACGTCAGAAGAATGGGCGGTTAACGGTCGCAATACTTTCTCTAGGTAACGGTTCAGTTGAACCTGTTGCCACACCCAAAAAATTGCGCCTACCGCTAAACCCAGTAAAAATCCTAGTATCAGCATTGCTAGTTGTTAGTTGTTCTCTGACAACTAAAAACTAACAACTATCCAAATCGATAGCCAAAACCTCGTACAGTCACAACATATTCTGGACGACTGGGGTCTATCTCTAGTTTTTCGCGTAGCCAGCGAATATGCACGTCCACAGTTTTGCTGTCTCCAACAAAATCTGGTCCCCAAACCTGGTCTAGCAATTGCTCGCGCGACCAGACCCTACGGGCGTAGCTCATAAACAATTCCAGCAGCCGGAATTCCTTTGGTGACAAATTCACCTCTTGAGAGCGAACCAACACCCGACATTCTTGGGGATACAAAGTCACATCTTTATACTGAAGGACTGGTAGCTGAGGCAAACAGCTCAAGCGTTGGCGACGCAGCAAAGCACGACAACGAGCCACTAACTCCCGCATACTAAAAGGTTTGGTTAAGTAGTCATCTGCTCCTACCTCCAGCCCCAGAACACGGTCTGTTTCACTTCCTTTAGCACTTAGCATTAAAATTGGAACTGGGTTTCCTTGAAATCGGATCAAGCGGCAGATGTCTAATCCGTTAATGTGAGGCAGCATCAAATCAAGAATCACCAGGTCAAAGGAAAGCTCTGGTGAACTGAGTTCATAACTTTTGAGGTATTCAACAGCCACCCGCCCATCAGTGGCACTTACCACTCCATAACCTTCCTCTTCCAAAGCTAGAACAAGCATTTCCCGGATAAGCTCTTCATCTTCTACTACCAGAATGCGGCTTCTTTGTCCGATTTCTGCTGTGTGGGGATACTTGGTCGATTCGCTGGTATACATTGATATCACAAAATTACTTGAGTGTGATGGTATCAATATTTGTTATTTTAGTTCAGCGTTTATACGCTGATTTTAAAATATTTAACTTTACAATTTACGAAGTACGTAACAGAACTGATAGTATTATAAACCAATGCAATACAAAGCCAGTCATTGTTTTTTTACAAATTTGCTTTTTGATCCTTAAAGTTAAGAAAAATAGCTAAACCTGAGTCACAAAGCTAAAGTTTTACTATGCAGCAATTAACTTGATAGTTAATAAATATAATTTGAGTAAGCCTGCAAACGTGAGTCCGTGTCGCAGGCATAAGCTTAAGGCTGTATTTCTCCTCTTACCGACGTTTCGAGGATCAGACTTAAACCAAACTACTTTGCTTGAAAAGGCGTGTATTTGCCTCCCAGTCCTTCCACAATCGTTTTTGTATTGGAAATTAACGTTTTTTGATAGGTGTCACCCTGACTGCCTTTCTCGCCTAATCCATCAGCAAAGAGTTCTTGTTGTGCAACTTTGACGTTAGCTTCTTTTGCCACTGTTGAAATCAACTTAGGATTGATGCTTAACTCAGCAAAAATTGTAGGTACTTTGCTGTCTTTAATTTTTTTCACCAATTCTTTAACCCTAGCCGCTGTGGGTTTCTCTTCTGTAGAGATACCTTCTAAAGCTCCTTCAACAGGAATATTATACGCCTTAGAGTAGTATCCCAAAGCATCATGAGTTGTCACCAGCTTGCGGGATTGCTGAGGAATAGTAGCAACCTCTGATTTGATCCAAGTATCGATTTGTCCTAATTGGGTAGTGATTGCTTGGGCATTTTTCTGGTAAAGTGAAGCATTTTCCGGAGCAACCTTGGCGAAACTTTCTTGAATAGTTTTCACCATAGCAATCCCATTTTGAGCATTGTGCCAAACGTGAGGATCAACAACCGTCTTACCGTCTTCCTCAAATTTCTGGGGAGTGGGAACAGCGATTTCATCAACCGCAACTTTGGGAGCAATATTCGAGGTAGATTGAATCAACTTGATCAGACTCGGTTCAAAGTTGTAACCGCCGTATAAAATTAGCTTGCCATCTTCAATTGCCTTACGGTCTTCTGGCGTTGGTTGGTAAACGTGGGGATCTGCTCCTGGCTTCATCAAGCAAGTCAAATCAATCGTACTCGCTGCAACTTGCTGAGCCATGTCACACAAAACTGTATTGGTTGCTACAACTTTTAGACCTTTACCAGTCGTCGTAGTAGAAACTTGCGTAGAACTGGCATCTGGTGCTGTTGTGCTGGTTTGATTGTTTTGACTGGTGGATGGAGAAGAACTGCAACTTGCTAACAATCCCATACTTAAAGCAAGGACTGCTGATTTCCAAAATTGACGCTGCGGAATATACATGATTTTTTTTATTTGCTCTAAAATTTGATAATGAAATCTAGTTTAAAATGATTATCGTTCTATTTAAAAAAATTAAAAAATTATATGTTAGAGGTTCAGTGCCTAGCTGTTAATTATCGAGGTGTTAGTGGTTTAGAGCCTGTGAGCTTCCAGATTGCGAACAGCCAAGTCGTGGGGATTATTGGTCCCAATGGTGCAGGGAAAAGCACGATGATGAAAGCAATGCTGGGCTTAGTTCCAAAAGTCAGTGGAAGTGTGCAGTATTGTCTGAGTCCACTGCATCAACAGCTACAAAAAGTTGCGTATGTACCGCAGCGATCGCAAATAGACTGGGACTATCCCATCACCGTCTGGAATGTAGTCATGATGGCACGTACACGGCAGATTGGCTGGTTTCGCACTCCAGGGAAAGCGGCAAGAGAAATTGTAACATCAGCATTAGAGCAAGTCGAAATGCTTGCGCTCAAACATCGTCGTATTGGTGAGCTATCCGGTGGACAGCAACAGCGAGTATTCTTAGCGCGTGCTTTGGCGCAACAAGCAGAAATTCTGCTGTTTGATGAGCCATTTACGGGAGTGGATAAGAAGACTGAAGCGATTATTTTTGATGTGTTTTCAGAGTTGCGATCGCTTGGCAAAATTTTACTGGTGAGTAGCCATGAATGGGGACAGGCATTGCACCGATTAGACCGATTACTCTTATTGAATAAATGCTTGATTGCTGATGGTTCACCACAACAGGTGATGACTCCAGAGAATTTGCATCGAGCGTATGGCACAAGCTTGCAGAATCCCTTATATCAAGATTGGGATTCATCGTTGTTTTGTTGATTAGACCTCTCCAAAAATGGCTATCAAAGCTTTACGGCGCTTGCACTAAAAATCGATTTTTGGAGAGGTCTATTAGTCAAAAGTTGATCCTCAAATCCCAATAATATAACGACTAATAACTAATAACTTTTTACTCTCCATGTTGAGCTTGCTGCTAGAACCCCTAAGTTACGAATTTATGCGGAATGCCCTGGTGATTGGCATTCTAGTTGGTATTCTCTGTCCTGTTGTTGGTAGTTATTTAATTGTCCAACGCATGGCATTACTAGGAGATGTGATTGCTCACTGTGTACTGCCTGGACTTTCAATTTCCTTTTTCTTGGGAATTGATATTTTGATTGGGGCTTTTGTATCCGGGATTATGAGTACATTTTTAATTGCCTGGATTCGCTCGCAATCTCGGGTGAAAGTGGATGCAGCAATGGCACTGACATTTTCCAGCTTCTTTGCGTTGGGAGTGACACTAATTACAGTTTTGAAAAATAAGATAGATCTAGATAGTTTTTTATTTGGAGATATTCTTGGCGTTACCTCTAGTGATATTTACCGGACACTCATTATTACCTTACTCATTCTGAGTGCAACTAAGCTGTTTTACAAAGAATTGTTATTCTATACTTTCGACCGTACAGGTGCTCAGGCAACTGGTTTACCCGTTAATGCTATTCACTTCGGCTTTATGGCGGCAACGACCCTGACGATTATTGCTAGTATGCAAGCAGTCGGTGTTATCCTCGTGATTTCGCTGCTGGTAGGACCTGCCCTCACCGCTTATCTTTTAGTCAAAGAACTGCATCAGATGATGGCAACAGGAGCATTGATTGGTGCGATCGCCAGCATAACGGGGGTCTACATTAGCTATTACCACAATATACCCTCTGGGCCTGCGATTGTGCTGGTTTCATCCATGCTGTTTTTGCTGGCGCTCTTTTTTAGCCCATCTGGTGGTATCCTCACCCGACCGGATTTAGCAGCTCATTCACTGAGCATTTTTAACAGGTTCAGGCGAGATAGATGACCGCCCTGCGGGAAGTCAAAAGTCAAAAGTCAAAAAAAGAAAAAAGAAAAAAGGATATAAGCCCCTAAATTCATTTATGGAGAAAGATAAAATGTATTTCGAGACGCGCCGCGCAAGAAATACGGCGTCCTTGTTACAAGCCCCCAACTTATGGTATGGGGTTCTTACTTTTGACTATGCTGGCAGTTAAATCAGTGAACAGTAAACAGTGAACAAGGGGTGGACGAGTCCGTTTCCTACCTGATAACTGGTAACTGATAACTGGTAACTGATAACTGATAAAGTCCTATTGTGGAAGAGTTAGCTTACCACTTTGCAACATTTGAAGCGCCGAAGCACGACAACCAGGGCAATCACAGCCCAATTGGGCACTCGCTAGATTCCCAACTGTTTCGCTACTAGGATCAAGGGAAAAAACGCGAGGATTTACTTGCAAAGTATGAGTTTGTGTGGTTTGTGTCGTCCGACTGTTTGTTGGCAAAGCGACAGTACCAGCCACTTGAGGGTTAGATTGAGTGTTGTGTTGGTACTGTGGTGTGTTAGTGGTTTTTGGTACAGAAGGTAAATCTTCTGCGACAGCAGCATGACTTATCAAAACTAAGCTGGATAAAACATAAGAGCCGCCAAGCAGTGCCAGCATTATTTTATTCATCACGGAAATCTCACTTTGAGGCGTACTAAGGTTGGAGTTTAGCATTATTCACAGATACATCTTAGTACTGAGCGCAAAAAGTTTCGTTATACTAGCTACATTGAATTAAGATTATGCACCATGAATACTAAAGTTTTAACATTACTCGGCTGCTCTGGCTCTCTTGCTGCAGTACTTATTGCTGCTCACCCAGCTCAAGCGATTACAAAGAAAATTCAAGATGAAATAGCACCCCGTTCAGGTGTGACTAGCACCAGTACCTCTTCACAGCAAGAATTCCCTCAAACATCCAATATCTCTGAAGCCATAGTTAAACAGTATGCCCAGGCGAAGTATGGCTGCAACTGTGGTGGTTGCATGAACTTAGCGCGTCAGACACTCCAGCAAAGCTCTTCATCTCCCACCAATACAATCATGCCAGGATTTTGAATTCCCCATTTTGCCCAGTTGCAGCGAGAAATTGAGGTTCACAGATTCTAAATTCATAATTTAGATTTTTAGAACAGAAAGACTTTTTCTGAGCTTGCCCCACGGATGAATCCGGGGGGTTCTAATTTGCGTAGCAAGTTTAATTTACGGTGTAAATTTAGATTATCTGTTTGAGTCGAAACACAGCTAAACCTCAAGCTCAAGCCAAGCAAATTAACTTGATATAGCTATCGCCAACTCCTTTAGGACGTAGAGAACAGGAAACGCTTAACGCTTAACGCTTAACAGGGAATAGGGAATAGGAAATGTTTAACTCGTCAAGAAGTTTGAAAGTCTCGTAATGTCCATATTTTTTCATGAGTTCATGTCCTAATCTACCTGGCAACGGCTATATTGCGACTGATATTGAATAGAAGACAAGATCCGCTTTTCTTGAGTCCATCAAATTCAATGGCTTGGATAACCTTTTGACTTATATCGTAACTGTAAGGTTTAGGCATAGGTCAAAGCGATTGCCTACGGCAGAGCTACGCTTAACGCCGTGCAAGAAAAAAGACTACTTCTAGTATATGTCTTAATCGCCTGGGCGATTGCTATACTAATGCTACATTCACAAATGTACTATAGGACTCCTCCGCAGATTTTTGGTTAGCTAGGTACACTTTTATTCCTTCTTAAGCGTTAAGCGTTAAGCGTCTCTACTTTGTGATTCACAAAAATCAGATAGGATTGCTATAGTCATTTCGAGTGTATTCTTTGTGCTTGTTAGAATTTTGTGCTATGTAGCTCGTCTATTGACATTTGCTGACTTTTTATTTTTCAAGTTTAAGAAATGACTTTTATGATTTTGATAAATAAGAATATTTGATGCCATCAAAGGTGGTTAGATATCATAGGGTCAACAAGTGCATTTTGTAAAAAAATGTTTCAGGCAGAATAACATACTTTTTAGTGGAAAAGACTATTTCTTGTTAAAAAGGAGAAAAATGGTGAAAATATTCAAGCCAATTTTAGTGTTTCTTTTCCTGCTGGTCAATCTAGTTATTGCTCAGCCTTCATTTGCAGATCCAATTGCCGAAAAGAGTCCTGAGTATGCTCAGATTACTCAACAACTTAATCAACTCTTGCAGGCAAGAAATAACCCATCAGCAGCTGGTTACAATACCGTAGAGCAAATTCAGAAGGGCATCTCTGATTTGCAATTCCAGAAGTATATTATGGAAACCACAGAGGACTGGGGCGTCTGTCGCAATGAAACTGGAAGGACATTAGCTGTTTACGCTCATAAACCCAGCAAATATGGCTCTTCTGCCAACACCCTCTTTTACCTGGGAAATGGTCGAAAGACAGACGATGAATGGGACTGTGATGGCATTTACCTGCCGAGTGGTGTGAACGTAGCTGGTATAAGCATTCCTGTTACAGAAAATCCTGTTGTAGAAAATCCCGTTACAGAAAATCCCGTTGCAGAAAATCAACAGCAACAGCCAAGGCAGCCTCTATATGTCAAGATTGTGGATGGAACGAACTTAATTGTAAGAAGCAATCCATTAACTGGCGAGATTGAATTGAATGCACCTCCTGCTGGTGTTTTCAGTGTAGGCGAGTTAAACCCAGCAGTTCCTTATTTGTCTCAAGCGCAAATAGACGCACAAGTTCCCAACGCACCGATTGATTAGGTGAGACCAGTGCTTGATGAGGGTTTCCAACGCCAGATACCTGCACCAGGGTTACCCTCCCGCAGTACTGGCTCTTCCGTAGGCATCTGGCGAACCCGATAGCCGTAAGGCGTGGCGTTAGCCATAGGGTGAATTATTTTCTCTGACACTTTTACCCAATAAAGCTTTTTTTAGAGCAATACGGTTCAGATAAGCCCACAGCTACTAACTGAACCGTATTATTTTTTAGCGTCTTCCTCCCTGAATCTTGTCAAAAACAGTTCCATCTGCAAAGAACTTCTTCTGAACTGCGTCCCAGCCTCCGAAGTTTGAAACTGTGTAGAGTTTCCCAACCTTGGGGAACTGCTTCTGTGTTTCGTTCGCTACTGTAGAGTTAACTGAACGAAACCCAACTTTCGCAAATTCCCGTTGTGCTTCTGGTGTGAAGAGGAACTTGACAAAAGCTTCTGCGACTTGCCGAGTACCGCGTTTATCCACCACTTTGTCTACCACAGCAACCGGGGCGTCAATAGAAATATTGACTTGAGGAATCACTACAGAATTGTCAGCTTCACCTTTCTGTTTAGCTAGGATCTCCTCATTTTCATAGTTCAACAATACATCCCCTTGATTTCGCTTGTAAAAAGTATCACTGGCTTCCCGCGCATCCTTTGGCAGCACAGGGGTATTTTTGTAAACCTTAGAGACGTAATCCAGGGCTTTTGCGTCATCCCCTCCATTTTGAGTCACTGCACCCCACAGTCCCAAGAAGTTCCAACGGGCACCTCCAGAAGTTTTAGGATTGGCAGTTATGACACTGACTCCTGGTTTAACCAAGTCGTTCCAATCACGAACTTGTTTAGGATTGCCTTTACGAGTCACCAACGCAACCACGGACTTAGTAACAATCCCATTGTTAGGAGCCTCTTTTTCCCAGTTAGGACCGATTAGCCCTGCCTTCTGGATTTGGTTCACGTCTTGTCCTAACGCCAGCGCTACTACATCAGCTTCCAAACCATCAATCACTGCTCGTGTTTGGGAACCAGAACCACCATAACTTTCTCGAAAAGTGATATCCTGCTTGCGTTCTTGCTTCCACTTTTTAACAAATAGAGGAATAATTTTTGAGTAAGCCTCTTTGGTTACAGCGTAGGAAACCAGAGTTAATTCAAGTGGTTTTTGGTTCTGACTGATGAGTTCAGGCTTAGAAGTTGGGTTTTGTAGAGTCGCTCCTGCATAGACAGGTATGACTGCGCCAACACTTAAACCCGCAGCAATGAACAGGGTACGGGCACGGGTTGAAGACTTTTGCCAAGGTTGTGACCAAGACTTCCAAGTTTTGATTAGATCCATGATTGAAAATTGCTCCAGAAATAAAAGTACGGCTATTTGACTGAAAAATGTGTTTATTGATTTAATACAGTTCCATAGACTGATTAAAAAATCAAGTACCTGTGGTAACCATGACTCGCGATTAACAGAAGTCAGTTTTTCAAACCAAGTGTGAGCAACGCAGTACTGCAGGCGAGTTCCCCGACTAACAACGTCCTTCAATTGATTTCACTCCCTCCTTCCCTCTTTCCCTCAAGAGTGTTTCTTTGATTGGTCACGGGTTGCAATCGCTGCCCGTGAAGCGTTCCTACAGAACTGAACAGTGAATTTTTGTGGAATGAAACATTCGTACCAGATCAATTGAGCGATTCTGGATTATCTTGATCCCAGCCACTAGTCTAAAATTCAGAGTTTCAACATCCATGTGCCAACTGCTGGGAATGAATTGCAATGTACCAACTGATATTTGCTTTTCTTTTGAGGGCTTTTCGACGCGGGGAGGCAAAACTGACGACCATCGCGATGGTTGGGGAATTGCTTTCTTTGAAGGGAAAGGATGCCGATTTTTTTTAGATGCCAAACCCTCTGTTTTCTCTCCCGTCGCTGAGTTTGTGCGACACTATCCTATCCACTCCACTCACGTAATTGCTCATATCCGCAAAGCAACTCAAGGCAAAGTTACTTTGGAAAACTGCCATCCCTTCCGTCGTGAACTGTGGGGAAGATACTGGGTATTTGCCCACAATGGAGATTTGCCAGGTTTTGATCCTAAAGACTTTAGTTTTTATCAACCTGTAGGTAACACCGATAGTGAAAAAGCTTTTTGCCTCATACTGGAAAGATTTCGAGAATATTTTCCTCAGAAAAAGCCTCCTTTGGAGAAACTTTACTCAGTACTTAAGGAAGTCAGTGAAAAATTAGCACAAAAAGGTATTTTTAACTACTTACTTTCCGATGGCGAACACTTTTTTGCTCACTGCTCAACAAAACTCAGCTACATCGTACGTCAAGCGCCCTTTGCAGCGGCTCATTTAATTGACCAAGACGTGACTGTTGATTTTAGTGAATTGACCAGTCCAAGCGATCGCGTTGCTGTCATCGCCACCACTCCTCTAACTGACAACGAAGTCTGGACGCAAATCCTCCCCGGAGAACTGCTAGTCTTTCAAGATGGGTTACCTCATAAGTTTCCATAGCTGCTTCCCGCAACAGTTTCTCCGGCAATAGCTCCCAAAAACTTCCACTTTTCTTATCAAGAAAGTGATGAATTTCTCTTGCATTTTCGGCAAATTCTATGTATTATATCTCACAATACGCTATAAATACGGTTAACTTAGCGCTATGCCGTAAAATGTCAGGGAAAAACAACATGAGTTTTTGGCAGCATATCTTGGAATCAAAGCAAATATTCTTAAAAATAGTTAATAAATTTAGGCTGAATTCTATAAAAGGCTTTCTGTCACTGTTTTTGGTGGGAGTAAGTTTGAGTGTAGCGATCGCCGCTTGCTCTGGTAACGGTGCGAGTAATTCCTCCACTAGCACTGATGCAGGTGGTTCCACAGCAACTCCTGTAGCTGCCAACAAGCAAGATGTGAGATTAACTCTTGTTTCTTTTGCCGTCACAAAAGCAGCTCATGACGCCATTATTCCAAAATTCGTGGAACAGTGGAAGAAAGAACATAACCAGAATGTCTCCTTTGATCAAAGCTATGGGGGTTCTGGTTCTCAAACCCGTGCTGTGATTGATGGTTTAGAAGCAGATGTTGTTCACCTAGCACTTGGGTTAGACGTAGACAAGATTCAGAAGGCTAAGTTAATTGAGCCAGGATGGGAGAAAGAATTTCCCAATAATGCCATTGTCTCCAAATCTGTTGCTGCATTAGTCACTCGCCCAGGTAATCCAAAAGGTCTCAAAACTTGGGCAGATTTGGCAAAGGATAACGTAAAGTTAATTACCGCTGACCCCAAAACCTCTGGTATAGCTCGTTGGAACTTCCTCGCGCTTTGGAATTCTGTCGCGAAAACAGGAGGAGGAGATCAAAAAGCGCTAGAGTTTGTGACCAAGGTGTACAAAAATGTGCCTATTTTAACAAAAGATGCTCGTGAAGCAACTGATATCTTTGCTAAGCGGGGTCAAGGGGATGCGCTAATCAACTACGAAAACGAGATTATTCTTGCGCAACAAAAGGGCGAAAAAGTAGATTACGTCATTCCTGATGTAAACGTCTCCATCGACAATCCAATCGCAATTGTAGATCAGAACGTCGATAAACACCGAAATCGGGAAGTTGCTGAAGCTTTTGTCAAATACTTGTACACTCCAGAAGCACAGCAGGAATTTGCCAAAGTGGGATTCCGACCTATAGAAGAAACTCCACAGACCAAGGAACTTGCTAGCAAATATCCCAAGGTCAAAAGTCTAGGTACAGTTCAAGATTACGGTGGCTGGGACTCTATTCAGAAGAAGTTCTTTGAAGATGGGGCTGTTTTTGACCAAATTCAAGCAAAAAAATAGTCATTAGTCATTAGTCATAAATTATCACTAATGACTCTCTCCCAGCCTACGGCTTGCTAGCCCCGGAGGGGGCGCTGCGCAAACGCTAACACTCCCCCATCTCCCTACTTTCTCACTCACTGCTTATGACTATATCTTCACCTCCATCATCTTCACAGGAAAAACAGGTTCGTCGAAAACTTCCAGGTTGGAAGAGCTACCTGGTTGGTTTGGCTAAGCTTCCCTGGACATGGCGAATTACTTTCTTGTACTTAGCTGTAATGTTGTTTTTACCAGTAACTGCGATGTTACTGAAAGCAGGTACTGAACCTCCTGCTAAGTTTTGGGAAATTGCCACCAGTGAAATTGCGCTCTCGACATACCAAGTCACTTTTTTAACAGCCCTAGCAGCAGGTCTCATCAATGGTGTCTTTGGCACACTTATTGCTTGGGTCTTTGTCCGCTATGATTTTCCTTTTAAGCGTTTGCTTGATGCCACCGTAGATTTACCGTTTGCATTACCAACGGCAGTAGCAGGGCTAACCCTAGCAACCGTTTACAGTGACAACGGCTGGATTGGCTCTTTATTAGCACCATTTGGGATCAAGATAGCTTTCACTCGCGCAGGTGTAGCAATAGCAATGATATTCATATCCTTACCATTTATCGTCAGAACAGTACAACCTGTACTGCTAGAGATGGAAAAGGAAACTGAAGAAGCAGCTTGGAGCTTGGGTGCATCTGAGTCG
Organism: Brasilonema sennae CENA114; assembly: GCF_006968745.1. NCBI lineage: Bacteria > Bacillati > Cyanobacteriota > Cyanophyceae > Nostocales > Scytonemataceae > Brasilonema > Brasilonema sennae. The sequence goes on along the minus strand of NZ_CP030118.1, from coordinate 2,912,319 downwards.
CAAACTTTCTGGAAGGTTATTCTACCACCGTTATTTCCCTCGATATTGACAGGTGTTGCTTTGGGTTTCTCTCGTGCAGTCGGGGAGTATGGTTCGACCGTCATTGTAGCCTCCAACACTCCCTTCAATGACTTAATTGCACCTGTGCTTATTTTCCAGCGCTTAGAGCAGTATGACTATTCTGGAGCCACGGTTATTGGCGTAGTGTTACTCACAATTTCGTTGGTAATGCTGCTGGGAATTAATCTTTTACAAGCTTGGGGACGAAGATATGACGCAAAGTGATGATTTTCCACAACCACATTTTCATTCAACGACAGGAGCAGAACCAAATACTCAAAAGCGTGTTAAACCAAGAAATATTGCGCCAGTCATTTTGATTGGGATCGCAGTGTTCTATTTGGCTTTGGTAATCTATATTCCTGCTATCAATGTCTTCGTCCAAGCTTTTAAAGGTGGAATTGGTACCTTCTTTTCTAACCTCAGCGCACCCAACTTTATTCATGCAGCTTGGTTGACGGTAGCTTTGGCTGTCATTACTGTACCTATAAATACAGTATTTGGTTTGTGTGCAGCTTGGGCGATCGCCCGCCGCCAATTCCCAGGTCGTGCTTTTCTTTTAAGCATTATCGACCTGCCCTTTTCTATCTCGCCTGTAGTTGCAGGACTCATGGTTGTACTACTTTACGGGCGCAATGGCTGGTTCGGTCCCGCTTTACAAGCATTGGATTTCAAAGTTATCTTCGCTTTTCCGGGGATGGTACTGGCGACAGCATTCGTGAGTATGCCCTTTGTTGCGCGTGAAGTGATTCCCGTTCTAGAGGAGATAGGTGGTGACCAAGAAGAAGCAGCGAAAACGCTGGGTGCAAATGAGTGGCAGATATTTTGGCGCATCACCTTGCCAAATATCCGTTGGGGTTTGCTCTACGGCTTACTCTTAACCAACGCTAGAGCAATGGGTGAATTTGGTGCTGTTTCGGTAGTTTCTGGAAACATTGAAGGCAAAACTCAGAGCTTACCTTTATTTATAGAGGATTCCTACAAACAGTATCAAACTGAAGCAGCGTTTTCGGCTGCTGTCTTGTTAGGACTGCTTGCAGTCGTGACTTTGGTGGTGAAGGAGATTGTGGAACGGAATACAGGTAAGAAAACAAATGTAAAACATTAAAGCAGATGGTTAGTCAAGGGGTAAATTCACCTATGGTTTCAGACAATCAGCTCACCCACAAACGAATTCGGATCAGAATTCCAAAAGACTATCACCAAGAACCTGTCATTTCTCGCTTGGTGTCAGACTATGGTCTCATTGTGAATATCACAGCTGCTATGTTGGGTTCTAATGGTGTTGGAGATGGTTGGTTTGACCTAGATTTACAAGGAACTTCTGCACAAATTGATAGTGCGTTGATCTACATCAATGACTTGAATCTAGAAATTTGGCACGACATCGACACAGGGAGTTGGTGATGATTCATTCGTAATTTGTAATGACTAAGTTAATAGACCTCATTGAGTCTATTAGAAAAGTCAAGTTTTTCTGAAACCACAGACAAACACCAGAAGTACATAAACAATCTATCTTTATTGCTCTGCGTTGGTCTGCGGTTTCAAATATCTTTAAATCTCCTATTTTTGTCAAAGATCTAATGACTCACTAAAAGTGATAAATTATAAATTATTAATAACTATGATTACAGCAGTTTTTAAAAGCAGCAGTATCACAAAGATTCGCTTACGCCTACAGATTCCCGGACATTACCAACAAGAACCTGTGATTTCTCGCCTGATTGCCATTTATGGTTTAGTCGTTAATATTACGGGCGCAATGCTAGGAAAACAGACCAATGGAGAGGGATGCTTTGACTTGGAACTTCGTGGGACAGTAGCACAAATTAGGCATGGTTTAGCTTACCTGGAATCTTTAAATCTAAAAATTGTAGGTAAGCCAAACACTGAAGGAGATGGCTGGTCTTGCTAACGCATGGACAGCTATATTTCATAGTGCCAAAGTTCTTCTTCTTTTAAGACAATCCGATGCAAGGGAAGACGATGAATCAACCCCTGTTCCTCTAACTGAGTGAGGACGCGAGTGATTGTCACGCGAGTTGAATTAAGCATATCAGCAATATCTTGATGAGTTAGGCGTAAGTCAATGAGATGTCCGCTTTTTACCTCTCGACCAAATTTTTTTACTAACCAACCTAGGAGTTTAATAAGCATGACTTCCACTGTTTTATGGCTACGAATAATCATCAATTCTTCTGCTTGTTGAATATGGGCAAGCATAACATCCGTGAATGGAAACCACCCTTCTAAAGGCACTATGGTTACCTCTACTTTAGTTAGACACTCTATCTGATATGGTTCAAGTTTAGAAAACGCTTGACCAACGATATCTCCAGGTCCCCAAATACCCAAAGTCACAAGCGTACCATCTTCATGCCAAGTGATAATTCGCACAACTCCCGTTTCAATTTTTAACAAACTATTGTGCTTCAGGGGTAAGAATGAACGGGCCTTAAAGCTAAGTTTGGTGTTTTGTTCAGGAGGATTTTGAAAACGTGATGAAATAGACATTGTCATCTGATTCTCGCTTTTCGATAGACAAGCCGTACTTTTTTACAATATCAGTTTCTTGAAGGATCTTACTATGGGCATTGTTGTTGAGAATGTAACTAGGCAGTTTGGCTCTTTCCTTGCTGTTGATAACGTCAGTTTAGAAATTCCAACAGGTTCTCTTGTGGCGCTGTTAGGACCATCTGGATCTGGAAAATCAACTTTGTTGCGGATGATTGCGGGGTTAGAAGTTCCTAATTCTGGTCATATCTGGCTAATTGGTGAAGATGCAACATACAAATCGGTGCAAGAACGCCAAATAGGCTTCGTGTTTCAGCATTACGCTTTGTTTAAGCACTTGACAGTGCGCCAGAACATTGCTTTTCCCTTGGAAATCCGCAAGTTTGCCAAAAATAGAATTAAACCGCGAGTTGAGGAACTTCTGGATTTGGTGAGGTTGCAGGGATTTGGCGATCGCTATCCCTCCCAACTCTCTGGAGGTCAACGCCAACGGGTGGCGCTAGCAAGAGCATTGGCGGTTCAGCCGAGAATATTGCTGTTGGATGAACCTTTTGGAGCGTTAGATGCTAAAGTCCGTAAGGAATTAAGGGCGAGCTTACGAAAACTGCATGAAGATGTTCATGTGACAACTGTACTTGTCACCCACGACCAAGAAGAAGCAATGGAAGTTGCAGACCAAATTGTGGTGATGAATCAAGGTCGGGTAGAGCAAGTTGGTACCTCTGCTGAGATTTATGACCAGCCAGCAACACCTTTTGTCATGAGCTTTATTGGTCCAGTGAATGTTCTTCCACCTACTTCTGGTGTTTTACCAGATAGGGATTTAAATTCTCGAACAAACGAGCAAATCTTTTTACGCCCTCATGACGTTTTGATTCAGACCAGCCCGACTGAGGATGGGACACCCGCCAAGGTATTGCGCATTCTTAACTTAGGATGGGAAATTCGCCTTGAGTTAGTTCTCAAGTCTGGAGAAACAGTAAATGCTTTCCTCACTCGTGACCAGTTTAATAAGCTCAACCTTAAGGAAGAGCAGCGTGTCTATGTTACATCGAAGCAGGCAAAAGTTTTTCCGGCTTTAGGGGTGAGATGAGAAGTTGAAATGTAGCGCTTTTGACCAAAACTAAGGTCTAGTTCTGGTCATCTGTAACATTTTTTGTGCGCGATGCTCCAGCAGGGAGCGCTAGCAAGCAACATGAATTTGATAACCGTAAGGCGTGGCGCAGCGCCATAGGGAGCCAATACCTACGGAGGGTTTCCCTCCGTAGGTACTGGCGTTGGAAACCACGGCGTCTTCCTCCGTAGGCATGTAGCGTCCGCGCTGGCTCACTTCTGACTTGGTGACTCAGGAATTGCTGCTGTAAGCGGCATCATAATCTAGGTACAGAGGCATTGATCATCATCACCACATTAGGTAAAGAATTTTTACAAACTCCTCAGATTCCAATTGGTTCCAATTGAGCCAGCAAAAAACCTGATGATCTGCTCAAACCCGTAGTTGTCGGTGTTTCTAAACCCCAGGTGTCTTGACAAACCATTCAGTAAAAGCTACTATTCTTTGCTGCAAGCTTTTATTTTTCTTTCACAAAAAATGATTTTTTATACACGTAAATCTGCAATTTCTAGCATTTCTAAATAAATCTTTATAAAAAAAAATAACGCAAAGAATCGACTTTACACGACAATGATTCTATGCTCAGACAACGACTACAAACTCTAAACCTAACTTCATCGTATTACTTTTTCTAACACACCTAGCACACACTCATCCCTTTACTTGCTGGTAAGCGTGCTCCCAGCAATGTTATAGAGTTTGATTGTTAGTCATCAAATCACTTTCTGTTGTTTCTCTATTATAGTCAACCAACTTGCGGCATGAAATCCCCAGAGTCTCTCAAGTGCTAAAAATTCTCATTTGGTAGAGCATGATTGCAAAGAGCACGGGTATGATAACTTGAATCAATTTCTCTACAAGGGAATGCTAAAAGCCAAATCCTTGGGATGGCTTCAATAACCTCTCAGTCGATTGCTCAATTAGTTTTACTTGACAAAACCCCATGATGTATTCCACAAGTCGTTCTCATAATTCTGCCCAGTCTCATAATTCTTCTTCTTCTACTGGACAACTGCCACAACGATTGTTTACACGTCGCGAAATCCTTCCAGCACGTAATGACGTACTGTGGCGGATTGAGCGCGGAGCAGTTCGGACATTAACCTGGAGTGAAGATGGAACGTTTATCACTTTAGGTTATTGGGGAGCTGGGGATTTGATTGGCTATCCTTTGTCTAGAGTCAAGCCTTACCAGATTGAATGTTTAACTAGCGTAGAAGTGACCGCACTGCCACCTCACTTGTGGAGTCAGGATGTAAACGCCTTATTGTCTCACATTCAACAGGCAGAAGAGTTACTTAGCATTGTACATCGCAAGCCCATTTGCTTGCGTTTATGGCAGTTCCTTAGTTGGCTTAGTGCAAAGTTTGGCCGCGATGTGGAGCAAGGAAAACTGATCGATCTCAATGTCACTCATCAGGAGATGGCAGAAGTTTTAAATACAACACGGGTGACTGTGACTCGTTTGCTTCAGCAGTTTGAAGAAGAGGGAACCTTGATCCGTCACAAACGTCGTGTCATTCTATGTTCATCAAATAAGGAATCTAAATAGTCTACAGTAAAAAAGTGGTGATTAATTGTGTGTTAGTCACCATTAACATCTGGTACAATTCTGACAGAAAGTCATTAGTAAATTCCCCAAAAAAATATACCCATTAGGGAATAGTACCATAATTCAGTCGGTAGGTGTGAGTGAGACATAAACCATGAAGAAACTATCTAAAAAAATTCTAAGGTTAAGCCCAGTTGTTGTAGCGGCAACATTTTTTGCAGCAAATAGCGCTATGGCTGGAGAAGTCAAGGAACAGGTGACTCCCGTATCTGTGCTGACATCACAAGACAACATTGGTCAAGTAACATCTGTATCCCAATTTTCCGACGTACAGCCAACAGATTGGGCATTCCAAGCATTGCAGTCTCTGGTAGAACGCTACGGTTGTATTGCGGGTTATCCCAATGGTACCTATCGCGGTAACCGCGCTTTGACTCGTTATGAGTTTGCTGCTGGTTTGAACGCGTGTTTGGATCGGGTGAATGAACTGATTGCAACAGCAACCGCTGACTTAGTCAGGAAAGAAGACTTAGCTACTTTGCAGCGCTTGCAAGAAGAGTTCTCTGCTGAATTGGCTACCCTGCGTGGTCGTGTTGATACCTTAGAAGCTCGCACTGCTGAGTTGGAAGCAAATCAATTCTCTACCACAACAAAACTGGTTGGGGAAGCGATTTTCAATCTATCTGACGCTTTTGGTAGTGCAAGGCAGGCAGTTCCTTCTGGAGTTAACACAGCAACGGCTGCCGAGTTGCAAGAAAACATTGTTTTTTCCGACCGAGTTCGTTTGAACTTGCTCACCAGCTTCTTTGGTTCAGACCAGTTGCAAACACGTTTGCAAGCTCGCAACACTCCTATATATGATGGTGGAAGTACGAGTCAAAACAGAGCTAGCATTACGGGTACTAGCATGACCCGTCTGAGCTTTGACGGAGATAGGGGATCTGGGTCTGGTCGAGGTACTACTATAGGTTCCAATGACATCGAACTCGACAAACTCAATTATGCTTTCAACCTAGGCAGCGCTGCACGTATCAAGATTGATGCATTTGGCGCTGAGTTATACGAAAACGTCAACACCTTCAACCCAGACCTCGCGAGCTCTGGTAGAGGTGCTATTTCCCGCTACGGTCGTTTCAGCCCGATTTACCGCCAAGGAAATGGTGGTTCAGGTGCGACACTTACATTGAATCCCAAAGGACCTATCACTGTATCTGCAGCTTATGTAGCAGGTGCACCTAATTTGACTGCAAATAACCCTAACGATGGGTTTGGTCTTTTCGATGGTAGCTATGCGGCTTTGGGTCAGGTATCCTTCCAGCCGAGTCAAGCATTCAACATCGGTTTAACCTACGCTCGCACCTATCAGAATAAGGGAGGTATCAGTCTTTTTGACGGTACTGGTAGTCAGTATGCTAATAACCCCTTTAATGGCGCGGCTTTAACTGCTGATAATTATGGTGTAGAAGCCAGCTTGAGACTTGGTTCTAAAATCACCCTTGGTGGTTGGTATGGTTACACTGAAGCAGAAGCTAAGGGCGGTGCTGCAAATGGTGCCAATGCATACTCTGAGTACTGGGCTGGTACCCTCTCTTTCAAAGACTTTGCCAGACCTGGTAGTGTGCTTGCTTTTGTCTTTGGTCAACCACCTAAAACAACAGGTAACGAATTCATCCAAGCAAACGGTATTCGTCGTCAAGATAGAGACACATCATATCACTTAGAGGCACTGTACAGATTGCAACTGACTGACAACATTGCTGTTACTCCTGGTGTGTTGGTGATCTTCAACCCAGAACATAACGACAGGAACGATACCGTTTATGTAGGTACATTGCGTACTACCTTTACTTTCTAAACTTATTTTTATGGTAACTCTCATCTCTTTAGGGTGGGGTTATGTGAAAAAAGCCTGCGTAAGCAGGCTTTTTTGTTTGACTCAACTGATGAGTGTTGCATTTCTTGCAAAAATCCGGTTTAGGGGTTTTTAGAACCGCAGATGGACGCAGCCGAATAAACGCAGATAATTTAGAGCAAGTTTATTGCTCGTCGAGATTTGTTGGAGAACCAGTTCCGGAGGAGTCATCGTCCGAAGGATGCTTCATTTTAGGGCGATCGCTACTCCAAGCCCACCATACGCAACCACAATGACACTGGTAAAACTCCTGCCATTTGCGACGATAGTTTTCCGTCATCACAGGCGAACGACGATTTATCCAGACTTGTACAGCTTCTAAGCTACTGGAGTGACAGCTAGGACAGCAAAATTCATGAGCATGAATTCCTGTGTTTGTCCATTCAGGTGGAGTTGCAGCAAAAGCATCTATATTCATTAGTTATAAGTCGTTTGTCATTAGCTATATCAATTATGAATGACTACATAGAAAGCCTATAAACCATGTATTCTAAGCATAAGCATATATTATAAATTGTATGAAAGCTGATATTAACATGGAAACAAACGTTGAAATTCGCCGTTTGCTAGATGTAATGCCTGCTTCTGGTCGAATGATGACAAAAATCGTTATCAAGCCGGAACAAGCAAAAGTGATTGACGCAACATTTCCATTACCTTGGAATCGGGAACGACCAATCTATATTAACTTTGATTTATGGCGTCGCCTGACAAAAGCGCAACGCGATTTGTTACTATTGCGGACTGTTAGTTGGTTAATAGGAGTCAAGTGGTTTAAACCTGACATTTATCAGGGTATGGCGATCGCTGGTATTTTGGGTACTTTTGTAGAATCAGCCCAAGCAGATCCAGTCGGTATAGTTGTCGCTGGTGGATTAACTACGCTGGCTATGGTTCGCATTTGGCGAACGAACCGATCCCAGCAAACAGAGTTAGACGCTGATCAAGCCGCCATTCGTGTTGCACAACGACGGGGTTACTCAGAAGCTGAAGCCGCACAACACCTGTTATCTGCTATTGAAGGAGTGGCAAAAATCGAAGGGCGTTCTGGATTAGAGTTTACTGAGTTGATTCGTAGCCAAAATTTACGAGCGATCGCTGGTTTGTCATCAGTGAGTGTTCCGGAAAGTTTTGATAAGTGAGTTAGCTGACCGGAATGCACTATTCTCAACAAGACCTAAAAAACCGGGTTTATAAACGGAAAATTAAAGTAAGGCTTGTGTCGTCATTCTCAAGAAACCCGGTTTTTGACCCTGGTGCAAGATATAAGTTAGGCTACTCAAGCTATCAGTGGTGACGCTAGTTGATGAGTTGTCTGTTGCTTTAGCGTTAAGTTTGTTTGCTGTCAGAGTGATGTGAGGGCAGATTATGATTGATAATCTCAACTCCGATAAGTTCGGAGTTTTGTCGCAATTTGATAAGCAATTAGAAACCGTTTATGCCAAAGATCGCAAAGAATGGCGGGAATGGTTGGAGAAAAATCATCACACTTGTGTTGGTGTATGGCTGATCTACTACAAAATAAAAAGTGGTAAACCAAGCGTTCAGTATAGCGAAGCAGTAAAGGAAGCCTTATGCTTTGGTTGGATTGACAGTAAAGTGAAATCCTTAGACAAAGAACGTTACATGCAAATATTTACACCCCGAAAACCGAAAAGTGTGTGGTCAAAATTAAATAAGCAATATATTCAAGAACTCATCGAACAAGATTTGATGACTGAGGCTGGTTTTAAGAAGATTGAAGTTGCAAAACAAAATGGTTCATGGACTACTTTAGATGAGATCGAAGCGTTAATAATACCAGCAGATTTAAAGCAAGCATTGGAAGCAAACGAAACTGCCAATAAGTATTTTGAGGCGTTTAGTAACTCATCCAAGAAGAACATCCTCTTTTGGCTTGACAGTGCTAAACGTCCCCAGACAAGGTTGAAGAGAATTGAGCAAACTATAAGTTCAGCAGCAGAAAACAAAAATCCATTAGCACGATGACTAATCGCCACAATGATACAGTTTATACTCGTAGCCGTCTACGAATGGTAACGATTTCGCTTGCATAACACAGTTTTTAACTTCCTCAGGTTGAGGAGCATAAAAGTTTACTAACCATAAGTCAAAAGGACGTGGTAGCATTTTTAATGTGTTTTGGAGTGCAACCGTGGAAATACTGGCGTCTTCGTCTTGATGAGCAAGGAGAAAGAGCGGTGATGTGGATTTGGAATTTTGTATAGAATTTTGTATTTTATATTCCCTCGCTATCCCCATCATTTCCCCAATTTGTACGTGAGTTTTCTGAGTTGTGGCGATGAGTACAGGGACATGGGATGTTTGTTCAATAAGTTTTACAAATAAGTCTGGACGGTAGTATTTTTGATAGCCCAAATTGCAGACAACAGTGATAGCACTCGCCAATCCCATCAACAAAATGATGATCACAGCTTTTTTGCCATTTATTCCCCATCTTCCTTTTTCCAAAATGGGATGACGCCAACAAACTGCCAGACTTGCCCCAACTAAGACTATCACAGCAGGAAAGTAAACAAAGTTGTAACGAGCGCCTCGTGTCAAATCAATACCAAAAAAGTAAGTAAAAATAAAAAATAAAACTATAGCCCCGACAACTAAACCAGCAAACACTTGAACCATCAAACGGGTTTGTGGTTGTTTGAAATAAACTTTAATTCCACGCACCAAAATTGGTACTGCCCAAATGAAAAAAATCAGCATCACTAGTCCAGAAACAATCACAACTGCTAGCTGTGATGCTTCGACTGGTAGCAAAGAAATCATTGTAATCCATGCTGCCAATGCTTGAAATATTGGGTTGAGCCAAGCCATCCCAGTACGTGGACCTTGAATCCATTCAGTCAACTTACCTCCATAGCTATTGTGTAAAAACACTGGAAGCCAAATTAAAGCAGCAACAAATGTACCTACCGCCACAGCGTAGATGCGGAACCAGGGAGTGTGGGAGTGAGAGAGTGAGAGAGTGGGGGAGTGTGGGAAAATATCTTTCGCTCCCCCTCTCCCTCCTTCCCTCGTCTTCCTTCTCCACTGTCGCCAAGCAAGAAACAGCAAAACCAACGCTTCACAGCAGAGGGTGAGAGTGAAAAAGTAATGAGTCGCAATACCAATAGCATTAATTACCACCCACGAGAGTGCTATCTTGATGGGTATTGGAGTATTGTTTTGGATGTGACGACTGGCAATGACTAAGCAAGCAAAAGAAGCAATCACCCATAAAATTGCTAAAGTATAATGACGGGCTTCCTGTGCTAAAAAAATGCCGTAGGGTGATATTGCCATCATTGCAGCCGCTAAATGGCTGACAAGACGGGAACGAAATGCTAGCCCAGTTAAAGCATAAATAGCTGGAATAGATGCTGCACCGAAAAAAGCAGCGAGCGATCGCGCCCCCCACAACGACACCAAACCCTCATGTGTCGGAAACAGCCGCATCCACAAGTGAGTCAGGAAAAAGTAAAGCGGCGGATGATTGCTTTCAGTAGATAAGTGTTTCCATACATCTTGTATGCCAGATGTAGGTTGTGGTTGTAGTGGTTGTAAGAGAACATCAACAGATATCGGCTGATCTAACGGTACTGGCAAAAAGCTATTTCCGAGGCTAAACACCAGAGTAGAAAACTCGTCAGTCCAAGGTGGCTTAGCACTCAAGTTCGTTAAACGCAAGCCGACACCAATGAGTAGCCAAATCGCCAGCAGTAAGAGAGTTTTGAGTTTTGAGTTTTGAGTTTTGATAATGACATTCATAAATTATGATTTACCACTCATAACTTAATAACTCAAAACATATAGCTGTTTGTTCCCTTCTATTTTACCTGAGTCACACGCCAACTGAGCTTCAAATTCACCCAGAAGTTCCAAACAGTAGCAACAGCGATCGCAATCAGGTTAGCAACGTAGCGGTTAGGAATCACGAAATTGAACACCAAGTTCAACACCAACACATTCAACACCAATCCCGCAAGACAAATCATGTTAAATTTCAAAAACCGCTTTAAACGCTGACGCCATTCCCGCTGCTGGCTGCTGACATCAGCAAACGTCCAGATGTCATTCCACAAGAAATTATTTAAAATTGCCACTTCCCCAGCAATGATTTTACTGCGTGTTAGGGGGAAACCCAAAGTCGTTGGGTCACTGAGCAAGTACAGTACTGTCATATCCACAAACACCCCCGATAATCCTACCAAGCCAAAGCGGAGGAAGCGATCGATGGGGAATTGTTGACTAATTTGACTAAATTTCGAGAGTCTCCCTGTGGATAAGCGTAAGCGGATTAAGTGATGGATGTAATCGACATATTGCTTCCAAGTTACCTTACTTTCACCCTCTTTGCGCTCACAGAACACATAACCAACTTCAGCGATTTTGCCCACGTTTCCGCGCCCGATGGTTTCCAGCAGAATTTTGTATCCTACCGGATTGAGGGTTTTACCGACTATACAGTGGCGACGGAACATAAAATAACCACTCATCGGATCTGACACTCTTGACAGAACGCCTGGTAAGATGAGCAATCCTAACAGCTGAGCACCCCGAGACAACAAACGCCTGACAAAACTCCAACTACTGACTCCACCACCTTCTATGTGACGACTCGCGACGGCTAAGTCTGCTCCCTCCTCAATTGCTTGCAATAATTGCAGCAGCACATGGGGTGGATGTTGTAAATCAGCGTCTATAACTCCTAAAATACTTCCACTAGCAGCTTGCCATCCGCGAATCACAGCGCTGGATAGTCCCCGTTCACTCTGTCGTCGCATAACCCGCAATTGGGGATATTCTGTCATCAATGACTGTGCAATGTTCCATGTTCCATCTGGACTGTCGTCGTCTACCACTATCAACTCGTACTTACCTGGTATAGATTCATCCAGTAAGTTGCTTAATCTAGAGACGATTTTTTGGATATTTCCTGCTTCTTTGTAGGTGGGAATAATTAGAGAAAATAAGATGGGTTCAGTATTTGCGTTTGTTGTTGCAGCTGACGATTCTAATATCTGCAATGAACCAGTGGGTACTGGTAAAAGGGAATTAGGTTGGATGATACTCATTTAGAAATGATGATATGGTAAACAGATTTCCAGTGGTTTTGTTAATAACAGCCTTACCAGGTTTTGGGTGGTGTTGTTTTATAGTACTTGACTAAAATAAATTTTATTCACAAAGTACCACTCAGACGCGCATTAGCTGATCAATCTATCTTTAAGCAGCACGTCTTGCTGATTTATACTAGGTTTCCACATTAGGTAAAGAACAAAACCTATTGCCAGATATATGAAGAATGGTGTCATTGAAGAGAGATGAATGTTGTAATACTGAGGCAAAATAACTTTGTAGAAGTAATCTTGCCAATGAAGTAATGGTCCTCGATACAGAAACATCGCTATATTTATAAGTAAATTATTAGACGGAATCGTAGAGACTCCAGCCAGATTAATAAACATGGATAGTACCCCCAATAACTTAATATACTTTAGAGGAGAGTACACCACTGGGAGAAGAATAAATGGGGTAGCAACCACTAAATGACGTGGACCAAAACAAACATCACCAGACCATGCATAGTAAGAAGCATTTAACACAAAGATAAAGGCAAAGAATATAAAACAGAACAATATGACATTATTTTTTTGGTAAGTCTTTTTTACAAAAGAGCCAATAAATAAAAAACTCATAGGAAAATATAGAAAAATTCCTCTAAATGAACTGAATGTCAAACCCCAAATAGTTCCTAAGGAAGGAACCATAAACATGCTTTTTTGGATAGAGTCTTCTTGATTTAACTGTTTGAGGAACAGCGAGTTAGGAGTTTGAAGCACTGACCCTGTAATGCTTTGGTTATAGTACATAATTATTCCTACAAATATCGAGTAACCGAACAATAGCAACAACATATTTGTCAACATACTTGTATAGTTTCTCTCTTTAATCATTAAATATATCCAAAATCCAATTAATAAAGATATTGGGACGATCGCAATATAATCAACCATTTGAGCAAAGCCTAAGGAAAGCCCAATAAAAAATCCATTTGCTTGATGGATTATCAAATAAAAAGCTATAAAAATAAACGACATTGTATAGACATGAGACCAAATCCCATTAGTAGAGTAGAAGAAAACTAATGAACCGAAGATGAAGGTAAAAACGAGCCATAATTTCTTGACAAGATCATTCGTGAAATAATCTAAAGTCTTAAACATTATGACAGCCACTATTCCAAGAAGAGGAGCGCTAACACAAACGTTCGATAAGATATCAAATATTGACCAATAAACTTCTCCTTCTGGAATACCAATCAGCCTCATTAACATTTGGTGAAGAAAGTAAAGAGGAGCCAAAAGAATTGGAATCCCGGGCGGGATAACAGAGTAAGCATTATTATTAAGCAGCAAAATATCTATATGAGATCGGTATCCTTTTTGCAGTGCAAACGTACCAAAATTAACAAAGGAGTGAATGCTATCAGTGTAGCGACTTGTTTGAGGTCCATCAGGTGATGCATGAAGAGCAATCAAAATAAATACAGTGATGAATATTTTATGAGAAATGTGCTTTATCATTTTTAAATACTTGCCATTACAAAGTTTGCCCTATCGAAAGGATAGGTCACCAAAAGCTAGAGAACTAAATTTACAGCAGAACTTAGCAGTAAAAGCTTATACCTACTTTAAAGTGATAGTACTATGCATTTTAGAGTTTACTTTCTGACTAGATAGTCTTCCAATTAACTAGTGAATAAGTATTCGCGGCTTACTTTCACCAGACCTGACCACTTCAAACTAGGTATAATTGATGCCACCTGGCGTAATGAGCAAATTATAACACTGCTGTTCGTAAATAAAATCGCTTGATTTACTCTTGACAAAATCTTAAAAAAATCAAAAATATCGTTAAGCTTTACTCTTCTTCTTGACAAATAAAATTTTCTAGCATAAAAAAGTCTGATTAAAATTTGGTTAACAGTTGATGTAAATTAGCATTCAATAACACCTTTTCCATAAGAGAAAACTTCTGGTAAAGTTATTTATTTGATGTCGCAAGCGGTTTACCTTAAATAGTGTTTACGAATATGGGAAACTCTGCCACAAGCCTGAAGCATTAATCTTGCGTAAATCTCTAAATACTTTTCAATGATTAGAGTTGCAAAATGTGCGAATAGCCTCAGACAAAAAATAAGATTTTTTGATAAGTATGTCTGATTTTGTGCCGATATACTTATCAAAAATGTCAAAATAATAAATGTGGTTTGCTTTTGAGAAACTGTGGTTACTGTAACTGTTGATGCTATTCTTGAACGTGCTTTAACTGGGTATGATTTATTTCCGGAAGAGGCAGTGGTATTACTCAAACAAAATGACAAAAGTGCAGTTGGTGCTATTCGCGCTACAGCGGACAAATTGCGTCAACGGCAAGCAGGCGATACTGTTACTTACGTTATTAATCGTAATATCAATTTTACCAACATCTGTGAACAACACTGTAGTTTCTGTGCTTTCCGGCGAGATGAGGGGGAGGAGGGTGCTTACTGGTTAGATTGGGCGCGTATTTTAGAAAAGGCGACAGATGCGGTGCAACGGGGTGCAACGGAAATCTGTATGCAGGGAGGCTTAAACCTACAGGCGAAGGTGAACGGAAAATCTCTGCCTTATTACCTCAAGGTTGTGGAAAAGATTAAACAAGAATTTCCTCAACTGCATCTACATGCTTTTTCTCCCCAAGAAGTGCAATTCATCGCACGAGAAGATGGACTGGAATATGCCGATGTGATTATCGCTTTGCAAGATGCTGGTGTTGATTCTATGCCAGGAACCGCAGCTGAAGTGTTAGATGATCAAGTGCGGCGCATTCTTTGTCCAGAAAAAATTAACACAAGCCTTTGGCTGGAAATTGTGAGTACAGCTCATAGACTTGGTTTATACACCACGAGCACAATTCTATCAGGGCATATTGAGACGCCAGAACAACAAATTAAACATTTGGAAAAACTGCGATCGCTCCAACAAACTGCGATTGATCGAGACTACCCTGCTCGCATCACTGAGTTTATTATATTACCTTTCGTTGGTAAAGAAGCCCCCAAACCTCTACGTCATCGTGTAGGACACGATCAACCTATTTTGGCAGATGCACTGCTACTGACTGCTGTTGCACGAATTTTTTTAGGAAACTGGATTCCTAACCATCAACCAAGTTGGGTAAAACTGGGTTTGGCAGGTGCAACAGAAGCTTTATTGTGGGGTTGCAACGATATTGGTGGCACATTAATGGAAGAACATATTACGACAATGGCAGGTGCTCAAGGTGGAACCAACATGGAAGTTGAAACCTTGCAAGCTGCTATCACCGATCTAGGGCGTCCTTACCAACAACGAGATACTTTATATCAAAGAGTGGGATGAGGGGGGAAGGATCTTGGTGTAAGGGAGGAAGGAACAGAGGGAGGGAAAAGTTAATGCGAAATCAGTCTTTTCCCTCACTCCCACACTCCTTAATATCAAATCCGGGTAAATGCACATGGTACAAAAAACCCATAAACATTATAAATTAAGGGTGAAGGTTTGTGGGAACTGCGTGCAATCAACAGGATTTGATATAACTCCTTATTTCGCATACTCCTACACTCGTCCATCTCCCGATCAGATGATCCCCAAGATACCAATCCAGGATACGATGGACGTTGATTTAGGTATTGTTTCACTTTAATGTTTATGAAGCGCTATTGGTCACGTCTGCTTGCCCTAGTTTTGCTTGTCGTCGTTGGTTTGATGGGCTGTAACAACACTCCGGCTACTTTAACAGGAGATTACCGCCAAGATACCCTAGCTGTGGTAAATACTTTGAGGACTACTATAGACTTACCACAAGATTCTCCAGATAGAGTATCACTTCAAGCACAAGCGCGTAAGAAAATTAATGATTTTGCAGCTCGCTATCAGCGAGATGACTCTGTTGCTGGTTTGGCTTCCTTTACAACCATGCGAACCGCCCTTAACTCCCTAGCCGGACACTATAGTTCTTATCCAAATCGTCCCGTGCCACAAAAACTCAAAGACCGATTAGAGCAGGAGTTTGAGCGGGTAGAAGTGGCGTTAAAGCGTGGTGCTTAAGTATTGGGCGTAATTCCCACCACTAAACGGAGCACCGTTATAGCGGTGGGATATTAGCCAAAAAGATGATAAAAATATCCCTGAAGTAAGCCTGTAAAACAAAACTCAGCTGACTCATAAGTCCAGATTTTAAAGTCTTGAGTGCTGAACTTTTACTCTATACTAGTAAGAATTTTACCACATATTTATAGTCAAAAGAGTCTTTTGATTTTTTGTAATTTTAAAATTTTGCATCGTCAAATCTTGTAGATACCATAGGATTCTTGCTCTGAATATAACAAACAGTCTGTTTCTCAAGACGTTGTATGAAAATTTCGTGTTACTTAAACTGAATCACAAAATTCGGCAACAGAAATAGGGGTTTGGCAGTCTATACCATCTGGGCTTCAAAGCCCCTATTTATCAATAATAGAATTTGATACAAATTATCCTACGTAACGTCCGTTGGGATTGATGGCTGTTTTGTCTTTCTACTTGTACGTATGTCCAACCGTCCTTTGAATGTTGCAACAATATTTTTTTGGCAACGCCTGCTTGCTGCTCTGATTTTTAGCAGTAGTTTGCTGATTCCCTTTTTCAAAAATCAGCCAGCAGCGGCGCAAGTTACTCAGTATTGCCAGTTACCACAAGCACAGGCACAAGAAAAAGAAAACTTACGTTTGTCTGCACTTAAGGGTGATCAACAGGCACAAAGTCGTTACCAGCAATTGTTACAACAAAATGCACAAGTTTTGCAAGAATGCCGCAACCGTACTTGGCCTGAGTTGCAAGCAATTTGGTTGCGCTTGTATCCTTGTGATGTTCAACCGGGAATGGTTGACCAAATCATGGATCGGATTGTTAACCGAGGTTATAACGAAGTTTATTTGGAAGTTTTTTACGATGGTCAAGTACTTCTGCCAAAAGGGGCTAATCCCACCGTTTGGCCTTCTGTGATTCGCACACCAGGAACAGAAAAGACTGATTTGCTCGCCACAGCTATTCAAAAAGGGCGGGAACGGGGTCTGAAAGTTTACGCTTGGATGTTCACCACAAATTTTGGCTATACTTACGCCCAGCGTTCAGATAGAGAAGGGGCAGTTGCCCGCAACGGTAAGGGTCAAACCAGCCTCTACGTCGTAGATAACGGCTCTCAGGTCTTTATCGATCCCTACAACTTGCAAGCCAAACGAGACTACTATCAAATGTTACAGCAAGTGCTACGCCGTCGCCCAGATGGGGTACTCTTCGACTATGTACGCTATCCACGGCAAGCAGGCACTGATTCGATCGCCACCAAAGTTACAGATTTATGGCTGTATACTGACGCAACTCAACAGGCTTTATTCCGACGAGCACTAAATTACAAAGGATTGGAATTAATTAGACGCTTTTTAGCTAAGGGATATATCACACCCGGAGATGTAAATGAGGCTGATAAACTCTATCCTCAAGAAGGAGAACCCTTATGGCAAGGTCGGACTCCACCCCAAGAGCAAAAGTCAATCCTTCCCCCAGAGCAAAGGCAACCGCAACTACAATTGGAGCTATGGCAGTTATCAGTTGCTCACGCCATGCAAGGCATTGTAGATTTTTTAGCCTTAGCTGCTTATCCAGCACAGCAACAAGGTATTCCAGCGGGAGCGGTATTTTTTCCTGATGGTAACCAAATGGTTGGTCAAGGATATGATTCTCGCTTGCAGCCTTGGGATAAATTCCCAAACACAATACAATGGCATCCTATGTCCTATGCAAATTGTGCTAGTGCCGATTGTATTGCGGCGCAGGTGCAGCGGGTTTTGAACATGTCAAAACCAGGTACCCAGGTGATTCCAGCTATAGCCGGTCAGTGGGGAGCGTCAATAAGCAATCGTCCTCCCTTGGAAGTGCAAATGCAGGCACTGCGCAAACTTGCACCGCAAATCAAGGGAGTCAGTCATTTTGCTTTTTCTTGGCAAGATCCACAGTATGATAACCAGCGTAAGTTCTGCCGCGTCCAGTAATTAGGGATTGACATCCCTTCTACTATACCTGGCGGTATAGTAGAGGAGGATCCCAAGTGATACCAAATCCGGTTTTCAAACCTCTCATGAGCTTGTAGTCTAAACTCCAATTAGGTTGATGGGGCTAGTGCGGATCTACCATAGTTAAAAGAGTGTCATTTATGCGTATCGCTATCATTGCTTTAGGAAGTCAAGGCGATGTTCAACCTTATGTTGCTTTGGGAAAAGGTTTAAAACAAGCGGGTCATGTTGTGCGCGTATTGACCCATGAAAACTTTGAAGATCTGGTTAGTTCGCATGGTCTGGATTTCTGGGCTTTTCAGGGTAATGTGCAACAAATCATTGAAACCCAGAAAATGCGTGAGCTTTTGGAGAAAGGGAATTTCCTTGGCATTATGTTCCATACCGCAAAGGAATCCCAGCGCCTAGCGATCAATTGGGCACAAGAAGGTTTAGTGGCTTGTCAAGGCATGGATATGTTGTTGACAGGAGTTGGAGGACTATATATTGGTATTTCACTGGCTCAGAAGTTAAGGCTTCCATTGCTTCAAGCCTATGTCTTTCCCTTTACACCTACTAAAGCATTTCCTGGTGTTGTGTTTGCGCAGTCCATTGCCAAGTTTGGAAGTGCAGTTAATTGGTTGTCCCATCATTTGATTAGGCAGATAATGTGGCAGGGGTTCCGAACAGCCGATGCATCAGCACGAAAGCAGGTACTTAACTTGCCTGTAGCCCCGTTTTTTGGCCCATACAATGCCACCTGTCTACATCGTTATCCAATTCTTTATGGTTTCAGCCCATCCATAATTCCCCAGCCATCGGATTGGAAGAACACCCATGTCACTGGCTACTGGTTTTTGGATTCAGCACCTAATTGGACTCCACCCTCAGCCCTGATGGAGTTCCTGCAAGGCGGTTCACCTCCTGTGTATATCGGGTTTGGGAGTATGGGCAA
Organism: Brasilonema sennae CENA114; assembly: GCF_006968745.1. Lineage (NCBI taxonomy): Bacteria > Bacillati > Cyanobacteriota > Cyanophyceae > Nostocales > Scytonemataceae > Brasilonema > Brasilonema sennae. The sequence continues at coordinate 2,893,093 of NZ_CP030118.1, read as the reverse complement.
TCGGAATCCGGAAGAAACTGCCAATCTCGTCTTGCAAACCCTGGCACGAACGCGGCAACGTGGCATCATACTCTCTGGCTGGAGTGGTCTGCATAAAGAAAATTTACCGGACACCGTTTATCGTTTGGACTCCATACCCCATTCATGGCTTTTCCCGCGTGTCGCGGCTGTTGTGCATCATGGCGGTGCGGGAACAACAGCTGCCGGACTCAGGGCAGGTGTTCCTACGATTGTTATTCCCTTCTTTGGTGATCAACCCTTTTGGGGACGCCGCGTAGCGGAATTAGGTGTTGGACCAGAACCTATTCCACGTAAGCAACTAACGGTTGAACGATTTGCCCAAGCGATTCAAAAGGCTATGAGCGATCAAACGATGCGTCAACGTGCAGCGAATCTGGGGAAAAAAATCCAAGCCGAAGATGGAATCGCAAGCGTTGTTGCTGTTGTACAGGATATAGAAAGACGTAGGATTGCCTAATGAAGTTCCGTTCCTTTTATTCTTGAACACTTCAGTACCGTTGACAGCTAGCTAAAGCTTTGTACGATCAGTCAAAATCTCGTATCCAGTTTCTGTCACCAACACAGTATGCTCAAACTGAGCGGATAGAGAATTATCCACTGTTACAGCTGTCCAACGGTCAGATAATATGCGTGTATACCTGGAACCAGCATTCAAAATTGGCTCAATCGCCAGCGTCATACCTGCACGCAGTTTGACATTAGGCATTTCACGGGTGCGGAAGTTAAAAACCGAGGGTTCTTCATGTAGGTTGCGACCAACACCGTGTCCAGTAAAATCTTCTACCACAACAAACTTGTTTGCTTTGACATGATCTTCAATTGCCCCAGCAATATCCATCAGGTCGTTTCCTGCTTTCACTTGTTCAATGCCTTTAAAAAGAGTTTCTTCTGCAACACGAATCAGTCTGGCTGCTTCTGGGGTGACTTCGCCGACAGCGATTGTGATGCAAGAATCACCATGAAAGCCTTGGTAATATGCGCCAGTATCAACTTTTAAAACATCTCCAGTGCGGATAACTTTTTTTGGATTAGGGATGCCATGCACAACTTCATTGTTGATGCTAGAGCAGATTGAACCAGGAAAGCCATGATATCCCTTAAAACTTGGTGTTGCGTCCATTTCTCGGATACGTTTTTCCGCATGAGCATCCAAATCAGCGGTCGTCATACCTGGCTTGACCAGCTCAGAAATTTCTTTTAGCACAGTTGCCACTATTTTTGCTGATTGCCGCATAATGTCAATTTCACGCGGCGATTTTATTTCAATTCCTCTACGTTGTCTTTTTTGACCGTTGTTTTGAGCTGGTTGAAAAAGCAGGTTACTGAGAATGTTCATGGGAAATTAATAATTTTTGTGCCTTGTCTGTTGTGTGTTAAGACTTCTTCTAACTTTGTTGAAAAATAATACTTGTATCTTGATCTCTAAGGTAACTTATTTTTTGCTATAGCGACTTTCAATCATAAGCCCTACAAGCTGACGTGAACAACAAGATTCCCGACTTCTGGCTCCAAGTCAGGAATCTGAACCAATAGATTTATGCACTACGCGCAGGCACTTTCACAAAAATCAAACACGTTAACGCCGCAGCAACTTCAAGCCAATCTCTCCACCCATGTTCTGAGCATAAGCCAGTTGTACCAAGAGCATCATTGCTGGTTCAATAAAGCGTGCATTCTTCAGTGATCCAGCGTCAAGCAGTACAAATTACTTGTATGAGTTATGCCGACTGATTCGCTGGTGTGATCAGCAGGCGACCAATATTTACGTTGCTGGGTTGCTGTAGCAGGAATCGAATTCCTCTGGCGATATCCTCTGCGACAAGCGGTTGTTCGATCGCAACCATTTGCTTTTCCTCTTCACTCCAGTTTTGGTAAAGGTTCGTCGCTACCTTGCCCGGTTCAACACAGCCAACACCAACCCCAGAACCCGCCAACTCTAACCGCAAGCAATCGGTAAAGGATTCTATGGCATGTTTACTACCGCAGTAAGCTGCCATTGTGGGGTAGTTCGTCGTCCCTGAAATGCTGGACAAGTTGACAATAAATCCATTCCCATGTTGTTTGAAGTGCCTTGCAAAAACATAAGCCATGCGAAAAGCTGCTTCAACATTGATGCGTACCATCTGGCAAAGTGCTTCAATATCAACGGTTTCAACTGTTCCAACGACCATCACCCCAGCATTGTTAACAAGGGCATCTGCTCGACCAAATGAGCTAAGTGCCTCTTCTAATAAACGTTTGGGTAATTCTGGATCGCTCACCTCACCAGCAACAAACGTAGCATGAGTGAGGCTAGCAGCTAACTTGTTGAGTTTGTCTTCACTTCTAGCGGTGAGGACGAGATTCATTCCGGCAGCATCCAATTCACGAGCAGTAGCTTCACCGATACCACTGCTTGCTCCGGTGATGATGGCAACTTTATTTTGTAAGTCCATAATTCTCCTGTTATTTCACTGTTTCGTTAACGTATTTCTTTGCCCAGAACTTTTCCAAGCTGCATCAGATATCTATCTCAAGATTTCCAATCACAGCATCCTTTAAAACTGGGTACATAATGTATTCAAATGGAAAGTTTGTAGCACTAACGATATTTTCAACAATCTTTCCGTTTCTGAAAGTAAGTATGTGAACCTCCTTCAGCGGTACTATTTGATTGGTTGCTTTTACATCGTAATAGTCTTTCTTGAAAACACTGGTTGCGGTAAACCGCACCACAACTTTGTCATTGACACCAAAGATATCGTCAATGACAAAGTGCTTTACTGGCCAAGCGTCAGCAAATGAGGAGAAGATTTGCTTATAGTTCTCTATCCCTTGGATGGATGCGGCGGGACTTAATCCTGTTGTGACTGTGATGTTCGGATCTAAAATATCATCAAACACCTTCATATTAGCCTTGGCGATACCTTGATTGATGAATCGCTTCGCAACTTCAATGTTTTGTAGTTCTTCAGTCATTATTTCCTCGTAATATTTTCGGTTGTTCAGCCTGTGCACAAGTAATCATTGTCATCTATGAATCCATCTTGGTAAGAGATACCATAAGCAATCAATAGTTACCAAATAGATACTAATGAAGTTGTTATGAGAGCATCACAGTTGGGAACAGAATATACTTGCCCTGTCCAAGTAACCCTTGAGGTGATTGGCGGCAAATGGAAGTGTGTCATCTTGTGGTGGCTAAGACGAGATGCAAAGCGGTTTGGAGAATTGAAACTTTTGATTCCTGGAATTACTCAAAAGGTTTTGACGCAACAGTTACGTGAACTGGAACGAGATGGGCTGATTCGTCGAGAAACTTACCCTGAGACTCCGCCTCGCGTTGAATACTCGCTCACACCATACGGTGAGACGATTCGACCAATCACAGAATTGATGTGTGACTGGGGTAAGAGCCATAGATCAGAGTACGAGTTCGGCTATCTCCGGCTAAAAGGCTTACGAATATTAGTCGTGGCGGCTGAGGCTGAGGTGCGCTATCGCCTACGCACAGTGCTTGAAGAACGTAATGTCCACGTAATTGCAGTTACATCAGCTAATGCAGCACTCGAATTGCTTCAAGATCCACCACAAGCGCTAGTCGTTGATATTGGAGCATTAGGCGAAGACAGTTATACTCTGATTCGTCAGGTAAGAAATCTTTCAGACCAGCAAGGCGTAAAAATTCCGGCTATAGCGCTAACCAATAATAATTTGGAGGGTTCACGAGTTATTAAAGAGGGGTTTCAAGTTCATTTAGCCCAACCGTTTGATCCGGTGGAGTTGGTTGCCACTCTCGCTAGTCTCACTTATTACCACAAATGACAGCATATTTAGTATAAGATCTGTGCTATTAACCCACACTTGGGCGAGTATTTACCTCCAACCAGTAACCTACAAATGCCTGGACTGTCTTTTGCAGTTCTTGAGTATCCATTGGCTTGATGAGATAGCCGTTTGCACCTTTTTGGTAGCAAAGTTCGATATCTTTTGGATTAGATGATGTGGTGAAAACAATAATGGGGATTTCCCTAAAGCTGTTATCTTGCTTCAGCCGTTCTAAGATGTCACGACCATCTATCCCTGGCAAATTGAGGTCAAGCAAGATAACACAAGGTCTTGGTGCTAAGTCAGGGTCTTGATAATTCCCTTCTTTATAGAGAAACTCTAAAACCTCATCCCCATTCGTACAGCGATATATGGGGTTTGAGACAGCCATTCGCCGCATTAGGCGTTGTAGCATCCTAAAATCCTCATTGCTGTCCTCAACAACCAGCAGTGGTTCATTGAGTTTTGTGATCATTGGTTTTCTTTACAAATCGTATTAAAAAGAAATATTTTGTAATGTTATTTTCAGCTATTATAGCGTAAAGTATAAGGCTGAACCAATACCAACACACGATTCAACCCAGATAAGACCACCGTGACGCTCAACAATCTTCTTAGAAATAGCTAACCCCGCACCTGTACCTCCACCATACTTTTCTTGAGAGTGGAGCCGCTTAAAGAGTCGGAAAATAGTTTGGTAGTGATGTTCTGGAATACCGATACCGTTATCCTGTACATAAAAGACATAAGGTGCTGAAGTTTGCGGTTGCAGTTGTTGCAATCTCTTTTCTGGTTGCTGATGAATATCCAAATAACCAATTTCAACCCATTTGTCTTGCTTATCATTGTATTTAAACGCATTAATAATCAAGTTACTAAAGACTTCGCTAACGAGAACTGGCTCACATTGAATCGTGGGCATTAGTCTAGGGATGCGAATATCTAACTGAGCGGGTGTTCGGCTAGCACGTACAACATCAATTACTTGACAAAGCAAGTTGTTGAGGTCAGTTGCTTGTAGGTTCAGTTGACCTTGCCCCAACAGAGAAAGTCTCAGAAGTGAATTAATCAGAGTTTCCATGCGTACGGACAAGGATACCACGGTGTTTAGGTACTCCATTCCATCCTCATCCAGTAGTTGAGCGTAATCTTCCAGCAAGACATTTGAGTAGTTGTAAATGCCCCGCAAAGGTTCCTTTAAATCATGAGAAGCGGCGAAGGCAAAAGAAGCGAGATCGCGGTTGCTGCGCTCTAAGTCTTGATTGATTTTGGCTAACTCATCTGCCTTAGAAAGTACAATGCCCACAATTGCATTTCTAAGAGCGATCGCACTCTCAACTTCACACGATTTCCAACAGAACGAAGTCAATCGAACCGTTTCTTGCCACAGTTCAAAGGATACTCGCGGACAAAGGGTAAAGCTACCATCAGGATTAACCTGAATTGGTTCATTAGGTTGACCTGCCCAGTTTACCGTTTGGATAACTTCAGGACGAAACCAAAGGATGTAATAGCGCCGAAGTTTAGAAATTCGCAACACTAGCAAACCACTTGCAGTATCTTTAAAAGCAACAGCCTCTGGATAAAGCTTGGGCAGAGAATCCGTGGAAAAGAGATTGTCAGTGATCTGGGTGTCTACCCATTCAATAAGGGCGCGAACTTCCTCAATTGTTGGTGTTGCACCTACAAGCGTAATGTCATTATCTAAACAAACTGCAGCTCCTTGAGCATTGACAATATCCAGTAAGCGAGGCTCAGGGTAAATAAGCGCTTCTCTAAAGTTATCTGCTTTAGATATGGACTCTATGAAATCTGCCTGTAGCGATTGAAGCTTGATTTTATAGTCTAATTCAGACTGATTGACTTTGTGTTCTAATTCTAAGGACACAATCTGTCCTAAAAATTCGCACATTTTCCGCACTTCGTAAGGAATATGCTTTGGTGCTTGATGATGGCAAGAAATGAGTCCCCAAAGTTTTTGTTCCTTAATAAGCGCTATCACCAGGATAGCTGTTACACCCATGTTTTGATGATATTCAACACAGCAAGGATGAGTACTCCGAAGTACAGACAAGTTTAAATCAACAGGTGTAGAATGCGTTTCGGGATTTTCAACTGCCAGAAGCTCGACAGGTTGAGCATTCATATCAGGAATGAATCGAAGCAGACAGCGCTGATACAACTCCCTAGCTTGCTGGGGGATATCTGTAGCTGGATAGTGTAGTCCCAAATAAGGTGATAAATCCGAACGTTTAACTTCGGCAACTACGGAACCTGCTCCCATTTGATCGAATTGGTAGACCATGACCCGATCAAATTTTGTGACTTTTTGCACTTCGGATACAACCAGATGCAAAAAATCTGTGAGGTTCGATGTCGTTCGCATTTTGGCGATCGCCTCTTGCACCAAGGCATGGAAGTTCAAAAAGCTGATCTGGTTGATAGAATCAGTTGGTTCTAGCTCAAGAATCACAGTACTTTGCGTACGATGAGCGATCGCATCAAAATATTGCTCACCCTTTGAAGTTTGGATAGACAGCTTGAAAGAATAAACGCTACTTTCCTGGTGTTGGCAAAACTGCTCAATAGCTTTGACTTGTTCTGCATTAAGCAGAGTGCTGAGGGGTTGATTGAGTAATTCGCGTGGCTGTTTACCTAAGAAATCTTGAGTATTATTGCTCAGCCATCCAATTTCGAGCTGAGAACTAAGCCCCAGCAGTACGCCATGAGGCTGAATTGAAGTAGGCAGGTAAATTGGTTCGTGGTGAATCAGGTTAGTAGCTTGGGTAGGGGTAATATCAGAGTGGCTCATAGCTTGACTCACGAGAACCAAACTTATTTTTTTACGATACCGCAATTAAACGTTATATTTTTTAAAAATTTAATGCATAAGTATAGGAATTTGGTTTGGTTTATGAGCGAACTGGTTGAGCTAGGGAACACAACGACCACGCTCCCTGAGTCCTGAGCCTGCGGCACGGCGTGCGCTTGCGCTTACGACAAGTTTTACACTGAGTTTATCGAAGTGCTCAGGGCGGCGCAATGCATTGCAGGGAATAGGGAACAGGGAATACCCGAACACTTAACTCTTAACGTTTAAGATTAACTGTACGAAGCTTGTGATCTACTCCTGATCTGCCTCACTTCGTACTATTTTCATTCTTGCGTCAAAGGTAAACCCAACCAATCACTTAATTCATGAGCAAGCCATTCAATTTCTGGTTCAGATTTTATAGGACCATGACCACCACCAAGCTGATATTTACGCACTCCGGCCCAAATTATCAACTGAGGTAAAATGTCAACTCTCTTACCCTGAGAATCTATTTGAAAGGTCTTCGGTGAGTATACTAACTTAGTGATATCCTGTGTTGGTGCTGAAGCAACACGATTGAATTTCAAGCCAAAAAAATCCCAGACGAAGGCAATTTTTTCCCGATTTAAACGAAGTCGAGTCCTTCTGCACAAAGGAAATAAAATCGAAGACAACATCTGAAAACCAGCACCCCAAAAAGGAAGCGAGAATAAAGCAAAGGGTATGTTTATTGGAAAAGGTGCTGCAAGGGCGCAGATTGTCCAAAAAAGAATAAAAGTATTCCAAGAAATAGCAAACAAAACCATGAACGTCATCGACGGCTGAAAACCAGTTGGTGGAATCAGAAGATCAAAAGAATTTTCATCTTGCTTGAGTGTGATTTTGCTTCCTGCTGGTTTCGTCATTTGAATGGTTAAACTATGACGTCCAGACTCACTTTTGGTGTTAAGCTTTTGCGAAACTTCTTGATCTTTAGTAATCCAATGTTGACCATCCCAATACCAACTCCCTCTCTTCCTGTCTGTAAGGAGCATTTCTTCTGAGTGCTGTTGTTGTAAAAGTAGTGGATGTTCTAAAGCTGCTAGTGCTTCACGCGCAGAACTTAACCGTCGTTCTAAACTAGGTTCGCTCATCCAGCGTAACCACTCAGTTAAAATAGGACTCAGAATTGCCGTTTGCTCAAATTGAATCCGTAAGTCCTTTTGAGGTAAATCTGCTGGTTGTATCCCCGTGACTAAGTAAATTAAAGTCGCACCCAAGCTGTAGAGATCAGATGCCGGAACCGTACGTCCACCAAATTGCTCTTGTGGCATGTAGCCATAAGTTCCGACTACAGTTATTGTCCCGCCTTCACCTGCGGCTACAGTCTGCACTGAGCCAAAATCTACCAAGTAGATTTCACCGACACTATTGCCAGAGCGATTTGTCAGCAAAATATTACTAGGCTTAATATCTCGGTGGATTGTAGGAGGTTTTTGCTCGTGTAAGTAGATGAGAATTTTTAAAAGTGCTTTAGCTATCTGTTTAACTTCTGGTTCTGTAAAAGTACGTCCAGCTTTGATGTATTGTTCTAAGGTTTGTGCTGGTATATAAGTTTGTACGAGAGCAAACCCTTTGATATTTGATGAATTTATCTCAAAATAGTCTAAATAGCGAGGAATACACGGATGTGCTATCTTCTTTAGAGTTTCAGCTTCTCGCTCAAACAGCTTGAGATCATCCCACTCAAAGTCACTGCTAAAAGACAGTAACTTGACAACCACCATTTCGTTTGTCAGAAGATCACGAGCTAAAAGCGTCCGTCGCCCAGTCTTTTTCCCTAATTGCTGCTGTACTTCGTAGCGATCGCCTAATACTTGAGCATTCATTACGATTACTTATGGATATAAATTTAAAGCCTTTTTATTTATTCTATTTACCTAACCTAGCTAGATACATATCTTTTTTTTAATTTTGAATAAGCGAATGGGTGAATATGTCTATGCCCTGCCAACTTTGGCCTTATATTACTCCTGGTATTCCAGATGATTTATTTGAACGCTTGCCAGGAATTCCCCTCAGCAAGCGAGAAATTCGACTGCTGTTGCTTGCCCAACTGCGTCTTTTACCCAACACTGTGTTATGGGATATTGGTGCAGGTACAGGAACGATTCCAATAGAAGTGGGGTTACTGTGCCCAAGAGGACAGATCTTTGCTGTAGAACGAGATGAAGAAGTCGCCAACTTGATCCGCCACAATTGCGATCGCTTTGAGGTAAAAAATGTCGAAGTCATTGAAGGGAGCGCTCCTGAGTGTTTACATAACTTAAAACTTGCTCCTGATCGTGTTTGTATTGAAGGAGGACATTCCATTCAAGAAATTATGAAGGCAGCGTGGCATTACTTGCAACCCTCAGGTCGAGTTGTCGCCACAGCTGCTAATCTAGAAAGTCTGTATGCTATTTCTCAAAGCTTTGCCCAACTGCAAGCGAGAAATGTTGAAGTCATCCAGTCGGCTGTGAACCGTTTAGAAACGCGAGGTTCTTCTGCGACTTTTACTGCGGTTAATCCCATTTTTATTCTCAGTGGTGAGAAACTAGACTAGAAAACAGAATCATCGAACAAAGAAGTACGAAGAAACGAAGATGCAAAATTTCTTCAATCTTCATTTTTCTTTTTTAACTCTTGACTTTTTCGTTCTTTTGCCCATGCCCTGGTCTCGGATTTTTAGTGGAATTGTTGCAATAGCCCTTGCTTTGAGCGCCACTCTTTTGGGTGGATGGCCTTATACTCTTTTATTTGCGGTTATTGTCTTTCTAGGTCAACTAGAATATTTTGATTTGGTGCGAGCAAAAGGCATAGCTCCTACTGCTAAAACCACCATGTTTGTCAGTCAAGTCTTGCTCATTATTTGCACTTTAGATCGGAACTTGGCTGATGCCGTAATGCCACTGGCTGGCACTTTTATTTGTTTTTACCTGCTGTTTCAGCCAAAAATGGCAACAATAGCGGATATTGCCGCTTCCATTTTAGGACTATTTTACACAGGGTATCTGCCGAGTTATTGGGTGCGGTTGCGATCGCTCGACAGTGCGACTATCAGCAATCTACCTGTGAGTGATTACCTGTCCATAATTTGGACAAATATAGTCAACGGAAATTTTAGCGCATTACCCCAAGGTCTGACCGGAACAGCACTCACATTTATGTGTATTTGGGCCGCTGACATTGGTGCTTACTTTTTTGGGAAATTTTTTGGGAAAACGCCTTTATCAAATATCAGTCCGAAAAAAACAGTCGAAGGAGCGGTTTTTGGTATTGCTGGCAGTGTTATCGTCGCTGTCGTCACAGCATATTATCTCAATTGGCCTAAGTTCGTTTTTACTGGTGTCGCATTAGGTTTGCTGATTGGTATTGCTAGTTTATTGGGTGATTTGACCGAATCTATGCTCAAGCGTGATGCTGGGGTAAAGGATTCAGGGCAGTTAATTCCTGGTCATGGAGGTATCTTGGATCGTACGGATAGTTATATTTTCACGGCTCCTTTGGTTTATTATTTTGTGACTTTGTTGTTGCCATTGGTGGGTAAGTAGGGAATAAACTTCTTGCAAAAGTGAATTACTATTAAACGAGTATTGATTTGATTGTGTCGCACTCAAGGAACCGAAGTTCGAGATTGATGGGCTGTTTGTGCTAAATGCTCCCGAAATCCCACTCGTAACTTATTGGTGCCAAAATGACACCAATAAGTTAAAATTAGGAGAACATCACACCATTATCTCCATGTCTAATAGTCACAAAAATACAGTTCGGATAACAGCGAGAATTGCTGTGAGTATTCAAGAAACTCTAGAAAGAGCAGCAGAATTATCAGGTGCTACCTTGAATCAGTTTATGATTCAGGCAGCGTTGAAAGAAGCAAAAAAAATCATAGAAGATGAACGAGTGATTATTTTGTCACAAAATGATGCTGATACGGTATTTAGCCTAATTGAGAATCCTCCTGTACCGAATGCCAAGTTAAAAGCAGCCTTGAAAAAGCACAAGGAATTTTTCAGTGATAGTCATTGAATTATTAGGTAAGCAGCATGACCGCGATAGCTTTAACTGTGGCAATGAAGCATTAAATCAATTCCTTAAACAAACAGCAAGACAGCATATCCAAAAAGGTGTTTCCCGTACTTTCGTTCTAGTTAATACAGAGCAGCCAGAGGCGATAATTGGTTTCTTCACATTAACATTGTGTGAAGTGCGCGTAGACAATTTGAGCGCGAAATTTTTTAAGAAATATCCTTCAAAAGTTCCTGGTGTCAAGCTGGCAAGATTAGCAGTCGATCAAGCCTATCAGCGACAAGGAATTGGAGAAGTTTTGATGATTGAAGCAATGCAGCGTGCCTTAATTGTTGCAGAAAATGCGGGAAGCATTGGTTTATTTGTTGATGCAAAAGATGAAAGTGCAAAAACCTACTACTCTGGCTATGGCTTCGTCAGCTTGGAAGATGCGTCTTTAGAACTATTTTTGCCATTGTCAGTCATTGAGCAAATGCTTGAGTAATGGTTAAGCTACCTCAAGGCGCGATTTACAGACGAATGAGGAACCTCAGAACGATTTATTGGTATCAGCTATTTCAGTGCAAGCGATCGTTTCTTCAACTGATACACAGCTTTTTCTAATTCAAATAAATCCCAGACGGATGTTTTGTACTCTGGATAATTTTCAAGATCTGCGACTGTTCCCAAGTATACATAGTGGAAGTTGCGAGCGATCGCCTTTTTCCCCGCCGTATCGTTTTCGGAAATTAGCAAATAATGATATAGTTTCTTAATTAAATCTTTTTATAAGTGAAGCAACTTGACGATCAGCATCTCAGAGGAAGCCTTCGACGATTTATATGATGAAACTGTTGAAGATTGCTATCAATTAGATCCCGATGACGAGCTAGATATGGTGCAGCTAACGCCTATGCTTGTGGGACATGGCTATTCAAGAAAAATTATACTAAGGGAAGGGCTGGAACTACACATTGATAATTCTCGATGGTGCAATCGCCTGCTTATTATTCGCCCAGAACGGGAAAGCTGGTTAGATTTTCACTTCCATCTCTGTGGACAACACAAGGATAAATATACTGAGGTGGGTGACCATCAGTACGTGCTTTATGGTAGCGGCATAGCCCCCAAAGACACAATAGATAGTGTTCACAGCGATTATGTTTTGGAAGTAACAGTCTCTATGCAACCAGAGGTGCTACATTCTTTCATTGGCAACTTCCAAGGACAGCTTCCTGCCCAATTTTGCCATTTGATTCGTAAACCCGATCAAGAACACTACACGCGCTGTGGAAGTATAACACCTATGATGAAGCGTATGTTGTGGCAAATTTTACGCTGTCCCTATCAGGGTATTACTAAACGGATGTGTTTGCAAGGAAAAGTACTGGAAGTAGTGGCATTGGTACTAGAGCAAGAGGCAGAAATTTACAAAGGGCAAATACAAAGTGTTAGTTTAGAGCCAGAGCGACGCGATCGCATCTATCACGCTAGAGAAATTTTATTACAGAATTTAGATCATCCGCTTTCATTGGGCGAGTTAGCAAGGCAAGCAGGACTAAACGAATGCACCCTCAAGCGTGAATTTCGTCAAGTGTTTGGTAAGACAGTGTTTAGCTACTTGCGTGATTATCGCTTAGAACAAGCCCGCCAACTACTGGAAACGGAAGATATAAGTACGACGGAAGTTTCGCGGCTGGTGGGATTTGCTAATCGGGGTTATTTTGCGGCTGCATTCCGAGAGAAATTTGGACTAAATCCCAAAGAATACAAAAAGCAACGAAAAAATTCCGTCTAGCGATCAAAAAAATTCCGTCTAGCGATCAAAACTCTATTCCTCTGGACTGAACAAAGTTATAGAGTAATTGAGAGTATTTTTCAGTGTGGTGTGAGCAATGTTGAATCAGCTACAGTGCTTATCTTTAATGGGTGCTTTATTAGTGCTGGTAGCTCAACCAGCAAAGGCACAAGAAAGTAGCGATCAAATAGATGAAAAGGTTGCAGTTACAGATAAAGAATTTGCGTTGCCGAAGCCGGGCGTAGTCATCGCCAAATCTCCAGTTGGTGTCCTTCGTTCCAGGAAACCCCAACTCAAACGGTCTCAAAGTGCAAGTTTACCGCAAAGAGCAAAGTCGGATGAAGCAAGTAAAAATATTTCCCAACTGAGTGAAATCAAACTTCCCGCTAATAGCGCTCAAATGCTGGTACAGTCGCCAACACCAAACAACCCTCCTACCCAACCAGGTTCAGTTGTAGCAATCACGTCACGGGGATTAAAGCAAATCCTACAGACAAAGGTGTGGAGGTAATTTTAGAGACAACCCAAGGAACTCGACTACAAGTTACAAATCGCAGTACAGGTAATAATTTTATTGCCGATTTATCTGGTGGGCAGTTGCGTTTACCGTCAGGCAAAGCTTTTACGTTTCGTTCCGAAAAACCACTTGCGGAAATTACTGAAATAACAGTACAGAATATTGATGCAAATACTGTGCGAGTCACGGTGGTGGGTGAGAAAGCTTTACCTACAGTTGAGTTATTTGATGATAATGCGGGTTTGGTTTTTGGGGTAGTATCACAGGTAACAGCAACGCAGCCACCCCAAACACCTGCACTCCCTGCACCGCAACAGCAACCAGCAGCGCAACAGGATGACGCGATTGAGTTGGTGGTGACGGGGGAACGGGATGGGTATCGAGTACCGAATGCAAGTACTGCAACGAAGACAGATACACCATTACGGGATATTCCGCAGTCGATTCAGGTTGTACCGCAGGAAGTATTGCGCGATCGCAAGGTGAGAAACCTAACGGAAGCAGTGGAAACTGTCGCTGGTGTGATAGATGGTGGCAACCGAGCTGGTTCATCCGCATCCAGCAGATTCATCCGAGGATTTGAGCAATCAGGTAACTTTCGCAATCGCTATCGAGATGCGCCTAATACATACATCCTCAGCAGTCCCATTGGCACAATTGAGCAAGTGGAAGTTGTGAAAGGCCCCGCTTCTGTGCTTTTTGGAGACACAGAACCTGGTGGAATTGTCAATGTCACCACGAAAAAACCCCTGAGTCAACCTTTTTACAGTATTGGGTTGGAGGTGGGAAACTACGGATTCTACCAACCAACTATCGATTTATCAGGCCAATTGACGACCAAGCGTGATCTACTGTACCGCTTAATCGCTGGTTATAAAGGTGAAGGCAATATTCAAGATTTCGTCGAGAAGAATGAGGTGACAGTAGCACCCTCAATCACTTGGGAACTAAGGGATAATACAGAGTTAAATGTGTACTATGAGTACACTAAATTTGTTGCCGATCCTGCTGTGAGTAGTGGTTTGCTACTGAGTGATAATCGTCTAACTCCACGAAATCTCTATACTAGTTACCCCAACTTCACTGATAGCGAACAGTCCGCCCAAAGATTTGGCTACACTTTAACTCACAAATTTAATGACAACTGGCAAGTTCGGAATAATTTTGCGGGGCTACTTTCTAAACTCATACAAACCCAAACTTATACAACCAATGTGACGGGCGATCGCTTTGCCACAGTAGAGTCCTACGATTTGGACTATGGCTATGATAACTACTTCGGACAAATCGATTTATTAGGCAAGTTCAAAACAGGATCAATTTCCCATCAACTGCTGATTGGCTTTGATGTCAATGATTATACTGATACTTACCAGGGGCTGTTTAATACCAATTTACCCCTTCTTGACCTGAACAACCCCAATTATGATGTTCCAGAGCCAACTTATGATCCATTTCTCAAATTTCAAAACCGGGTGCGTTCCTATGGAATCTATCTTCAGGATCAAGTTACGTTTGCTGAAAATTTCAAACTGCTGATTGGTGGTCGTTATGATTGGGTTTCTAGCACATTTGAAATTGGTGATTTTGGCTCACTGGGAAATACCACAGATGAGCCAGAAAGAAATGCTGGAGCTTTTAGTCCTCGGATCGGTTTAGTCTATCAGCCCAGTGATACGATTTCTCTCTATGCCAGCTACAGTCGCTCATTTCGCGCCCAAACCTTCTTTAATTCCGCTACTCAACCCTTTGATCCCACCAAAGGCACTCAGTACGAAGTTGGCATCAAAGCAGATTGGCTAGAGGGTAAGCTCTCCACAACTTTAGCGGCTTATCATCTCACTAAGACTAACGTGGCAACGACCGATCCAAACAACCCCGTGTTTTCGATTCAGACTGGAGAGCAACGCAGCCAAGGGATTGAGTTAGATGTTGCAGGTGAGATTCTACCTGGGTGGAAGGTGATTGCTGCCTACGCTTACACTGATGCAGAAGTCACCAAGGATACTACTACTCCGGTTGGTAATCGACTCAATAATGTACCTACAAATCAAGCAAGCCTTTGGACTACATATCAGATTCAGCAGGGCACTCTGCAAGGGTTAGGATTTGGTTTTGGGCTATTTTATGTAGGCGAGAGACAGGGTGATTTAGCTAACTCGTTTCAGATAAAGGATTACTTGCGTACTGATGCAGCCCTTTACTACCGTCGCGATCGCTTCCAGGCCGCACTCAACGTCCGTAATCTATTTGATATAGACTACGCCAGTTCCGCCTATGGCAGAAATTATATCAACAGAGGTGAGCCGTTTACCATTACTGGCTCCATCAGTTGGGAGTTTTAACTAGCTCACTTTGTTGCTCATAACTTATGGCGATCGCTATTCGATTAACAAGCGATCGCTAGTTTTCCAGTCGTCTTAGATGTGACTTTGACCAAACAGCGATGTCTACGACGGTCACTGAGCTTTGTGGAAGTGCAACCTGCGCCTACGCAACAAGGACGCTAGCAACCAAAGTAGCTTTCTGATAACACTATAGTAAAAATTTTCTTATTGACAAGTTCTGTTTGGTTTTGGGGTGCAATCACTGCAACTGCAACTGTTTTACTGGAGAGTTTTGTAATTAAACTCTGTATGGTTATGCTAAATTTATCATTAATTTAAGCATTTTAGCTGAATTGGCAGATTGATATGGCGATCGCACTCTCACACCAAGCCTCTTGTGAATTGTTTGAAGAAGTGGATCAGACGCAGCAGTACAGTGATCTAACCGATGATTTGGATATTACCTGGAAACATCCAAAACAATTGGGAGAGGGATGGGTAACGGTAATAAATGAAAAGAGATAAACTATTTCAAAGCTTTCTGCTTATAAGCGGGATTATTGTTTTAATTGGTACTCCCGCAAAAGGTGAGGAAGTACGGGAGAATGGAATAGTCCAACCTTCTACCCAGACAGTAGGAAAAGTTCTAGAAAATAATTTTGTAGTGAAAGATGTCCAGAGCAAATCTCCGGTATCTGTTTCGAGTTCCGGAAAACCTCGGCAATTCCAATCTCAAATAGCAAATTCTTTAAGTCCGGTCAAGTCGGATAAACCAAGTAAGAATATTCCCCAACTCAGCGAAATAGAACGTCCCGCGACCAGTGCAGCTATGTTAGTACAGGCGGGAGCAACACCAACCAACTCCCCGAATCCAGCCCCCAGGAATGTCTCTCCAGAGCAAAGGGGGCAACACAGAGGTACTGTACTAATTACAGGTGTAAAAGCAAATCCCACAGACAAAGGTTTAGAGGTAATCTTAGAAACAACCCAAAAGGATCAGCTGCAAGTTGTTAATCGCAGTACAGGTAATAATTTTATTGCCGATATTACGGGCGGACAGTTGCGATTACCCTCACCAGATGCTTTCACCTTTCGTTCCGAAAAACCCCTTGCGGGGATTATAGAAATAACAGTAACGAATGTTGATGCAAATACTGTGCGGGTGACGGTGGTTGGTGAGAAAGCTTTGCCTGTGGTTGAGTTGTTTGATGATAATGTCGGGTTGGTTTTTGGCGTGGGCAGAAGTGCTACTATGACACAACCAGAGACCCCGCAAACTACTAAAAAGCCAGCAACCCAGACGCAGCAAGATAAGCCAGCCGCACAACAGGATAACCCAATTGAATTGGTGGTAACAGGGAAGCAAGATGGGTATCGAGTACCTGACGCGAACACTGGTACAAGATTAGATATTCCTCTTCTGGAAACTCCTGCCTCTATTGGAGTAATTACAAGAGAATTGATCGATGATACGACTCCAAAGCGTGGAGAAGACTTGATCCCCTTTATCCCTGGTGTCAGCAGAGGGTCAGAAGCAGATGATAATCAGGGAGGTAATGTCCCTGAATTTACGATTCGGGGCTTTAGTGTTGCCAGACAAATTTACATCAATGGTTTACGAGATAGCCGACGTTTTGTGATTCGAGACCTGGCAAATGTAGACCGGATTGAAATTCTCAAAGGACTTTCTTCCTTGCTGTATGGAACAGGCGCACCTGGAGGCGTGGTCAACTACATCACGAAAAAGCCCCAAGCAACATCAAGTAATAATATTACTTTTCAGGCAGGTAGCTTTAATTCCTACCGTGGAGAAGTCGATTTTACAGGTCCACTAAATACAGAGAAGACATTGCTTTATCGGTTTGTAGGAGCGGCTCAAGATGCTGATTCGTTTTACGATAACGTTGAGGACAACCGTCTTTTAATTGCGTCAACGCTTACATGGTTAACTGGCAATGGTGGTTCAATAACACTTGAAGGTGATTATTTTCAGCAAGAGCTAAACTTTAATTCCGGAATCAAGTTTTTTAAAAACAAATTTCTTTACGATCGCAGCTACGTTGATCCGCGCGATCGTAGTCAACGGGATAACTATCGGGTAAGTACCTATATTGACCAACCATTAACCAAAAATTGGTCGATCAATCTCAGTGGTCAGTATATTGACATCAACCGAGATTTAGATATTTTCTCTGCTGCAGTGTTTAATCAAGACAGGTTAAGGTTTATAACCCGACCACTCACAGAAAGTTATACTCAAGGAGATTTGAAGGCTGAGTTACGAGGCAATTTCAAAATAGGCGCATCGGAACACAAACAACTGGTCGGTTTTGAGTACAATACCTTCAAAGCTGACACAATTTTAAACATCAGCAATTTGATTGTTGGTTCTATTGACCCACTCAATCCTGTTTTTAACGAACCACTTCCTAACTTTAATTTAGGTAACCAGTTTTATAGCAACAAACAATATGGTATTTACATACAAGATTTCATGAAACTTGGGCAATTTCGTGTTCTTGCGGGTTTACGTTATGGCTCATTTAAGTCCAAGTTTAAGCCTGCAAATCCCACAATTGTTGAAACAAATGCACAGACAACTTTTATTTCTCCTACTGTAGGATTAGTCTATAATTTCACAGATTCTGCTTCTGTGTACGCCAGTTTTAGTCGCTCAACTGAGCCAAACGATGGTAGACGTGCAGATGGTAGCTTGCTCGAACCCAAAACGGCAACCCAATACGAAATTGGCACCAAAGTTAACCTGCTGAATAATCAACTCAGCATCACTGGTGCCCTTTTCGACCTCACTCAAACCAACATTGCAGAACCTGATCCAAATAATCCAGATTTCAGCATCCTCGTTGGTGAGGTTCGCAGTCGCGGCTTAGAACTGCAAGCAGCAGGTAAAGTAACGGATAACTTGAGCCTGATAGCAGCTTACACGCTATTGGATACTAAAATTAATAAGAATTCCGAAGGCTTGCACGGGAACACGTTTATTAATTCTCCTAGCAATAGTTTAGGAATTTATGCAAAGTATAACTTTACTAAAGGTGCTTTGAGAGGACTTAGCCTCAGTAGTGGTCTAATTTATGTAAGTGAAAGACAAGGAGACAGCGCTAATTCTTTTGAAGTGCCTAGCTATGTGCGGGTAGATTTAGGGGCTGCATATACGGTGAATCACCTCATATTCCGCTTAGGGATTGAGAACTTATTCGATACAAGATATGTTGTGTCTGTTGGAAACGCTGCTAATGTGCTTCAAGGTTCTCCCTTAGCTGTTACAGGTTCAGTGTCCATCAAGTTTTAGCGTTGATAATTCAGCTTTGAAGTTTAGAGTAAGGGATTTAAGTAGATGATTATTTGCGGACTGATACAGCACTTTATTATCGACGCGATCGCCTCAAAGCGGCAATGAATATAAGCGAAATGCCGCTAAATACTACTTAATATTTGATTTCACTGCTTTCACTACAGCTACTTCCTCATGACTCAGTGGCATTAATGCCTGTAATTGAAAAGATGTACTAATAAGTGTTGCTTGAACACCCCGCACTATAACTTTATCCTGTTGAGTTGTGGGTTCTGGAACCAAACTTGATTGATAGTCTTTCACAATTAACAAAGGCTGTAACCGCTCTATATTGCGGAAAATCAATTGTGTTTGTTCGTAAGTTCCGATAATTTCAATATTGATACTACTGCGTTTTAATTTGCCATTTACCAATGGACCAAAACTACCATCAGTAATGGGTTCAGCTTTTCCAGTCGGCACATATTTCTTCAGTTTAGCTTTGACTGCATCAGCAGAAACTTGAGTGTTGCTAGACTCAACCAAGCGATTCAAATCTAGTAGTAAAGTATCCAAAGTTTTCTCGTTAGCAAATAAAGCTAAAACCTGGATTTGTTGCTGTTTAGCAAGCGCTTGCTCCTGTTGAACTTTGTCAATTTGTTTAATGTAAGTTTTCTTTTGGTCAATAGTCTGCTGTAACTCGTTCTGTTTTGTTTGCTGCTGTTGAAAATTATCCCACGCTGGCATCACGAAATTCATCAGCATATAAGCTGCTCCCGCAACCCCTAAAACTCCTAAAATAAGACCGATCACTTTTGGTGTTAAGGTGATGCCAAAAGCAACAGGATAACTTGAGGAAGTTGTCTCAAATTGCGTGTCTTCTACAAAATCGAAATCATCACCCACCGTCATCTTGGAATGACTCCTGTCTGTTGCATACTGCGAATCCGAGTCACAAGTCCTACTGTGCCTTTTTGCTCTAATTCACGAATGAATTCAGAAGCGGGAATATCACTCAGACTAGATTGAATTGTGTATTTGACTATTTGGGGTGGTTTCATTTGTAAGCTTGTTGCAGATGTAGTACCTGGTTGTATGGGTGCATCTACTAATTCTGCTGTGATAATTTTTGTTTGTGCAGCTTTGAAGAAACGAGATTGTTGTAAAGTCAACGTGAAATCGTTGACATCGCTAAAGGAACGAGCAAACCCAGATATTTCTAAACTTCCAGCAGGATTGGATGCTGATTGTCCTTGTGTTGGTGTAGTGGGTGCGATTTGTTTGATACTATCAATTTGGACTGTTGTTGGGATGCGATCGCGCAAATCTTGCAACATAGCTGACCAAGGACGAATTTGGTCAAAAACACTCACTAAAGCTTGAGTTTCCTGCTTAATTTTACTTGTTTCGACTTGGATTTGATTAACACTTTCTATTTCTACTTCTAATCTTTTCTTTTCCTGTTCCATTTGTGCGATGTTCTGCTCTAATACTGTATTTTTACTTTGCACAAACCACCAACCAACTCCCACCAACGCTGGAAACAATAGACCAACGACTAGTCCTATATACACTGGTGTTAAATTGCCTGTAGGTAGAGATATTCCTAGTTGCTTCTCTTCAAAATTATTCTCAATTTTGCGGTTTTTAAGAAAGTTAATATCTATATTATACATTTATATAGGAATCCGGTTTTATTTCTGAATTGACTCGTAGAGATAGGGAACGCTTAACAGGGAACAGGGAACATAAAGTGTACCTAGCTTCGTCAAAAATAAAATCTGAGTCTTATATTTATTTTTTGTGAACTTTGAATTTTGAATTTTGAATTGTTATTCTGCCTCTCGCATTCCTAAACCAAGCACAATTCCCAATCCAGAACGTTCCACTAAGGAGTATTTCTCTTCATCAATTTGCAATGACAAAGCTGCTACTGGATCAATTTGAGAAGTTGGTAAATTCAATTGTTGTGTCAAAAAATCATCAAGTTGTCTGAGTCCGCCTCCAGGTCCAGCCAGCATAACCTGTGCTACCTGCAAATTTTCATCTTGGTTGAGATAAAAATCAATGGAACGGCGCAGTTCATCAGTGAGTTCTTCCAACACTTTCATCAATGCTACTACGCCTAGATTGATTTCAGGAATGTCATGATCAGCGTCCGTTTTTCCTCCATTTATATTACTTGAAGGAATAGATATTTCATACAACAGTTCTATCTCTTGTGAAACAGGTAAGTTCATTGCTTCAGAGAAGACAGTTTGCATGAGACCTATTCCAATAGGAATTGTACGCAAAAAGTGTGGAATTCCGTTAACAATAATCGCTATTTCTGTACAATCAAATTCTATATCTACGAGTACGACTGCTTCTTGCGAACCAAATTCTCGAAGTTGTTCACGAAGTGTGCGAATCAAAGCAAAAATGTTAATATCTAGAACATCGATTCGCAATCCGGCTAGTTCAAATGTATTTATATATGTATCAGTAATTTCTTTTCGTGTAGCGACTAACAGTATCTGTATTTTTTCAATGCCGTCATCATCTACAAAGTACCCAAGTTTCTGATAATCTAAATCCGCTTCTTCACAAGGAAAAGGTAAATACAAACCTGCTTCGTGGTTTAGTACCATGTGGCGTAGTTCTTGATCATCTAACTCCGCTGGCACAGATATGGTGCGTATAATTGATTCTCGCCCCGGTATAGCAGTAGCAACACGAGAAGCTTTGATGTTACTTTCAGCTAACGCTTGCTGAATAAATTGCGCCATTGTTGGGGAGTCAACGATTTGACTATTCACGAAAACCCCCTCAGGAAGAGACACCGATGTTAATGTTTCTAGTTTCAAACCTTGACGTAACTTACGCAGTTGAACTAAATTCACACGTTGCGGTGACAGTTCTATACCAACCCCTTTCTGGAATTTACCAAACAAACTATTGAATAGCTTCACTACAGTTTTGCTCGTTGGATTGCAAATTTAAAAATGAAATGATATTGAAGAAGAACTCAGTTGTCAGAACGCAGAATTCAGCAATCTTTTGGATCGGTGCAGCACCAAACCAATTGTAGACACCGCCATTAACTCTCGTTATTTAAACCCCTCTACTCATCACCCAGTCGTACAGAAGTTCATTCTGAGTTCTGAGTTCTGAGTTCTTTTTTGTTAAGGATTGATATCATTACGAAGAAATTGTTTTAGCTTATAATCTCCACAATTGTTTCATAAGTACCTTAAACCCAATAGACTTAAATAAAATACAAGCACGATGGTTAGCATTCAAAAATTCAAAAAACTAATTATTTGGGCACTAGTCGGTGTATTAACCAGTTGGATGGTTAGTTGTGGTACAGGCAATGTTGGTAATAGCACAAAACAAGCATCATCAGGAATCGCAAATGTTCAATTTTGGACTATGCAACTCCAACCCCAATTTACTGACTACTTTAAAAGCCTGATAACATCTTTTGAGTCAAAAAACCCTGGTATAAAAGTGAGTTGGGTTGACGTGCCTTGGACGGCAATGCAGAGCAAAATTTTAACAGCCGTTTCAGGAAAAACACCGCCTGATGTTGTGAACCTCAATCCAGATTTTGCCTCCCAACTTGCAGGAAGAAATGCCTGGTTAGATTTAGATGCAAAAGTCCCAAAACAAGTGCGTTCCTCCTATTTACCGAACATTTGGCAAGCAAGCACGCTCAATAACAAGAGTTTTGGGATTCCCTGGTACCTCACCACGCAACTAACCATTTATAACACTGATTTATTGAAACAGGCAGGTATCAATAAAGCACCTGCCACCTACGCGGAATTAGCGCAGGCTGCTCAACAAATTAAGGACAAAACTGGTAAATATGCCTTTTTTGTAACTTTCGTTCCCCAAGATGCTGCAGAGGTGTTAGAGTCCTTGGTACAAATGGGGGTGACTTTAGTGGATGCTGAAGGTAAAGCAGCATTTAACTCCCCACAAGGTAAAGCAGCGTTTCAGTATTGGGTAGACTTATACAAAAAAGGACTTATCCCCAAAGAAACATTGACACAAGGACATCGTCGTGCTGTTGATTTGTACCAAGCTGGAGAAACAGCGTTCTTGTTTTCTGGAGGAGAGTTTCTGGAGAACATTAATAAAAATGCGCCAGGTATAGCCAAAGTTTCGGCGATCGCACCACAAGTCACTGGTGAAACTGGCAAGAAAAATGTCGCTGTCATGAACGTTGTGATTCCTCGCGACAGCAAACAACCCGACGCCGCCCTCAAATTCGCCTTGTTCCTGACAAATGACGAGAACCAACTCAGTTTTGCCAAAGCCGCGAATGTTCTCCCATCCACAACGAAGTCCCTTGCTGATAGCTACTTCAAAGACGCACCTGCCAACGCTTCGACTTTAGATAAGGCGCGAGTGATGAGTGCGCAAGAACTGCAAAAGGCAGAGATATTAACTCCAGTGCTCAAGGATATAAAACTTTTGCAAAAAGCAATTTACGAGAACTTGCAAGCGGCTATGCTGGGTGAGAAGACTGTAGATAAAGCTGTGGAGGATGCAGCACAAGAGTGGAATAGCACGAGAACTTAAAAGTTATTACAATCTCGTTTCCAGGTTCCACCTGGAAATGCGCTTGGGGCTGCTCTGCCGCAAGTAATACAATAAACGAGTTTGACTCAGATCTTACACCTCGACTTTAGTACGCCTTGAACTTAAGTTCAAGGCTCATAGCCAAAGTCCGTTAAAACGGACTCAAAAACTTACCTAGTCCGTTTTAACGGACTTAAACTTTGAGCCAAGAAATTTATTTCTTGGCGGACGAGAATTATGGTTCAATATCTGAGCCTTTAACTCATATGCTCTTAAGCGCTAATATCGTTTCTGGTTGAATCTGAATCATTAAAAAACCGCACCAGGCGCACCAGAACGCAGAGGGAGTGTTGGATAAATAATTCCGGTACAAACGGATTTGATATAACAACATACTTTGCTTGTTCGCTGTTCCCTGTTCCCTATTCCCTGTATATAATTTCCCACCATTAACTATGAGCTACTTTCGTCCTGCTATTGATGCCATGACTGGCTACATTCCTGGTGAACAACCCAAACCAGGAACAAAAATTATCAAACTCAACACAAATGAAAATCCTTATCCGCCCTCCCCAAAAGCGATGGAGGTGCTGCACAATTTAGATGGTGAATGGCTACGACGCTACCCTGATCCATTTGCCAGAGAGTTTTGTCAAGCAGTGAGTGATGCGTTGGGAGTACCTGCAGATTGGATTATTGTAGGTAATGGGAGCGATGATGTGTTGAATGTGTTGGTGCGTTCCTGTGCGGAGGGGAGTGAGCGCAAAGTCCTGTATCCCATGCCAACCTACGTGCTGTATCGGACTTTATCAGCCATACAACCTGCGCAAGTGGTTGAAGTTCCTTACCCTGCCGATTTTCAGTTACCAATTAAGGAACTCATTGCGGCGAATGGAGCAATTACCTTTATTGCTTCTCCCAATAGTCCCTCTGGTCATGTGGTACCTTTAGATGATCTGCGGGAATTGGCACAGCAAGTGTCAGGAATTGTGGTGGTTGATGAAGCTTACACTGACTTTGCTGAGTATAGCGCGTTGCGCTTGGTGCAAGAATTCGAGAACGTGATTGTCTTACGTACTTTGTCCAAAGGGTATTCCTTGGCAGGGTTGCGGATGGGTTTTGGGGTGGCAAATCCAAAACTGCTGGCTGGCTTATTTAAGGTAAAAGATAGTTACAATATTGATGCGATCGCTATAGCTGTGGGTACAGCTGCAATGCGAGATCAGGCTTACAAGAATGCTTGTGCAGACAAAGTGAAAATCTCGCGGACGAAGCTAGCGCAAGATTTGAAGAATCTGGGATGGAAAGTGCTTGATTCTCAAGCTAACTTTGTTTTGGCAACTCCGACTGAGGGAAATGCAGAGTCTATTTACTTGGGGTTGAAAGAACGAGGAATTTTGGTGCGTTACTTTAAGCAACCTGGGTTAGAGGATAAGCTGCGGATTACGGTTGGGACGGATGAGCAAAATCAGATGTTGGTAGAAGCGTTAGTTAGCGTAAATAAATAAGTACAGGACTTACGCAAAATAATGAAAAAATGAACCGTATATACAAGGGAGCAGTGAGACAGCGCGAATAACAGCTTTGCCTCACTTGGCGACTGCAAACCCAAAGGTAGCAGTGGGAGCATCTTGCTCCCTACTTTACACACTGCCATCCCTTGAGCGCCCAGTATTGCTTATTTGAGATAACTTCCTTGTCGGTTACTTTAACAGTAGAAGGGGATGTTTTATTAGGAGTATTTTGCATTTTTTCCTTGTCTTGTTTATATTTCGTTGTTCTCAATATATCCAAGAACTCCCAATCCCCAACTCCACCCATTGATTTAATACTATCTCTATCTGCAGCAATATTATCCTCTCCTGCCTGATCGAATCAGTGAACAGTGAACACTAAACAGTGAGTCCAGTGCTGCAGGAGGGTTTCCCGACCTAGGCATCTGGCGTTCACCCTTCGGGTGAACAAGGGCTGGACGAGTCCCTTTCCTACCTGATAACTGATAACTGATAACTGGTAACTGTTAAACCCGACAGCGACCTAAGCATTTGTACTTCCTAAAAAATGCCCAACTAAATACAGCGAACCACACAAAATTACCAAATCATCCGTGGAGGCAAAAGCTGCCTCAAGGGCTGAGAATAATTCTGGGTAAGTATGACAAAAACTCAATTCTGGGCAGATACTTTGAGCCAGTTTTGCTAATTCCTCAGGATTGGCTGAACTATGATCAGGAACTGGCACTAAATATAATCGGTCATTTGGTTGCAGTAAAGCTTGGAATATCTCCCCATGCTCTTTTGTGGAAAGCATTCCCATCACCCAACTAACTGATTTCACATTCAGTGTGTTTACATAATCTCGCAAAACTTGGGCAGCTGCTGGATTATGAGCACCATCTAGCAACAATTTATGGTTTTTCCAAGTTGTCCATTGCATCCGCCCCAGCCATTTTGTATTTGCCATTCCTTGAACAATGGCTGATTCAGACATCTTCCAACCCTGCGTTTGTAAAATTTCTATAGCGGCTAGAGCCAAAGCTGAATTCGTTAACTGAATTTGTCCCTGTAACGGCAAAGGGTATTTAATTAAATTTGAATTTCTAAAGAGTGAACTTTGTGTTTGATACTCCGCCCATCCTGGAGAAAAAGCAGTGGAAGGTTGAGGCGCAATCACAGGACATTGCAATTCTGAAGCACGCGATCGCACAACTTCTTCTGCTTCCCTTGGCAATGGTCCCACAACAGCAGGACACCCAAGTTTAAGAATACCAGCTTTTTCTCTGGCAATATCAGCAACAGTAGGACCGAGAACCTGCCAATGTTCACGGCTGATTGAAGTGATAATAGTGACCAAAGGTTTTGAGCAGACGTTTGTTGCATCCAAGCGTCCTCCTAATCCAACTTCTACCACCGCCACATCTACTTTAGCTTGTGCAAAATATAACCAAGCTGCTGCAGTAATGACTTCAAATTGAGTTGGTGACTCTTCACCTTGGGGAACTGCTGCTTGCACCTGTAGTAACAACTGGCAAAATTCCTCTGAGGAAATCGGCTGTTCATTCAGACAAATACGTTCCGTCCAATCTACCAAATGAGGTGAAATGTAGCGTCCAGTGCGATAACCTTTTGAAGTGAGAATAGAACTCAGGTAAGCACAAACGGAACCTTTGCCATTAGTCCCAGCAACATGAATCACTCGAACTTGCTCATGAGGATTTCCAAGATTTGCCAGCAGCTTAACAATGCGTTCTAATCCAAGATGAACGCCAAAGTGTTGGAAGGGTTGAAGTAGGGAGTCGATATCCACAAAAGGTAGTCAGGTGAGTAGGTTAAATTTTTTACACAGTGAACAGTAAACAGTAAACAGTGAGCAGTGAACAAGGGGTGGACGAGTCCGTTTCCTACCTGATAACCCTTCGGGTGTGCGCAGAGCGCACGCCTTACGGCGAACGCCAGTCGCCTACGGAGGGAGACCCTCCTGTAGCGCTGGCTCACTGATAACTGTTAACTGACAACTGATAAACAAAACCGACTGCTTTATGAATCAAAACAGTCGGTTAAATATTTTGTGGTAATCAGTTGATTTTAAGCTTCTTCTCTATTCAAAAAGTTTTGCAATTGATTGAGAGCAGCAGCACCAATGTTAAAGAATGCCCAACCAGCAGCAATGAGAAGTGGTGCTAAAACAATGATCAAACGCATATCTGGAAGACTCATATCTACACCTCTCTGTTCTGTTATATATATGTTAAAGTTTTGTCAACTTTTCTCATTATTTATTTTGTACCTGAACCAGTCAACTTTGCCAAACAATACGTAAAGAATCTTTACAAAAACTAGGGGTGTAAGGGCAACGCCTAGAGCGCGAGCGCCGAACGGTGTGGGGGTGTAAGGGGAGCCAGTGCTTTAGGCGGGTTTCCCCACTTGAGGTACCTGGCGTTGTGGGAAAGACGAAAATCCTATGTCGAAGGGCTTCGCCTGCTCCCTGCTCCCTTCTCCCTGCTCCCTGCTCCCTGCTCCCTGCTCCCTGCTCCCTTCTCCCTTCTCTCTGCTCCCTTCTCCCTTCTCCCTGCTCCCTGCTCCCTTCTCCCTTCTCCCTTCTCCCTTCTCCCTACTCCCTTCTCCCTACTCCCTTCTCCCTACTCCTTCTTACTCGGGTGCCTCAAACCCAATATCCGTACCCTTGCCTGCATGAACCAACGCTAACTTTTTGTAACGTTCAGCATGTTCAATCAGTTCTGCTGCTTCCGCTTCGGAGATTTGGCGGACGACTTTGCCAGGAACACCCACAACCAGGGATAGAGGTGGTACATCTTTCGTAACGACTGCGCCAGCACCAATAATGCTACCACTACCCACTCGCACACCATCTAAAACAACTGCGCCAATTCCAATCAAGCTGCCGTGTTCAATGTAGGCAGAGTGTACAACAGCACGATGCCCGACAGTAACATGATCTTCTAACACCGTGGGTTTTCCAGGATCACCGTGTAATATTGCTCCATCCTGAATGTTTGTACATTCGCCAATTTCTATGGATTCCACATCTGCCCTAACAACTGCTCCGTACCAGATGCTCACCCCGGCTGCAATTTTGACTGAACCCATAACAATAGCGTTCGCTGCTATAAAGGCGGCTTGAGAAATATCAGGAGAAGACCAGTAGGAAGCGATAGACACGGTAGAATAGAGGTGTGGTACCCAGGAACACTGGAGGAACTCCAACCTTGGTAGGTTGCAAAACCAGGATATCACGGTGTAGAGCCTCGTGGCTCGCAAGGGCAGCAGCAAATCGGTGTCCAACAAGGTGGAGCAGAAGTGTAAAAGGAACCAACACGACTGGTGAAGACAAAAATATGTTTGTAAGCACTTCATGATGAATCCAGCCTTGCAGTACCCCATATTCGGTGCAGAAATTCAGTGTCCCCATTGCCGCCAAACAATCCCGGCTTTGACACTAACTGACACTTATTTATGCCCGCGTCACGGCGCGTTTGAAGCAAATCCCGAAACTGGGGAACTCATCCACCTACAATCAGGACGTCATTGGCGCAGATGGAATAGCGACTGGTATCGGCAACATACTCATCCCGATGGCATTAGGTTTGAAATTCATGAAGCACTAGACAAGCTTTATACCCAAGGCTATCGGGCGACACGAGTTATAATTGCTAGACGCTATCAAGAACTAATGAGTGGTTATCTAGAACGTAGCACTAACTGGCGTTCTGGACAGTCGGAGACAACTCCGGCACGACTTTATGGTTTACCTGTGGAGTTTAGCGCTGATTCTTTGGATGATCCTTGTTGGGATGTGATTAATTTCGATTTGGAAAAAGAACCTGGTGTACCAGTACGGTATCCCTATTTCCGATTATTTGAGTAATTGAGAGTTAGGCATTACACTCGTTTTGGAGGGTTTTGCTGCGCCCCGTAACTTAGGCTATTTTTGTTGAGCTTTGGCGTTGAGTCATTTGTTTTTTGTCCTTTGTGGTTTAGCAAAGGGCAAATGACAAATAACAAAGGAAAAAATTATGCATCACACTTCTATTCGTACCGGAAATATTCATCGGGCGATCGCCTTCTACGAACAGCTAGGGTTTACAGTCTGTGAACGCTTCACAACAGGCTATACTCTTGCATGCTGGATGGAAGGACTCAACGGCAGAATTGAACTGATCCAAATTCCTGAACCAAAACCTGCCCCAGATGCATTTGCAGATGAACACTACGTGGGGTACTATCATCTCTCGTTTGATTTAACTCAAATAACACCAGATTTATCTAGTTGGTTAACAAATTTAAAAGAACGTTTTTTAGTGTTATCAAAAAGTAATCCTGACCTGTTACAACCACTTAAAATCCTTTTAGAACCTACACAGCAGCAGATAGGTCAGAAAATTTATGAAGTAACTTTTCTTGCAGATACTGATAATTTGCCTTTAGAATTCATCCGCGTATTAGCAACACTGTCCTAGTTGAACTTCTAATTTTTTATCTGTACAATACTACTTTGCTCGTTCTGTAGTCTTGTTGAGATCACAGACTAGTCAGAAAAGTCAGATTAATATATTCAAGAAAAATAAAAATTTTGTAACAACCTTTACAGACAATATAGTAAAATTTATGTCTGTGTTGCCGAAAGTGCATCGATACCGTTTTCGTTTACTACTGTTAACTCTTTCGCTAATGACAGTGTTGTTGCTTGGAGATGGATTTTTTGATACCCAGATAACAACTTCTTCCTCATCGTTAGATTCACAAAAAATAACAGTTTCTCAAAAAAAAGAGCGTATTTCATTGACTGAGCATGTTCAAAAAACACTGTTGGACAATGGTCTAACTGTCTTGAGTAGGGAAATTCACTCCAGCCCGGTAGTGAGTGTACAAGTATGGTACAAGGTGGGATCACGTAACGAAGAACCTGGATTGAATGGTATTGCCCACCAATTAGAGCACATGATGTTTAAAGGCACAAAAAATCGCCCAATTCAATTTGGGCGGTTGTTGAGTGCTTTGGGCAGTGACTCAAATGCTTTCACAAGTTATGACCAAACGGCATACTACAATACAGCAGAACGCGATAAGCTCACGGCTTTACTAACGCTAGAAGCAGACAGAATGGAAAATGCTCGGATTGATCCGACAGAATTGCAGAGCGAAAAGCGAGTTGTAATTTCTGAGTTGCAAGGTTACGAAAATAGTCCTGACTACCGCTTAAACCGCGCTGTTATGAAGGCTGCGTTTTCCAACCATGCTTACGGGTTACCGATTGGTGGGACTCAAGCTGATGTCCAAAGGTTTGATTTAGAGCAGGTGCAGAAATACTACCGCAATTTCTACAGTCCTGACAATGCTGTTTTGGTGATTGTTGGAGATTTCCAAACTGAACCAACTCTTGAAGCGGTTAAAGAGATTTTTGGGAAAATACCTAAGAATCAGAACTCAGAAGTGAGCCAGCGCGGTCTTGGGGGTTTCCCCCATGAGCGACTGGCGAACCCCGAAGGGGTCAGAACTCAGAACTCAGGAGTTTTACAACCGACGCTTAAGATTTCACAATCTAAACCAATTGTTTTAAAAGAACCAGGATCAGGATTGTTGCTGCAAGCTGTGTATCCGTTACCAAATGCAAAGAGTCCAGATGTAGCAGCGTTGGATCTGATGGATCGGATTTTAACAGATGGACGGAACTCTCGCCTGGAACAAGCATTGGTGGAATCAGGTTTAGCAAGTGATGTTTCAGCTTCTGTGGTTAACTTGATGGAATTAGGCTGGTATGAGTTGTTAGTCACAGCAGATCCTGAGCAAAATGTAAAAAAAATTGATTCGGTTTTAAAAAGTGCGATCGCCAAACTGACAAAAAAAGGAGTCACAGCAGAAGAACTCAATCGCGCCAAGATGAAGTTAGAAGCATCTGTTGTTTTAACTAACCGTGATATTACTAGTCTGGGATTGCAATTGGGTAATGATGAGACAACTACTGGTGATTATCGTTATACAGACCGTTACTTGGCGGCTGTTCGTCAAGTAACCGTACAAGATGTACAGCGTGTAGCAAATAAATATCTGAAACAAGAAGCACGTACAGTGGGCTTTTTTAAGCCGACTCGTTTAAAAACAAAGGGGAATGATCACAAAGCAACTTCCAAACACAATACAGAAAATTTTGCACATGGTGCATCTGTAACCACAGAGGAAGTGACAAAGTACTTACCACCAGTAGATTTGGCTAGTGTTGCTACAAGCCATACATTACCAGAACAATTCACTTTATCTAATGGTTTACGAGTATTGCTTGTGCCCGATAAGAGCACTCCTACAGTCACTCTGTCTGGCTACATCAAAGCTGGTAAGGAATTTGACACAGAAGAAAAAGCAGGGTTGGCGTCTCTTGTCGCCGAGAATTTAATCAATGGGACGAAAACAAAAGATGTTTTGACTGTTGCGAAAACTTTAGAAGATCGAGGCGCAAATCTTGAGTTTGAAACGTACCGAGAAGGTGTGCGAATTGAAGGCGATAGTTTGGCAGCAGACTTAAGCGTTCTGATTCAAACTTTAGCAGATGTTGTCAGAAATGCTAATTTTCCTATAAAAGAGTTAGAACTGAGTCGAAAACAAGCATTAACAGCCCTGAAGCATGAATTAGATGATCCTTCAGAAGTCGCACAAAGAACATTTGTACAATCAGTTTACCCAAAACAACATCCCTTACATGTCTTCCCTACAGAGGAAAGTTTACGACGGGTTAGCCGTAAGGATGTGATTGAATTTAGAAAAAAACATTATCGTCCCGATACAACGGTGCTAGCACTGGTAGGAGATTTTGCTCCAGAAAAAATCCAAAAACTGATAAACTTAGAGTTTGGTAACTGGAAAGCAAAGGGTTCACCACCGACATTAAAGTATCCAACGGTATCAATGCCCGAAAAAGTTATCAACCTTAACCCAGTAGTTCCAGGTAAAGCTCAAGCTATTACCTATATGGGTAACACAGGTATTAACCGCAAAGACTCCCGTTTTTACGCAGCCTTGGTGTTGAATCAGATTTTAGGTGGCGATACTTTATCAAGTCGGCTGGGAGCACAAGTGCGCGATCGCCAAGGACTCACCTACGGAATTTATAGTAGTTTCGTTACTGGAAACGATTCTGGAACGTTCATGATTGAGATGCAAACCAGTCCAGAAGATACCCGTCAGGCGATCGCCAGTACCCGTGAACTGCTCAAAGAAATTCATCAAAAAGGTGTTACTGAACGGGAAGTAGAAACAGCTAAACAGATCTTGATTAGCAACTACATTGTATCCCTGGCAAATCCAGAGGAATTGATCGGCAAAATTTTGATGAATCAGGTATACGGACTAGATAAAGAGGAACTGCACAATTTTACTGCAAAAATTCAAGCAGTTAAGTTTGAACAAGTTAATCAAGCGGCTCGTGAGTTACTTTATCCAGATAAAATTGTTGTAGTCACAGCCGGACCTGATGTTTCCACGCAAGGCAGTATAAGTCAATAACCTCACCAAAAGGGGTGTAAGGGGGTAAGGGTATAAGGGTGTAAGGGGAAACCCTCCTATGCACTCCGGACACGCTGCGCGAACAGTACTAGCTCACGCCACATGCACGCCACTTGCTACAACGGGGGGAACCCGACAGCCAGTCGCCACAACGGTCAAAGCTCGCCGCTTGGGTTGCTTCCCCCGGCAGACTTTGGGGGAACCCCAACGCCAGATCCCTCTGTCGGGAAACCCTCTCCGAAGTTGCCACAACGCGGGGAACCCGCGCAAGGCACTTCTCTCTGCAGGACTGGCTCCGCAAGGCGCTGCTCTCCGCAACGCAGTGGCTCCTCAACGCGCTTAACCCGCGCACGGTGAGACAGCACGGCGCAGGAGGGTCTCCAACGCCAGATACCTGGCTGTCGGGAAACCCTCCCGCAGTACTGGCTCCTCCGTAGGCGACTGCGTAAGCGCAAGCGCACGAATCGAGCGTTCGCGCAGCGTCTCCGTAGGAGATACGCGTAAGCGTGTCCCTTTGGGACTTACAAAGTAGCGTCTGTGCAGGAGATACCCGAAGGGCAGTGGCTCTCCTACACCCCTACACCCTTACACCCCTACACCCCTTCTGAGTCATAAGTCATAAATCATTCAAATTAAAATTTTTATTTGTTTAAACTTTTGTTAAAAATCTTATGATAGATGAAAAGCTTGTTGAACAAATGCAACAAGTCTCGTTCATCCTTTTATGTCAGACACCAGGACGCTACTCATCATTGATGATTGTGCAGAGGATCGAAGAATCTATCGGCGATACCTTTTAAAAGATCCTCATCAGTCTTATCAGATTTTGGAAGCAGACTCTGCAAAGGACGCACTTGCCTTGTGCCAAAAAATACTGTGCGATGTTATTCTGCTGGATTTTAACCTACCTGATATGACTGGATTAGAAATCCTTGATCATCTCACACAGCAAATATCTGACACAAATGCACCCGTAATTATGCTGACAGGCCAAGGTGATGAAGCGGTCGCTGTACAAGCTATGAAAAAGGGTGTTCAAGATTACTTGGTCAAGCAACATCTTAAACCGGATGTGTTGCAGTTAGCAGTCCGCAATGTGATTCAGCACTCCCAGTTGCAAAGCGTACTCACCAAAACCAAGGAAAGACAGCGCCTCATTATCCAACAAGCAGAGTTGCTTGCTCAAACTCAAGCAGCTCTTATAAACGAGCAAAAACTTAACGCATTTAAATCCCAAATCATTGCAACAGTTTCTTACGAGTATCGAACTCCGTTATCTTCTATTCTGACAGCAGCATCCACCCTCAAGCAATATGGCGAGAAGCTAGATGAGTGTAAACAACAAAAGTTTCTACAAATTATTGAACACAAAGCTCGCTACATGGCTAAACTAGTCGATGACTTGCTTGTGTTTAACCAGTTTGAATTAAACAAAGCGCAGTTTAAGCCACAACCACTCAACTTGTACCACTTTTTTTCTGGCTTGATAGAAGAGCAGCAGGAAAAATTAAGCGATAGCCATCATTTCGTTTATGAGATAAGTGGAAATTACAAAGGCTTCTGGGGTGATGGACGACTTTTGCGGCAAATCTTTGTCAACTTAATGTCCAATGCGATTAAATTCTCCCCAGATGGGGGTAGTATACAGTTCCATCTAATTGGGGGTGAATCACAAGTTATCTTTGACATCAAAGACGAAGGTATTGGTATACCAATAAGAGAACAAAAAAATTTATTTCAACCTTTTTGTCGTGGGAGTAACGTTGACGCAATTCCTGGAACAGGCTTAGGTCTTGCTATTGCGAAAATTTGCGTAGAGTTACATGGCGGTGATATTACTTTAGAAAGTCAGATGGGAAAAGGAACGAGGGTTATAGTAACTTTACCGAAGCGATCCTCAATTTAACTGGAAGTTAGGCGTATTAATATAGTGACATCTCCTACACTCCTGCTCAAAAGTGAGTGTTGGCTTCCAAGACAATCCGGCGATAGGTTAGCTGCAGCATAGCGGCAGATCGCGAAGGTAGACTGTTGGCTTTATTATGGTAGAGTCGATGTCAGGTAGTCGGGTAAGGTTCGAGCGTCACCGCTCTCCCCTCCCCTAAGAACGCAGCATGAGACTTTCGCACTCACTGCGCTCAAGCCTTACTTCAAGCGAGTTGACTTGGATTTTGTGTGTACCTGCTTATGACACGCTTTGTGTAGATGCTGAAGGTTTTTTACGTCATCAAGTCCACCTTGAGCAACAGGTACGATGTGATGGGTTTCTATTTCCTCTCCATTGAATAATGGTTCACCACAGGTACATTTCCAGTCTTGGTTTTGAGCGATTTTATAATTCCGAGAGTTTTTCTCCCAGTAGCTCTTACCATATTTTTGGTGGCGTTTTTCCCAATATTCTTTGAGTGAGGGGTCATCCGGTGATGCTTCCCCCTTGACCTTTACATGGCGTTCGATGGGCGTGTACGCTATCGGGTATAGGATTAAATCCTTTTGTTTGCCTCGGCGGTCGCTAGTAGATGTAGCGAACGTCCATTTCTTGCGATTTCTGGTCTGAAAGTAACGTTTCCGTACCCATTTTGTGTTCTTGTTGGGATGGCGACGTTTAGCCCAACGCCAGAGGTATTGCCATATTCTACTTTTGACATATTCAAAGGTTTCTTTACTAACCACACCTCTGTAATAATTAGCAAAACCTCGGAGAATTGGGTTCAGTCTTTTGATGACTACCTCTTGTTCACATCCGTTCATTGCTTTTATTTCTTGACCGATTCGTTTACAAAAGTCTAAGACTTTCTTTTTCGAGGGTTTGATAAGCAGTTTGCCATTATAATGGCGGTGATTGAAGCCGAGGAAGTCAAAACCATCTGCCATTGACGTTATGAACGTTTTCTCCGTACTGAGATTCAAACCTCTTTCTGACAGCCATTGCTGAATCTGGATTTGGGCATTTTCGAGGCTTCCTTTGTCTCTAGCTGTGACTATAAAATCATCAGCGTACCTAACCACTCCAAGTTTTGGATTGGTGGATTTTATAAAGGTTTCTAATCCATGCAATCCGATATTGGCTAGGAGCGGGGAGCAAACCCCTCCTTGTGGTGTACCCGTTTCTGTCGGGCTGTATATCCCTTCAAAGATAAATCCAGCTTTTAACCATCCTTTGATTAGGTTTTTGTTTGGGAAATTACCTAGTTGTCTAAGGATAGATTCATGGGCAATATTGTCGAAGAATCCTTGAATATCAGCTTCTAAAACCCAGTTATTTCTAGCATTTGGACTTGCATTTAATCTTATCCAATTTTGTGCTATGGCATCATGACAGCTTCTACCGCACCTGAATCCATAGGAGTTTGGTTCAAATACGGCTTCCCATTCGGGTTCTAGTGAATTGACTATTATTGCCTGTTCGATTCTGTCGCGCACGGTTGGGATTCCGAGCGGTCGTTTCTTACCGTTGGCTTTGGGGATCATTACCCGTTTTGTAGGATCTTGATTTCCTCCACTCCAGTTGTTTACCAGCTTCACTCGCTGCTTTGGGGTATTGATTATTTCTTTGTCAATTCCTGCCGTTGCTTTACCCTTATTGGTCTGAGTGATTTTCCGAACAGAGAGTAATAGGTTGGCGTAGCTTCTTTGCATTAACTTTTGGAGGTTTCTCAACTTCCGCCAGTTACCAAGTTTTCTCGCGAGAAAGATTCTTTGACGCAGATTCCTAACCGCTTTGTTGATTTTTCGCCAGTTGATTTGGCTCCAATCTTCTAGTGGTTTTCTTAGTCCGTTTGTTGTACCGAGGTACGACATCTAACTTGTCCTTGAATTAAGTTTCTTTGTGAGTTTCTCTTTCTCATAAGACCCAGAGTAAGTCTGCTATTCCTTTCGGTCAGGGGCAAAGTTTGAACCCCTATCTCGTTCATTACAAACGGGCTTTTGCTTTTTACTCCATCCTTTACCCTCCAGAGGATTCTGCTTTCCTTGCGGTTAGCTTACTATTGGTATCGACATCCTATAGACTCTATGGGGTTTACCTTGTTGTTTCGCTTAGTGTATATTCTCCTTTAGATGTTGACTTTCCTGCGGTGGGAGTTATATTCACACGATTTATAGAGCATAAAACCATAAATCTACCCACTTACCTTTTGGTTGGAACCTGTCAGCCTGATTTGGCTCCCTGTGCGATGACGCAGTTTAAACATCAATTTACTTTTGTTCATCTTGGGAGAACTCCCTCTTGCTCCTTACCACTTTGGGCTAGTAGTTAAGGTTACGTTTGTGGTCTGCATTCCGCCTGTTTCGTTACCTACTTGGGCGTGACCGGACTCCGGAAAGTCTTTTACATTAGGGTAGAGAGTGTGAATTCTCTAGGAGAGTCGGCTCTCCGTTCTAAACGACCTTTCAAGTCGCGCTTATGCCTCGCCCCTCTC
This sequence comes from Brasilonema sennae CENA114, assembly GCF_006968745.1. Taxonomy (NCBI): domain Bacteria; kingdom Bacillati; phylum Cyanobacteriota; class Cyanophyceae; order Nostocales; family Scytonemataceae; genus Brasilonema; species Brasilonema sennae. Next base: position 2,856,477 of record NZ_CP030118.1, on the reverse strand, counting down.
TGTTAGAACCGGACGTGCGCTTTTCAGTGCATCCGGCTCCCGATATTCTTAAGGGATAACCCTTTTGCTCATGTGGATATAATCGTGACAGGATTCGTGTACAGCAATCAGATTCTTGGTTTTCCAATTGTTGTGGTTCCCGTCTGCGTGGTGCAAATGTACTCGTTCTTCGCTTGTACATTTTAAGCCACAATATCCACATGTATGGTTTTGCTTTTTAAGAGCTTTAGAGGTTTCCCCATCATAGAACTTACTATTACGTTCGCTCCAGTATGTTAAATCTCCGTCGTAGGGTGATTTATTCCCTTTGACATTGATGTGGGCATTTTCGGAGTAAGAGACTTTAGGAAAAGCTTTTTCTAGCAATTTCTTGCTAGAGTGGCGATTCTGTTTAGCTTCTTTGTTGAATACCTTTATTGTTCTGCTTTGAATGTGATACAGGGAGAACCGTGACCCGTCCATTTTGCAGAATTTGTGGTAATTTCTCCATCCTCTAACTATTGGTGCTAGCTTTTCGGCTTTTACCTTAGAACCATAATTCGAGTTGTTAACGATAGCTTTTACCTTCTGACGAAATTTCAAGAAATTCTCCGCTGAGGGAGTACTTCTAAATTTTCCGTTACTTTGCACTTTAAAATGCCAGCCAAGGAAGTCAAATCCATCTGTCGCGGCGGTTATCTTTGTCTTTTTCTCACTTACTTTCATTCCTCTTTGGGCTAGAAATTGGCTAATTCTTTCAAGTATCTCGTTCGCATCGTCTGAGGGTCGAAGTATTATTAACATGTCATCCGCATAACGGATTGATGGTTCTATTATGCCCCTCGTTCCTTTGTACTGGTGAATACTTTCAATTCCATTTAAGGCGATGTTTGCTAATAAAGGACTCACTACGCCACCTTGGGGGGTTCCTTGTTCCGGAAAGCCAGGGTTAGTTCCTGCTTTTAGGCAGCGGTATATTCCTGTCTGTATGCCTTTGGGGGCTATAAGGTTTTCCATTATGGCGTTGTGTGAGATCCTGTCGTTCGCGCAGCGTGTCCCCTTGGGACTCAGCACTTCTCGATATCGAGTTCTATAACTCTTTTATCTTTTCCCTTGCAAGTGTCGCGTAGGTTGTTGAATAGATATCTTTGGGCATCATGTGCCGAGCGACCTGTTCTGAACCCGTAACTTCTCGCATGGAATGTTGCTTCGTGTGCTGGTTCTATTACATATTTTGCTAGGCATTGCCAAGCCCTATCCGCAATAGTTGGAATTTTTAGCATTCTAGTACTACCGTCCTTTTTGGGAATGGGAATACTGCGTAACTTTTGGTGTTTCCAATTGTTACTGGATGCTTTTAGCAGTTCTTCTAATTCAAAACGTTCCTTAAATGTAAGAGACTTTTTGCCGTCGATTCCTGCTGTTTTCTTCCCAGCATTTAGCTGTGATACTTGACGGATTGCCAATAATCTAGCCGCAGTGGATTTCAGAATAAGTTTTTGAAGTGACATTGCTTTACGCTTGTTTCCTTCTCGAACTGCTTTGAATACTCTCTTTTGTAGGCGAAATACGTCTCGGCGAAATTTCTTCCACGGTAACGTCTTCCAAGATTCGCTATAGTTGTCTATGCGTCCAATCATGCTCTGACTCCAAAAAGTATTTTCTGAATACCTTGCGAAAATTACTTCGCATCCTACCCGAATCAAAAGGGTTCCGTATCTCGTCTTACCTACCTGGGGTTCGACCGCCCCAGGACTTTTGATTCGTTTTTATTCGTTCCCTTAGATGATTGTTGTGTTCCGTTAGGTGTAGCCAATTTAACCATCAGAAACCCTGGATTCATGCTGCTATTAAGCCGACAATGCAGCGGGTTTTAGCTCTGATAAAGTCAAGGTTTTTAGGTTATGCCTTGCTTCAAACTAGGTCACTTTTTTAGGCTCAGTTTCACCATTGGAACTCCCTGTTAGCACCAGTGTCAGCCCATAACAGCCGTCTGATTGTGCCCTGTTCCTCGCTTCACTCTACAAGAATCGAGCTTGTTCGGTGGAGGCAGATAAGGAGTCACGCTTGAATCTGGCGGGTAGGACTTTCACCTACATCGATCTAAGAGTTCAACCTCAGTAGTCGTCTACATTGGTTGGTTAGTGTATGTACGGGCTGGCTACCGTGATTCCACTAACAACGAATCGCACCGGCTTTGTTTGCTACTATAGCCACCTATTTAAGTTATTGCTTTACATTATGATCACGGACTTTTTTGAGTTCTTGCTTGATGATAGCTTTTCTACCATCATCAGTTGCGAGTTCCAAGGCTTTGAGGTAGTTAGCCTCTGACTTGTCGTATTTTTTCTCTAGACTGTAGAAATAACCCAAAAGTATGTAATCATCGCTGGTTGCTTGTCCTGAAGATTTCAGTGCTTGAAGTTTTTCGATTGCAACGTCATTCGTAACATTATTAAGTTCAGGACGAGTACTTACTTAAATGAACTCTGAGAAGGACTGGTATTGCCTTGTGGACTTAAAATTGGACATGCCCACGCATTATCCTTACATTCGGGCTTCGGTTCTTGAATCGGTCTAAGAACTCTCTGTCTGCTTTCTGAAGAACTGGTATCGCCTTGTGGACTTAAAATTGGACATGTCCACGCATTATCCTTACATTCGGGCTTCGATTTTCTAGGAAACGCAGTAGCTGGACTCAAAATACGAAGTTATGCTTTGTTTGGTTCGGATAATGGTCAACCCGGTGGTACTAATCCTTATCAAGGTGACACTAGTATTAATGAATATCGAGCGCTGCTCTGCATTAATAAAGAGACAGTCGCTCCGGCACCAGCAAGTCTGCCGCCATCTAGTGTAAGACCTGGTGGTGCGACTAAAGGCTCTTGGTCTGGCGGTACAGTGTTGGTGATTCCCAATATCCAAGGGAAGCAATTAACGTCTGTTGCAGTTGCAGACAAGATGTGCGAAAAGGCAGGACAAATTACTCGCGGTATTTCTGGATATCGTATGGCAGAATTCCATGATGGTACTGATCCTAACGCTGGATGGAGTTTCTGGGCAGAAGGCGAGGACGAGATAAACGGTTTTGTTCCTAACCGCTTTTGGGTTCGCATTAATGACCAACCTGCGAATCCTTGGGGTAATTAACATTAAATAAGTCGGCGCAAAAAATTAAAGGTTTGTAGTAAGCGCTTACTACAAACGAATTTTCAAACTTTACTTTTCTTTACATAGCCCCTGCGTGATTGAATTATCAAACAGGTATGTCGATTTGATTGAGTCAGGGTTTGATCTGTTAATATCACCGCCCTGTATCCCTGGCATAAAAGTCTATCGCCTACCGTGCGTGAATTTATTAACCTGGCAGTTGATCGATTTCAGCATGGACTAGCAAAATTGATCGAAAAAATGAAACACCCGAGTTATTGAGTGGATACCTTTTTTTGAATGTCTTGTTTGATAAGTTCAAGGTCAGTATAAGAGTCAGCAACCCTAATCAGACTTTCATTAGTCATACAACCCAAACCAACAACTTCCACTTTAACTCCTCGGTAGGTAATGTTATCTACAGCATAAGCAAGGTCGCCATCTCCACTCAACAGAACTAAAGTGTCGCAGTACCTTGCTAAGGTCATCATATCGACAGCAATCTCTACATCCAAATCCGCTTTTTTAGAGCCATTAGGGAGCACAATGAGTTCTTTACTCACTACACGATAGCCATTGCGACTCATCCACATCAAAAAACCTTGCTGTTTATCATTCGTGTAATCAACACCTGTATAAAAGTAAGCCCTAAGCAGTTGACGCTTTTTTGTTAGGTAGCGCAGCAGTTTAGTGTAATCAATTTCAAGATTGAGGTGCATAGCTGAGTAAAACAAGTTTGCACCATCAATAAAAATGGCAATGCGCTGGTCTAGCTTCTTGTCTGGATTGTTTTTCTCGCACGGTTGTAAGGTATTTGCGCTTACAGTATTTGGTTTTTCAAATGCAGAAAGCTGTGTCATATTCAACAGTGGCTCAGGCTCCAACTTTAAGCGTCGCTGGTTATTATGCTGAGGTCGTGGAAGTAGCTGCATGGAAATATGACTCCGAGCGTGCGTGATTTTTTTTAAAGATAGCGGTGAAAATTATTCGATTCATGAATGAATAGATAGAGAAAACTGACAAATTAATATTTTCTTTATTTTCTACTATGGTTTGTCTTGCAAATCATCTAATTACGTACAATTCTTTACTTTTTGTAATCTTTATTCTAACAAAAGATAAAAAACTAAAAGATTGACCGAAAATCTGTGAAGTTGATAGTAGCTTTGGTAGTGCGTCGTTCACTGCGCCCACACACATAATCGTTGGGTAAATCCCGCTCAAACAAAGCCACCGTCTAGAATTGACGTCCTGCTTGAATCCACGCTTCGGGAGCATGCTCGGGTGCTTGTTTAAAACTCTGACAAGAAACCTGACACACAAGTGCGCCCAATTTTGCTCTTTGGGCAATATTGAGTAAGCTTAGTGAAGGGGTTGAACTTGTGTAAAACTGCAAGACTGCCACGAGCAATCGTCGTGCCCACCTAGGTTGCCTGTGGCGATCGCTATAGTTTTCTTGACAAAAAAATTAGGCGATGGATGCCCTCTGTTGCTGTCGCATTGTCCATCCTCGCCCAGTTTTACATACTTTTGTGAAAAGCCCAGTGAAGCAGAAATTATACTTAAATACTAGACTTGTGTGGCGTTGTATTAGTTTTATGGAGTAGAGGCTTATGTTTGGATTGGGATGGACGGAAGTAGGTGTCATTGTTTTGGTCGCTGTCGTGATTTTTGGACCAAAAAAAATTCCGGAGTTAGGCAGCGCACTGGGGAAAACTCTGCGGGGTTTTAAGGAGGAACTGAAAAATCCCAGTGAGGATACTAATCCGGAAGAAGAAAAACAATAGTCCTTTGTCGTTTGTCGTTTATTTTTCGTAATGACAAATGAACGGCACTCACTTCAAGTCGGGAAACCCGAATCAAGTGCTGCCTGATTCGGACTATAACAGCGTGTTGACGACAGTTGATTTCACCCCAACTTGAGAATCTATGGTAGACGGGTTAGTTTGTTGGAGTATGTCGTCTTTGACGACTCCACGTGCTGTAATTAAGGCAATAGCACGGCTAATGCTTTCTGGCAAAATGACCACTAGACTGTTATCTGGAGCCATGTCCAATGCTCTGTTAACGGCTTCTGTTTCGCTCAGAATTTTTTGATGCTGGTAGTTGGGGTTAACTTGCTTGATACCTTGAACAATTAAATCAGCAGCGCTACCGCGTGCCCGTCCCCTAGTATCGTCATCTTCTTTGACGATGATAGAGTCAAAAATTTCCGCTGCTAGTTTGCCAAGCATAACGAAATCTTCGTCGCGGCGATCGCCAGGTCCGCCAACAACTCCAATCCGTTTGCCAGAAATCCAATTGCGGACGAAAGCACCCAACGCTTGATAACTAGCTGGGTTGTGGGCATAATCTACCAAAGCGTGATAATTCCCCAAATTAAACAAATTCATTCGTCCGGGTGTTTGACTCACCGAAGCGCGAAAGGTATTTAAGCCAGCACGAATTTGTTCTATGGTGACATTTTGTACGAACGCTGCCAAAGAAGCTGCTAAAGCATTGGCAATCATAAACGGCGCACGTCCACCCATTGTCAGGGGTATATTTTCTGCCCGTTCAATCCGGTGCGTCCAATCACCTTTTAAGATTGACAGATAGCCATTTTCATAGACTGCGGCTACTCCTCCCTTTTGAATGTGCTTTCGCACCAATTCCGATTCCGGATTCATAGTGAAGTAGGCAATATTGGCTTTTGTTTTTTCTGCCATAGCAGCAACTCTGTGATCATCAGCGTTGAGGACTGCATAACCGTCAGGAAACACAGCTTCAGCAACCACACTCTTGAGATGCGCCAACTGGTCAATAGTATCAATATCGCCTATGCCCAGGTGGTCAGAGGCAACGTTTAATATCACGCCCACGTTAGCATTTTCAAAAGCCAGTCCAGACCGAAGAATACCACCACGAGCAGTTTCGAGTACCGCCACTTCCACTGTTGGATCTTGCAGGATGAGTTGGGCACTTTGGGGACCTGTATTGTCTCCTGACTCTACCAAGTAATCCCCGATATATGTCCCATCCGTAGTTGTATAACCTATGACTTTGTTAGTTTGCTTAAAAATGTGTGCCAACAGCCGAGTCGTGGTGGTTTTGCCGTTGGTGCCCGTTACAGCAAGAATGGGTATGTGAGTGATTTTATCCGCTGGGAACAGCATATCTATGACTGCTCCTCCGACATTACGAGAAATCCCTTGACTTGGAGCAACATGCATCCGGAATCCGGGAGCGGCATTAACTTCTACAATCACACCATCCACTTCTCGCAAGGGACGGCTAATATCCGCTGTGACAATATCAATTCCTGCAATATCCAAACCGATAACTTTCACTATCCGTTGTGCCAGCCAAATATTTTCTGGATGAATTTCATCTGTACGGTCTATGGCAATGCCCCCTGTACTCAAGTTTGCCGTTGCCCGCAGATAGCAAATTTCGTTCTTAGGTAACACGCTATTAAGAGTGAAACCTTGTTTTTCCAGGAGTTGGTAGCTGGTGCGATCGAGTTCAATTTTGGTGAGGACATTATCATGTCCGTCACCACGGTTTGGATCTTTGTTAGTTTCTTCAATCAGTTCAAAGACAGTAGATTTGCCATTGCCCACCACATGAGCGGGCACACGTTCAGCAACTGCCACAACTTTGCCATCCACCACTAATACCCTGTGATCTCGCCCAGTGTAATACCGCTCAACAATAATTGCTCGGGAAACCTGTCTAGCAGAATCGTAGGCAGCTTCGGCTTCTTCCCTGGAAGTGATATTAATGGAGATACCACGTCCGTGATTGCCATCTAAAGGTTTGATGACAATAGGGTAGCCGCCAACGTATTCTATGGCTTCTAGTAAATCATCCAAGAAGTTGATCACGGTACCTCTTGGTACTGGGACTCCAGCGTTGGCAAGAACGCGTTTGGTGGCTTCTTTATCGCAGGCGAGTTCTACTCCCAAGATGCTGGTATGATCTGTCATCGTCGCTTGTACTCGCTTTTGATTCACGCCGTAGCCCAACTGAATCAAAAAGCGTGCGCCGAGCTGCATCCAAGGAATGCCTCTTTTTTCTGCTTCTTTGACAAGTGTATCCGTACTCGGTCCTAAAGCCGCGTCACGCCATAAGTCTTTGAGGTCTTGCAAATCTTGCTCTAACTCTGCCTTTGGATAACGACCTCGATCAACTATACTTTGGCATAGCCGCACTGCTGCTCTGCCAGCGTAGCGTCCCGCTTCCTCGTTCAGATATTCGAGCACTACCTGGTATACTCCCGATGTTGATGTTTCTCGGGTCCGACCAAAGCCTACGTTCATTCCAGTCAAATCTTGCAATTCTAGGGCTACGTGTTCCACAACATGACCCATCATGGTGCCTTCGCGCACTCGCATCAAAAAACCACCACGACAGCCCGGTGAGCAAAAATGACCTTCCAGACTCGGCAGTGCCTCCACTAATCCTTCATAGAAGCCGGGAATTTCATTTGTGGGCGTCTCGGCAAGGTTTTCTAAATCGAGGCGCATGATAATTAGCTTGTGGCGTCGAATGCTCCAATAGTTGGGGCCGCGTAAGGTCTGGATCTTGAGGATTCTCATGGGAAATAGGTAGATGGAGATTCGGAACCAATGTTCTAGTTTCTTACTGGAATTGACCGCTTAACTGTTCATAGTAAACAGTTTTTTCTTCTTACATCGTATTATTCTCATTTTTTTGGCTGCAAGCAACCTAAAATCTAGCGGTCAATTCAGTGTTCGTTTCGATTACCAATGTAACATCAGCTACTCATATCGTCAGCTGGAGACACGGTACACAGCAGGTAATACTGTACGCTGATACATGTGATAACGATCACCATGACTGAGAAGATGCAGTCGTAGATTATGGATGTTTAACGGTTCAGTTGCTCCCACATGTGGCTCATTCGTGTGAGTTACCTCAGTTGGATCTACAATCGTAACACTACCTTTTCCTAGGACTTGTAGCCAACCATCCCGCTCGAACATGGCACATGTATCTTCATCAATCCCAATCCCTAGGCGATCTGGATGAGCTGCAAGCGCGCTCATCAACCGCACCATACGATTGCGATTGTGGAAGTGTTGATCTACTATCACCTCTGGGATCAATGCTAAACCTGTAGCCATATCCACTAGGGAGCGATTTGGCGATTCGCCGCTACCACCCCCTGCGATCATGTGATGCCCCATCACAGCTGCTCCTGCACTCGTCCCAGCTACGGTGAGTTGTCCAGATCTAACGCGTTGCCGGATAATATCCATTGCTGGTGTATCTGACAAAACCCCACACAGACGCAATTGATCTCCGCCTGTCAAAAATACTCCTGTACAGTTTTCTAGAGATGCTTGGATGTAAGAATCTTTACACTGATCACGTTCTCGAATATCTAAGATTTCGACTTTCTTAGCACCCATTTCTTCAAAAATACGAATATATCTACCACCTATGATGCTTGGTTCGCGGGAGGCAGACGGGATAATTGTAATGTGGCCATTGCCGGCACCAGACCGACTGACAAATGTTCGCAAAATTTCGCGTCCATGTACTTTGTCTTCTGCGCCTCCGATGACCATAACGGCGGTTTTGGTTGCTTGGGGTGTCCTCATTTCCAGCGATTTGACTTTTAATTGCGGCATTGTGTTTGTTCTCCGTCAACAACTTCAGGTCAATTAAACAAAGTAGCTTTCGCCTGATTCTTTTTATGCTTTGCCTCTTATGGAGGAGAGTGCTTCATGTACAAAATGCCTCAGCTTGTGGAACATCCTTTGCCATTCCTTTTGGGTTTGTTCTTTCACATTCGCTCCCAATAGGGTATGGTGTAACGGCGGATGGCTTTGCGCCTCTGGATCTGCTGTACGGGCGCAAGGAATTGTGCCCGTACTGGTGTAAGGTAAGAAGGTGATTTGAACACCTGTGTCCATGAAGATTTGGTTTTAGTCTTGTGAATTTGTTCATGAAGAAAAACAACGAGATTCTTTTTTTCATACCCTGAGTTCATATCTCTCGGGTTCTCTACGTCATACCACCAACACTTCCCAGCGTGGAGGAACAAAAGCAGATCTTGACGCACTTTTTGGTGAGGCAAGCTACATGCATCGGAAGAAGTTGTTAACTCGGTTCAGTTTAATAATTTAAATGTAGATGTGACAATATTTAAACATAAATTAAGTAATTAGAAAAACTTGTGTTGACACGGAAAACCCAATATTTCCGGTACTTTGAGACACAATTGATGATGTTGATTTGTCTTGTCGGACAACATCGTTTTCAAATCATCCAATTTTAGATTAGTGTCCTCCAATACGAAATACTGTGCGCTTTGATATAGTTACGCTGTTTCCTGACTGTTTTACCTCAGTTCTCACAACCGGGCTAATAGGTAAGGCTCTAGCAAAGCAGATTGCCCAAGTGCATCTGATTAATCCACGGGACTTTACCACTGATAAGCACCGGAAAGTTGATGATGAACCTTACGGCGGTGGTGTCGGGATGCTGATGAAGCCAGAACCTATCTTTGCTGCTGTAGAGTCCCTGCCAGCTTTACATCGACGAGAGGTTATTATGATGAGTCCTCAAGGTCAAACCATGAATCAGCCACTGTTACGAGAATTGGCGACAAATTATGACCAATTGGTAGTAATTTGTGGTCATTATGAAGGAGTAGATGAGCGGGTACTCCATTTAGTTGACCGCGAGGTCTCTTTAGGCGATTTTATTCTGACTGGTGGAGAAATTCCAGCAATGGCATTAATGAATGGTGTTGTACGCCTTTTACCAGGAACAGTCGGTAAAGTCGAGTCCCTAACGGCGGAAAGCTTTGAAGAGGGATTGTTGGACTATCCCCAGTATACCCGTCCTGCGGTGTTTCGTGGCTGGAAAGTTCCTGAGGTCTTGCTTTCTGGCAATCATGCTGCAATTTATAAGTGGCGCTATGAACAACAAATCACCAGAACACGCCTGCGCCGCCCTGATTTGTTAAAAAGTTGGGAACACAAGCACAGCGAGCACCAGGAGTAGCACAGAAATTATAACTCCCAATCCTCGCTTCTTTTTCTACCAAACTCTTGACTTGTGAGTACTAACTAATGACTAATGACTAATGAACGGCACATGCTAACTCCTGCGGAGACGCTCTTGCAACAAGTCGGGAAACCCGACGGCACTACCTTCTCCCAAGGGGAGACGCCAAAGGCGAACAAGTCGGCATAGCCGCCCAACGGTGTGCCTCCCCAAGGCAGTGCCTCCTAATGACTAATGACTAATGACTAATGATTAAAAAATGAATATTCGTATTGGTAACGGCTACGATATCCACCGCTTGGTGAGTGATCGCCCTCTAATTTTAGGCGGAGTCCATATACCCCACTCTCTGGGTTTGCTAGGACACAGCGATGCTGATGTTCTGACACACGCGATTATGGATGCTATGCTGGGGGCGCTTTCTTTGGGGGACATTGGACATTATTTTCCTCCCTCAGACCCCCAATGGGCAGGAGCAGATAGTTTGGTACTGTTGAGTAAAGTTCATCAACTGGTTCGCCAACACGGTTGGCAAATAGGTAATGTTGACTCAGTGGTTGTGGCGGAACGCCCGAAATTGAAACCCCATATTGAGAAGATGCGGCAAACAATAGCACAAGTTTTGCAAGTACAGCCGAATCAAGTTGGTGTCAAAGCGACTACCAACGAAAAACTTGGTCCTACTGGACGCGAGGAAGGTATTTGTGCGTACGCTGTTGTCTTGCTTGAGAAGTTGGAAGATTCTGCTTGCTGAATAAATTTGAACAAGACTGGGTATACTCACATCTTGCACCTAACCGAACAAACCCGTAAAAGGCAAATAAGGAGTACAAAAATATAACAGAAGATGAATCAATAATTTAAGTACATAAGAGTGATAAAGAAACTTAAAGTAGCCGTAATTTTACATAAAAAGCTTCCAAAAATACAAGATGTAGGGATGACTATTTGCGTCATCCTGTAGTGCGATCGCCTACGGCGAGCGCGGAGCGCCAGCGCTAACTTTAATTTCAAAAACGGAATTTGCTTTGATAGCAGAAAATATGAGAGAAAGGGCGTGAAATATCGAATTTTTTATAGCAAGAACAATGCTTACCTACGCCCAAAAGCTAGTATACAATCTCAAAGAGTTAATGCCGACGCAATACCAAAAAGATAATCTTGATGCAATGCTGGGATGATTTTTGGAAGCGCAAGGGCATCCCTTACCTGAACACTCTCAAACCAAATCTCCGAGTGCATTGAGTCGGTTTTTAAATATCAATCCTTGGTCAACAAGGGATATGATTCGTATTGTTCGTAACCATGTATTAGAGACGAGCTTAAAGGTTTTTTCAGCAGAAGGGAAAGGACGTAAACCATTTTTACAGGTTATCATTGACCTAACGACTCTTGAAAAACGGGGTAAATTTAAAAACTTTGAGGATTTAATAAGAGTTTATAACGGTAAACGTGGTCTGCATATAGTAGTAGTTTATTTAGTTGTCGGAAAGTGGCGCATACCTTGGAACTTCCGTGTTTGGAGAGGTAAGGGTACACCTTCACCCGCTCAACTAGGACTCAGGTTAGTTAAGCGTTTACCTAAATCTTTAACTGAACGCTTTCGGGTGAATATTTTGGTTGATACGGCTTTTGGGAGCGTGGAATTTCTTCATGGTGTACGCAAGTTGAAATATCATGCGGTTACAGGTGTGGCTATTAACCGTAAATTAGTTGATGGAAGAGTTTTAAGACATTTACACAAACAGGGACAACAAGTCCGTTTGGTTGGTTTAAAGTTTCCCGTTACCGTATCTTGGTATTACTTAAAGCGCGATAAGGGCAAGCTTGAAAAACGTTTTGTCTTGTCTACTCGTCCCATTAAAGCTTCTACTCTCAAGTGGTGGGGTAAGCGTCGTTGGCAAATTGAGGGATGGTTTAAAACCGCAAAGCAATGACCCAAAGGGTCACGCTTCGCGAACGTTTTGGTTTGCACCGTTTTGGACAGGGTTCTCTCCTTGGCATGTATCGCTGGCTGATTCTTTCTCTGACTGCCTACCTCATTGCTCATTGGACTTATCTTCATATTCAGTCTGGATCACCACCTGATTGGGGTCAGGCTGCACAAACTGCCTTAGAATCAATTTTTACCCAAATAGTCGTGTCTCTTCTTTTACTTGATATTGAACGCTTAGCTCCCCTCGCACGTAGTTGTGGTTTTGACATTCATATTTCCAGGTGCAAGATGTGAGTTATGGCAATACAGTTCGGTTAAGGCGTAGAAACCGGGTTTCTGTCCGGGTGCTTATCCGAACCGTATTGGGGGTGTAGGGGAGCCAGTGCCCTTTGGGTATGCCTCCGGCACGGGCTTTGCCGAACGCAGTCGCGCCCGAGAGCGCAGACCGTCCTCATGCGCGCTGTCTCACCGTGGGCGGGTTTCCCGACAGCCAGGCATCTGGCGTTGTAGGGGAAAGAAAATAAGTTGCGTTCAAAGTGTTGGCTTCCATTACTTCTAATTATTGTTTCAAAAAAAAATTACGTTTGATCATCTCAGTGAGAAAACTTAAAGTAAAACTAAAGTTGCCAACGCACTCAGACAAAAAAAACAGCAGACAATAAATTCTCCTGTGAACACAGCCTCATCTAAATCTTTATTACTTAGTCTGCCTGAAAGTTTGCCAAAAAATCTCTAGTTATCAAAGGAGAAAAATCATGAAACTTCTGAAAATTGCACTTGCGATCGCAGTTCTGTTTGTTAACTTAACTTTAGCCCAGCCTTCCTGGGCAGATAGACCCAAGTTTAGCAAGAACCCCGATTACATCGAAGTCACAAAAACCATTCAAGAACTGAAGAAAAGTGCTGAAGGTACGATCCCTGCAGATGTACAACGTCAAATTGATGAATTAGAGTTTCAAAAAGCAGCCATAGAGTCAGGGACAGCTTGGGGACAATGTCGTAATGAGAGTGGCGGTAACCTAGCAATCTACGGTACTGGTAGCGAAGAGTCTGGTAACAGCAATCAACTTTACTTCTTGGCAAATAAACAAACGACACCTGATCAATGGGATTGTCAGGGTGTTTATCTTCCCGCTGATGTGAAAGTTACAGGATTGGATAAAACTGGTGCTGTTGCTGTCAAGATTATGGATGGTACACAACTTTTAGTCAAGAAAAACCCAGATACTTCGGAATTGGAATTAAATCTCCCCAATGCCAAAATTGTTAAGCCTGGTGAAACCGACTGGTTTATTCCAAATGTATCGCAAGCTTTTCTTGATTCTCGTATTCCCAATACATTGACTGCTGCAGAAAATGACTAATTTTAAATTGTTGTAACAGCGTTCGTTAGTCAGATAGATATTGAGTTAATTTTATCTGTAGATTAAATAGGACTGGGACTGATATAACTTTCGCTATTAAATGTAGGTTGAAGAAAACCAGAATTCTAGCCCTATTTTCATAAAAATCATTTTTTTAAATAAATTTATAATACTAATAAATAAATGATGGCAACACATGGATTGACATAATTGGTTTATGTTTAATCGCAGAGTCTAGAGATGCTTTTCGCGATTCTGCATAATCGGTGTTGATGGTTTGGAGTCGGAGACACTAATCGTCAGGTAACTTTCATAATTACAATTATTCTCCCATTTGCACGGTTGTATTTGTGCTGAATCTAGTTTATAAATCACGCTCTTAGGTCAGAGATAGCTAGTCTATGACTCATTTTTATGCGTTTTATTTGCGGCTATTTTGATAATTATCTTGTTTTCTTAATCTTGATTTAATAATTACAGCACATTGCAAGTAAATCAAGTACAACACTAAGAGCTAAAAGCCAGACTCTAAGCCCTTTTTACTTCTGACTTCTGACGACTGACGCCTCTATTCTGCTGTATATTTAATAAATTTTGTTTATTGTTTTCAAAAAAAAGAATATTTGCTCTTATTTGGGTAAAACCATAATATTGAGAACAAGCTAAGTTGTTAAGAAAAAAATCTCAAATGTGATTAATAGTAATCGCCTCGAAAGAAAAAACGATTGAATAATCCCCTAAACTGCCATCATTTCTATAAGCAGAGTAAGGATTAGAGAAATAAATTTGAACCTTTGTGAACAATAACTATGAGTTGGCTAATTGCTACGTTAATTATTGGTATCTCTACCGCTTGTGCAACTACCTTTGACGACAATATCTACTTGACAGCTTTTTTTGGAAAAGTCAATAACACCTTTCGTCCTAAGCATATTATTCTGGGTGAATTTGTTGGATTTACTGCTTTAATATTTGCTAGTCTCCCTGGTTTTTTTGGTGGTTTATTTCTTCCAGAAGCTTGGATTGGATTGCTAGGCATCTTGCCAATTATCATTGGTATCAGTCATTTAATGAGTCGAGATAATGATGCAGATACAATCCAAGATGTGTCAGTTAATTTTGGTCATTCAGTAAAATTCAGACGTCAGAAAAAATCATTTTTTGGAACTCTACGCGAACCTCAAACTTACCGTGTTTCGGCAGTCACTATTGCTAATGGAGGAAATAACATTGGTATTTATGTACCGTTGTTTGCTACTACCAATCTGCCAAGCTTAGGAGTGATTTTGTGTGTTTGCTATTTGACTGTTGGGGTGTGGTGCTTTCTCTCTTACCATATGACTCGTAATCCGCTCATGGCTCCACTTATGGCTCGCTATGGTCGAAAAGTCTTTCCATTTGTGTTAATTTGGCTGGGATTCTCGATAATGATGAAAAGTGGAACATTTCAACTTGTTCCCAGCCTAGCAATGCTTTTTAATTAAATGTTGAGCGATAGCGTAAGCGCAAGCGCACGCCAAGGGCGTTCGCGCAGCGTCTCCGTAGGAGATACGCGTAAGCCTGTCCCCTTGGGACTCAGCGCTGCTGCTTTGCTGCAGTTCGCGTTTTAATTAGAAACTTGCTACCTTCGTTCAGTGTAGAAAAAAGTGCTCTTCTACCTCCACTACTGATTAGTTCTAACTTCTGGCTACATCTCCCTAGAACTTGATTAATAGATTCGGGAGAAAAGCCAAGTTTTAAACAAGCTTCAAAGTTGATTTTAAATGAATCCAAACAAACTAGAGTTACAGCTTGCTTTGAAGATGAGATAAGGAAATTTAGTCCAAGTGCAATAAATTGGGTATTGAATGCCCTAATACAAATATAATGACTATGAAACTTCTCCAAATCGCTTTATTAGTCTTAATACTTTCAATCAATTTAGTAGTTGCTTACCCCTCCTGGGCAGACGAAACACCGCATTTTAGTAAACAGCCTGACTACTTAGTAGGTCAAAAAGTTGTTTGGCTTTATAAAGCTCGTACTGGCTCTGATAATATTCAGAGAATTCCTGGCGAAGTAGTTAAGCTAGGCTCAAAGAAGGTACAAGTTAGAGTGCGGAAACGCAACAACGAGTTCGTCAATCGTTGGGTGAATCGAGACAAACTGGAAAATCGCTAAAAGGTTGTTTGAAAAATCTAATAGATTACTTACCCAAACGTCTGTATTTATTATACAGTAAAGGTTCTGAGCGTTTTTAGTATAAATGCACGGGGGAATTTCAGACTAAAAGTCAATCATCACTTTTATCTATTGTTAGGAAAAATAATAATATTTGCTTTTAGAGTTTGATTGGTTCTATCTTGAAATCAAGGTGAACTAAAAGCAGATAAAAAAAGATTACCAAGAACGAGAGGAATAAACTAATGAACAAACAAAATTCAAAAACATTAACTTCCTGGATTGTGACTGCTGTATTTATTGTGCTGATCGCGGGATTATCTCTGTTTAATCAGCCCAGTGCTTTTGCTCAATCAGAAACACTACCTGTTGTACCTACAGAATCACTACCTGCTCCCGTAGTATCTCCAACTCCCGCCACACCTCCAACAACATGGTTTGTAGATCCTGTAGCAGCAAATGTCAGACGTTTATTAACAACCAATGAATGTGTTGGATGTAATTTATTTGAAGCACAACTAGAGAGAGTAAATCTGCTGGGAGCTAATTTGGAAGGTGCAAACTTACAAGAAGCAGAATTAGAAAAGGCGAATTTACAGGGAACAAATCTACAAACAGCTAATTTGCAAGGAGTAGATTTCAGCAAAGCAAATTTGCAAGGAGTAAATTTCCAAGGAGCAAACCTATATGATGCAGATTTAGAGGGGGCTAACTTGCAAGGAGCAAATTTGCAAGGGGCAAATCTACAAAAAGCTGATTTACAAAAGACAAATCTTACAACAGCAAATATAGAAGGAGCAAACTTACTAGGGGCTGATTTAGAAGATGCATTCTTACCCCCAGGATCGCAACTCAATATCAGTTTCAGTAAATAAGTGGTTAGGCAAAATTAAAGTTATGGGTGGAGGTAAGGGGATAGGGAACTCTTAACACAGAATAGGATAGAGACATGCGTGATGTCAGAAACCCGGTTTCGCAGAAGTTACCGGGTTTCTAGATTTTGAGTACCCCCACTCCAATCGCCCCAAAATCAACCATACTGACATCTTCCTTACTGAAGTAGTATTGTCTGTATTATCACTTAGGTGCCAAATATCGCAATCCTAAATATTCATCATAAACAAGATCCCCGACAACTTTTACGAAGTCGGGGATCTGTCGCTTTCAATTCTCACAAATCAAATATAATTACTAGAGCAATCCTAAGATATGGCGGTTCTCGCTAAACTTCCATAGCCGCACGCAGTTGATCCCGGTTATGCGGTGCATCAAAATCAATGATTGGTCCTTTCGGTACAATTCCAGTTGGGTTTACGTTGGGATGACTTTTGTAATAATGTCGTTTGATGTGATCCAGGTTACAAGTTTCTTTAACTCCTGGCTGTTGATAAAGGTCTTTGAGATAATTCCACAGATTGGAATAATCTACAATCCGACGTAAGTTACATTTGAAATGGACATAGTAAACCGCATCAAAGCGAAACAGAGTTGTAAACATACACCAGTCCGCCTCAGTGATTTGTTCACCACAAAGATAGCGTTGCTTTCCTAACACTTGCTCCCAGTGATCAAGAGCATCAAAAAGTTCGGTTACCGCTTCATCATAAGCTGATTGTGTCGTGGCAAATCCCGCGCGGTAAACACCATTATTTATCGGCTGGTAAATTGCATCAATTGTCTTGTCAATAACTTTTTGTAAATGTTCTGGATAAAAGTTTACATCTTGTTTGGCGAAGACATTAAACTCTGTATCTAACATCCGTATAATTTCGCGGGATTCGTTATTGACTATTGTCCCAGTTTGTGTGTCCCATAAAATCGGGACTGTTACCCGTCCGCTGTAGTTGGGATCAGCTTTGAGATAAACTTGCCAGAGATACTCAGTTCCATTGACTGTATCAGGAATGCTCCCCGGTTCATCAGAAAATTCCCAGCTGTTATCATGAATTTCTGCCGCTACCACGGACATGCTGATGACATCTTGCAACCCTTTCAATTGGCGCATAATAGCAGTGCGGTGTGCCCAAGGACACGCCCAGGAAATGTACAAGTGATAGCGCCCTGGTTCTGCTTTAAATTCGCTGGAGCCATCTGCTGTAATCTGGTTCCGGAAAGTTGTTGAAGGACGGAGAAATTTACCTTGTGAGTCTTCTTGCTGGCGATCGCTTACCCACTTACCATCCTTGAGGATTCCCAAGCCCATAAGTTTAGTTAGTAGTTAGTCGTTACTAGTTATATCTAATAATCAACAATTGCCTAAGCGTCTTTAGATAGAACTACTAACAGCATTGTAAATTATTACTAACAATGACTAACTCATAACTACTAACCAATAAATCCTAACTATTGCTCATTCAGGATTTTAGGTACCTTGAAAAAGTCGCCTTCTTGTTCCGGCGCACTCTCAAGAATATCTTCGCGGTTGGGATAAGGTTGTAAATCGTCTGCCCGCGTCACATTCTTCACATCAATTGCTCGTAATGTTGGTGGCACATTATTCACATCCAATTCACTCAGTTGTTCAAAATAGTCAAGAATAGTTCCCAACTGAGTTGTGAATTTCTCTTCTTCTTCAGGCGTCAACTCTAAACGTGCAAGATGAGCTACTTTATGAACTTGTTCACGGTCAATCATGGTTAGTCATTAGTCATGAGTCATTAGTGAGACCAGTGCTGCGGGAGGGTTTCCCGACAGCCAGGCTTCTGGCGTTAGCGTTTGCGCAGCGCCAAAGTCTGCCGGGGGGAGTATCCCCCCGGCGAGCTTTGCCCCTTAGGGGCTAGCGGAACCGGAGGTTCTCCCCGAAGGGTCATTAGTCATTAGTATCATGACAAACGACTAACGACAAATTATTAAAAGAATACGTCAATTTGGGAGCG
The DNA here is from genome assembly GCF_006968745.1 of Brasilonema sennae CENA114. NCBI lineage: Bacteria > Bacillati > Cyanobacteriota > Cyanophyceae > Nostocales > Scytonemataceae > Brasilonema > Brasilonema sennae. The sequence goes on along the minus strand of NZ_CP030118.1, from coordinate 2,837,989 downwards.
TCCACTGGTCTTTAACCAGTTTTGAGCTTCGATGTAGTTATTCGGAGCTTGGCGAATAGCTCTAATCCAGTAATCAGCCGCTTTGTCAAACAGTGCTTCTCCCCCGTCTTCGTCTCCTGCTTCTTTCGCCTTTTCCCCTTTATAGTGGTAAATAACAGCGATGTTGTTTAAAGCTTGGGGTAAGCGTGGATTAAATTCCAGTGCTTGATGATACAACTCTAGAGCTTTGTCATGTTCGCCGTTGCTGGCGTGTATCAAACCCATGTTATAGAGGATATAGCTTCGGTCGTTGGTGTCTTCTTCAAGTTCTAAAGCCTCTCTATAGTTGTCCAAGGCTTCAGCGTATTCTCCTTCCGACTGAGCGGACATTCCATCTCGGTAATAAACAAAGGCTTCTTTAGCTTTTTTATTAGTTGGCAGAAGCTTGAGGATCAGATCTGCCATGACTGTAAAGCTTTTGTCAACAAAGTTATCGTTTTTCTGGGTTCTTGGCATAACAACTTATGTGATAGGTTTGCCGCAATCATGACGATGACTGGGTACTTGAGGAGCGCTCTTTGCACTCACTACAAGTTAATGTAACTGATTAGTACCTCATGAACAGTTACAAAGGCTTAATACAATCTGAAATATTTTGCTTAGGGCTGTTGACAACTTTGCTGACTGGGTAAGCAGTCATCGCTTCAGATGGGTAGGGGTGCAGCAGTTGTTGTAGCGCCTCACGTGTTTGTACTTCTGGATTTAACCATACATCGTAATCCTGCTGTTGAAGAATAACTGGCATACGCTGATGAATCGGCTGCACTAATTCGTTTGCCTCTGTGGTCAAAATTGTACACGATGTGATTTCCTCACCTTCGGGCGATTGCCATTGCTCCCACAACCCTGCAAAGCCAAAGGGTTTTCCTTGTTGTAGACGAAAATAATAGGGCTGTTTTTGATTTTCTTGAAACTGCCACTCGTAAAAGCCGTCTGCTACTACCAAACAGCGACGGTGCTTGAATGCAGAGCGGAAAGCTGGTTTTTCTGCTACTGTTTCTGCCCTAGCGTTGATCAGCTTGACTCCGATTCCTAAATCTTTTGACCAAGAGGGAATTAAACCCCAACGTAACTTCTGAAATTCACGTTGTTCGCTTTCTTGATTATACAAGACTACTCCCACCATTTGCGTAGGAGCAATGTTATATTGCGGCTCTAAATCAGGAAGTTTTTCTACATGGAAGGTTTTGTATAATGCTTCTGCTGTTTGGATTAAAGTAAATCTTCCACACATAGTTTTTCTTCTATCGCTTATTAAGATTACAACGTCGAAATCCTGCAACAAATATTACTTTTATTATTTATTAATCAGAGAATTGTGTTTCGTACTAAAATGCTATACATCAAACAATTTTAGCATATTTATTTGTATATTTCGATAATATGCTGTATTTGTACGGCATAACTCATTAACCATTTCATCTCAACTTTTTGGCATGAAAAACCTGCGTTTGTATGATTTTTTACCCTCTGGCAATGGTTACAAGATTCGTCTTTTATTGACGCAAATTGGCATGCCATTTGAGAGGATAGAGGTTGATATCACTAAAGGTGAGTCTCGAACGGCAGAATTCTTAGGTAAAAATTCCAACGGAAAAATTCCCGTTTTGGAAGTTGAACCAGGGAAATATTTAGCTGAATCAAATGCCATTATGATTTATCTGAGTGAAGGAACAGAGTTTTTACCATATGATCCCTTTTTTAAAGCCCAAGTACTGCAATGGTTGTTCTTTGAACAATATAGCCATGAGCCTTATATTGCTACACCGAGATTTTGGATTTCTATTTTAAATAAGGCTCAGGAATACCGTGAAGTTATAGAGCAAAAACGTGAACCTGGTTACGTAGCTCTTAGGGTGATGGAAAAACACTTATCCAACCACGCTTATTTTGTAGGAGAGCGTTATACAATTGCTGATATTAGCTTGTTTGCTTACACTCATGTTGCTGATGAAGGTGGGTTTGACTTGACACAATTTCCTGCTATCCAAGATTGGATAGAAAGAGTGAAAGCACAACCTGCCTATATTAGTATTACAGAAGAGTTAAAGCATTAGTTTAGCTAGACATAATTGAAAGAAAAGCCAGAATTCAGCAATTCCTGAATTCTGGCTTGGTGAATTCTTCTTTAAGATAGTCTAATCTGTATCAATCTCAATCAGCTTTTGCCGAGAAGATAAACCAGACTTAATTTTGATATGCGATTTTGATACATCAAATTTTTCCGCTAGTAGTTTAATTAACTCTTCATTAGCCTTGCCATCTACAGGAGGGGATTTGAGATGCACTTTAAGACTACCATCAGCTTCTTCCTCAATCTTTTGAATTTTTGAATTAGGTTTAACTTTAACTTTTTTTTGCATAACCTTTACGATGTAATTGACGCAACCACAACCAACCTAAAACACTACCCAACACTTAACAATTCAAAATTCAAAATTCAAAATTAAAGACAGTTTCCGCCCTTGGATTTAAACCAAGGGCGAAAACTGAGTCCCCAGTGTCGTGGGCAAGTTTCCCGACAGCCCAACATCTGGCGTGTTACGTGTAGACGTAGGGATCACCAGATCCTTTAAAGTACGATCATTAAACCACTCATGAGCAGGACCAGTGTAGTACTTAAAGAAAAAGCCCATCGTTACAACGATGAGCATACAGACGATGATATAAAAGATTTAAGTTGGTTTTGATAGCATTTTCGCAACCAGGAACTAACAAAGATTTTTGTCCTTGCACCAAAGCTTTTTGGGTTGGGATTTGTGAAATCTAAAATCTTGTTACGGATATCTTCTGCTACCAGGACCTACCACACCAATTTTGTGGCGATAGGATAGTTCAGCACCGAACCAGCCAGAAGCACTCGTCAGCGTACCGACAACAAGTGAGATTAAGAGTCCCCAAGGTAATATTGCTGACTCAGGGTTGCCGAGACGCAGAATGAAGTTAACGGCGCTCAACACTAGAAGCACTACATTAAGAATCAGGTGCGCCCAGCCAGCAGAACGCTTGCGGACTCGTTCAATTTGCAAAAAGTCGCTTATGCCGATCAGCGCTGCTAAAACGCCTCCAAGCAATCCCAGTCCGATTAACCACAGCGAAGCTTTTGCCCAAAAGAAATCATGAGTTAACCAGTAGCCGAAGTCGCTACCCAAAGCGCCGGCTAAAAAGGCTATGGGAAAGACGACACTGAGGGGGTGTAAGGGATGCCCTGCGATCGCAACAGTGCTAGGTACACCAGTATCGTGATACTCTCTATCATCACTCTCAATAACTGGTGGCAGATTTGGGAACGGTGTCGAACTTCTTTCTGTAGTTTCCATAATTTTTACTCTCCTTAAGGATCCTAATTTTATGCGGAGGGAATTTGCTCCACGTGAGCTTCAGCTTGCAGTATCAGTTTAGCTGTTTCCACTTCAAGTTGTTTAACTCGTAGAGTTATTCCTTGTAAATCAAAGTTACTCAGATTCAAAATTTCGCTTGTTGCATCTATCAAAGCTTTTGTCAACTCTGGTGAGATTTCCTGTGTATCACCATACTCAACATTTTCTAGAGAAACTGTTTCTCCATTCGCACTCACTTTCGGTACTGCGGAGAAAGCTACTTGATGAGTTTCATTCGTTTCTTTTAATAGAATAGAAGCGCTTAATTCGACTTTATTATTACCAGGTAAATGAAAATCCACGTGTTGAGGAATAATTGTTGTTAACTGCCCGTTGACGTGAATTTTCTGGCTTTGCAACTGTGAACGGATATATTCTGAGTTGAAGGCACGGTTGATATCGTTTTCGAGCAAAACAACTTGTGTACTTGCTTGCGTTGGTTTTGTCAGTTCAATCTTACCAAAAGCTGCACTTAAAGGATTAATGGCAATGCTACCCGTTTGCATTTTCAACTCCTCCGCTCGGAGGTCTTTTTGCATTACCAATCCTTTGCCTTCTATTGAAACTGAATCAACCTCTCCTTGAACCACTTTCAGTGGGTCTGTTTTGACATCTACATCGAGATATTCTACTTTATCTAACTGGCTAGATAACGCGATTTCTACAGCTTTGTTCAGTGCCTGCTCCCCTAACCCCTGATTATCCGGCATTCTGAATTGATATCCTTTTTTGACTTTTCTTGCGTAAATCTAGAAAATTAATATTAAAAATTAATCTATCTGCCGAATGAGGATAAAAAAAACAATTATCTATCTCAAAGTAGAACATAAAAACTTATTAAGTTTTCTTCTCCTTTTTCTACCCAGGGTTTATGAGCTATCGGTCAAAAGAAAGATGGAACCTTCTTGATAGCTGTGTCACTTTGAGAGAGTAAATAACACGAAAAACTTGATCCTGAGGGGATACCAGAAAATGGTTGCAACACTAGATGATACCAAGCGTTCTGCTATTGCGATTCAACTGGCAGATCTGAAAGCACTTCAACAGTTGATTATTGAAAATGAAGAACAGCTTATCAAACAAGTCAGTGACCAAGAAATCGCTAAGCGCCTCCGGGACTTTCTCGAAGATGACAGAAAAAATCTGGGCGTTTTGGAAACTGTTATCGGTCAGTATGGCATCCAAGCCGAGCCAAAAAAAACCATTACAGAAATGATTGAAAAGGTTCGTCAATTGCAGCAAGGCTCTAAGCTGAGCCTGTACGAGAAAGTATTTCAGCATGAATTGCTCAAGCACCAGCAAGTTATGACCGGTTTGACAGTTCACAAGGCAGCACAAAAAGTTGGTGCTGACGTGTTACTGGCAATTGGACCTCTGAATACAATTAACTTTGAGAACCGCGCTCACCAAGAGCAACTCAAAGGTGTTCTAGAAGTTTTGGGTGTTCGTGAACTGACGGGACAAGATGCTGATCAAGGAATTTGGGCACGCGTTCAAGACGCTATGGCTGCAGTCGGTGGCGTTTTAGGTAGTGCTGTTACCCAAAACACTGACAAGAAGGATCTGAACATCCAGGATGCTATCCGCCTGGATCACGGCAAGGTTAACACCTTGTTCACTGAACTTTTGGCAAGCCAAGATCCCCAAAAGATTCAAGAGTACTTTGGTCAAATCTACAAGGATTTGAGTGCTCACGCTGAAGCTGAAGAACAAGTCGTCTACCCGAGAGTCCGTCCTTTCTACGGTCAGAACGACACTCAAGAACTGTACGACGAGCAAGCGCAAATGAAGAAGATGTTAGAGCAAATCAAGGGTATCAACCCTTCTAACATGGAGCAATTCAAAGGTCAAATCAAACAGCTTATGGACGTTGTTGGCGACCACATGCGTCAAGAAGAAAGCTCGATGTTTGCTGCGATTCGCAACAACTTGAGCACTGAACAAAGCGAGCAACTGGCTACAGAATTCAAAGCCGCTAAGACTGAGATTCAAAAGAAATTGGGCGTAGTCGGCGCTAAGTAGTTTCTGGAACCACAAGACGCAAATATTTGCATCTTGCGGTTAGTTTTGCTAGAATAGCGACTCCCAACACGGTAGATGCTGGGAGTTTTTCTTTGGATATCTAAGTTTATCAAGTTTGGTGCCAGTATTTGTAGGCTGTATACGCCATCGTGACAACTCCAGTAATAATGGCAGATTCATTCACCTCAAAGAGTGGATGGTGCAACGGGTAATTAATCAGCCTATCTTTGAAGCCCACACCCAAGCGAAACATACTACCAGGAGCGTGTTCTAAATAAACAGAAAAATCTTCAGCACCAAGAGAAGGTTCGGGTAAGACTTGAACGCGATCGCTACCCCATGCTTCTTCTGCTGCTAATTGCGTCAACTGCGTTAGGGAATAATCGTTTTGCACGCTAGGCACGCCTTGGCGATAATCTACCTGATATTTTGCACCGTACGGCTCACATACGTTAGCGACAATTTTTTCAATCCAATTTGGAAGATTGGCACGGGTTTCGGGATGGAGAGAACGGACTGTTCCCAACAACTGCACTTTATCAGCAATCACATTTGGCGCTCTACCACCGTTAATCTGCCCTATGCTTAACACGACAGGACGTAAAGGATTCTGGGTTCGGCTAATTGCTTGTTGCAGTGTAGTTATGACTTGGGAAGCAATCCAGATAGCATCTACCGCCTCATGAGGACGAGCACCATGTCCGGATTCACCGATAATGATAATCTCTAAAGTATCAGCAGCTGCCGTTAACGCGCCGTAACGCACACCAATCGAACCTGCGGGTATCGAAGGGAAAACATGAAGGCTAAGTATATTTGAAACCTGGTTCATTACGCCATCGTCTATCATCCAACTAGCGCCCTGGGCTATTTCTTCTGCTGGCTGAAATAAGAACCGTATTCCACCCGGTAACTCCTCTGCTATTTGAGACAGTACCATTGCCGTTCCTAAGCCGACTGTCGTGTGGACATCGTGACCACAAGCGTGCATAATACCTAGTGAGCGAGAGGCGAACTCTAGACAAGCGCGTTCTGTAATTGGTAACGCATCCATATCAGTGCGAATTGCCAATAGACGCTCATCTTTGCCAGTACCTTGCAGTTCTGCAACAACGCCAGTTTTACCCACCCGCTCTTTTACGTGAAGACCATTAGAAGATAAAACACCAGAAACAAAAGCAGATGTTTGCTGTTCTTGACCACTAAGTTCTGGGTGAGAGTGGATGTGACGGCGAATCTCAATTAAGCGAGGTGCCAGTTTGATTGCCAAGTCTTTAATAAGAGTGAGCATTGGTGAATTAAGTTACACAGTGTTTTGTCATTTTTCTCATGATAAAGAAATGTTAACTAAATGCTGATTGAACTTCCATATATTTTGAAAGTCAGGAAGTGGAACAGATAGGGAGAGTGGGGGAGTGATACCCTTTGACAAAAATCCTGATACATTTGACTCCTCCTACTTCCCCTACTTCCCCTACTTCCCCTACTTCCCCTACTTCCCCACTTGCCCACCATGTTCTAACTTTAAAGTGAAACGGTATTACTCACCGCGACAAGTTGTACCAGGAACCTTTTGGTTTTTGAACTTATCACATTCAAGTTGTTGAGCTGGACGCTGTAGTGACCAGCCATAATTTTTGTTAGAAGTGACATAGCCTGTGGGCATTGTGGTCAAACTGAAATTTGCGCCTCGAAAGTTTGTATACTGTCGTTTAGCTCCTGTGAGATTGGCAGCTTCTAAATTGGCACCGATGAATCCAGCAGAACTCAAATCGGTATTGTTCAGAGATGCTGATTTGAGACTCGCACCAGTTAAGGAAGCATTCGAGAGGTTTGCAGAGGTTAAGACTGCGGTGTCTAGATTTGCGCCTGTGAGATCTGCATTTGTCAAGTTTGCCTGAGATAAATTGGCACCTTTCAAGTTTGCTTCTCGTAAATTGGCTCCACTTAATCTAGCTTGAGATAAATCAGCACCACTTAAATCACAACGAGGACAAGTATTTGTTGTTTTCAAAACTTCCAAGTCTTGCTCGTTGAGTGCGAAGGCTTGTGCTGTCAACCCAAAAAAAGTAAACAGAACCGTACTCATGACAATTTTAATGTTCATATTTTTACAGATAGACTCAATTTAGAAAGTTTGGGCAGTAGATGTAATGCTACACTTATATATAAGACTAGTTCAAGAAATAGCGAGAATAAAGAACTAGTAAAGATGTTGTAAAAATTCAGTAAATTCTTGCGATAAGACTGTACAAAAGTGAACACAGTTAATAGAATAAAAACATCAAGACATATACAGAAACTCTATAGTCTACGACCTATTTTTTCCCCCCAAGCCTAATATAAAAGCGGCTGGGGGGAATTATTTTTAGCTTAGATTGCCCAAGTGTGATATGCCTTTATGCGTCTGTTGCTCCTTTGCGATACGCGTAGCGTCAAGAAGAAGGAGTGTAAGGGTATAAGGGTATAAGGGTGTAGGGAATAAATCAGTTTACTGAAATTATGTCATCTGCCTCGCCATCAACTGAGCAAACAGCCCCTCAACTCTAGCCAGTTCCTCAAAACTACCCTGCTGCAAAATTCGACCTGCTTGGAGTACATAGATGCGGTGAGCGTTACGGATTGTACTCAGTCGGTGGGCGATGACGATTCGGGTAACTTGGAGTTTATCTAAACTTTGGCTGACGATCGCCTGAGTTCTGTTATCTAAAGCGCTGGTTGCCTCATCAAAGATCAAAATGCGGGGTTTTAATGCTAGTGCCCGAGCAATCAGCAGTCGCTGTCGCTGTTCCCCCACTTTCTGTTTTGTATCAGAGTAATCCGCTTGGAATCAGGGTAACATTCATCCACTAATAAATATTTACAAGTAGATATGAAACACCTTAGTATGTAAATTTTTACATACGAAAAATTTTATCTGATAGAAGAAAATTTTGCTTTTTGATAGTACGGTATTTGTTTTTCTAAACAGAGTGCGTACAATATTGAGGTAGTATTTGTTATAACCAAGACTATGGGCAATCAGTTTCAGCCAATCCAGAAGATAATTTTTGGCAGTCCTGGGACTGGCAAAAGCTACAAGATACGAGAAATTGCCGAGGAAGAACTCTTAATTGGGTTTGATGAAGCTAACAAAACTCTGTCTAATACAGTAAAAACTGTATTTCATCCTGAATACACATACTCTGATTTTATGGGCAAATTGTTACCCCTAACGTATGGAGGTTCTATAGTATATAAGTACTATCCTGGACATTTCCTCAAGGCGTTGGGTATGGCATATCGGAGTTTGGTTGATGGTAAAGAGGAGAACTATTTACTGGTCATTGATGAGTTGAACCGGGGCAACGCCGCTGCCATATTTGGTTCGGTATTTCAGCTATTAGATAGGGAAGAAGATGGTTGGTCAACTTATGAAGTTGATATCTCTGAAATGGAGTTAGTTGGCTTATTCGATGCGATGGGGTATAAGGCTAATGTTTCCAATGATGGTGTGATACAGATTAATGGTACTAATCTTGAATATTTTAGTAAAATTTTGGAACAGAATTTTAAAGATAACTCGAACCAAAACGGTTTAAGGTTGTTCAACAATTTGCAAAGTCGTAAAATTAATATTCCCTCCAATCTATCAATTATTGCAACCATAAATACATCTGATGAATCTATTTATTACTTAGACAGTGCTTTTAAGCGTCGTTGGGATTGGGAGTATGTAGATGCTCCTAGTAAAGCTAATATGTCATCCAAAACTATACCTGATGCGGTGCGATATACTAATTTGCCGCTAAGTGATGCTAAAATTTTAGATTGGTATCGCTGTATTGTAGGAGTAAATGAATTTATAAAATCACACTCTTACAGTATTAGAAGGATAGAAGATAAACTAATTAGTTGGTGGTTTATCAAGCCGAAATATGGTGAAGTAACTCTGGAACAGGTGCAAGATAAACTAATGTTTTATCTATGGGACGGTGTCTTTGCCAGAAATAAGCAATTATTAACTGAATTTATTCGAGATAAATTAAATAAGAAAAATATTAGCTTAGTTACCTTTACTGATTTTTTGATTTATACAATCGACTTACTAGAGTACTGGCATGATAGCGTGCCTACTGTAGAAGAAAAAGATGATATTGATGTTGGTTTTTAACTAATGCTAAACTTCCACGAATTGCAACCAGTTGTTAACGATAAATATTCGTTTGTCGGCATTCAAAAGCGCGATTCCCAAATCCAATTGTGCTTGCCCCGTGGTTTTGACCCTGCTGTGTTTGATACGTATAATAGCAAATGCTATATATTCTTCTTGCTCTACAAGATATTACGCCAATTTAAAGATATTTGTAATTTTAAAGGATATCTGCAATCTACTGCTGATAGAGATGGAGTTGTTCGGGGTGATGGCAGCACTCAGAAAATCAGCCTACCTGATGCTGTTAATGAAGGAAATATGCTCTATTCCAAGCTGGATAATATTGGTGCTATTTTGGCTGCTTATGATGAACTAAAAATACTGTCTTTAGCTTATCGGTTAGGGATAACTGAGAAAATTGACTACTCTCAGATTCATCGCTTTTTGCACAGGGCAGTGTATCAAAATAATGGTGGGGCATATATTGATGCAATGACCTTGCCCCGACAGCAAGTAAAGTACCAGTCTACAGATATTGTGGCAATGTATTGCTATATCCTCTGGGAAATTAAGCAGAAGCTAGATGAAGAAATTCCGCCTGAGTTGCAGGTACTAGCAGAAGATTTTAAACATAGATATATAGGGGCAGAGTACAGTTTATTCCATGAAGAGTACTGCACTCAAACTATAGATATTCTCAAGGATGTTTTGGAGTTAATCAAACGCTATACTCCGCTTAAGGATGATGATTTTTGGCAGTTTCACGATGCGATTGAGTTATTTTTATATGGAGAACTATCCCAACAGGATGAAGGAGAAATTTGGGGTATTAAGAACTTCCATAGCGTTTGGGAATCTATGTGCATAACATATTTAGCGAAGAATTTAGCGCCAGAATATATTTTGCATTTGGATGGTAGATACATAGCTGATGATGTACTGGCACTAGTTAATAGTAAGCCAAAAATCTTGGATTTGACTGATACTTTTATAATTAATGGCAAGCAGCTAATGCCTGATGCAGTTGTATATTATTTTGGTAAATATTTTATACAAAATAATATAGAACGCTTCAATCAATATTTCACATTGTATAGAAAGGATTGGAATGATTATTCTTACGAAACTCTTTTCAATTGTTACATATCTGGGGAAGTAGAGTATGAGCGTAGGATAAGGATATGTTATAAAAATCAATCTCCAGAAGCAGGGCATACTTTTGTAGAGCTAGAAAAAATATATTCTGTAGTTGGCAAGAAATTATTGATTAATTCGCAATTACCTAACAACTTTTATTCATTTTGGCATATTGATGTCGATGAATTAAACCCTAGTGAATTAGATTTGATGTTTCAAGTTAATCATGTCTTTTGCGTCGCTTTGAAAAATGGTATTTTGACACCCGCTACGTTTAAAGATTTTTTAGAAACTGACTTAGGTGTAGAAGTAGATTATTATAATGTTTTTAATAACTCTTTGTTTAGATATTATGTTAGAGAACGTTATGACAAGAGTATCGATGATTTAGTTAGTACGTTTGCTGATTTTATACAAAAAGTATCTTGTGGTTTTCAAATAGTTGATATCAAATATTTAGAACCGGAAGCTTTTTCTATTAGTAACAATTTTAGAGAATTGAAAGAAAGAAGTATCAGGAAACAATTTGTGTACGAGTATTTGTTACAGCAGCGCATAGAATCTAACGGGAAATATAAAGACTTAGAAATTAGAAGTGATTTTTGGTTTCCCTCTTCGTGGAGTGATTCTAATGTCTTAAAAGAAACAATTAATAACTCATTTTTTGGATATATTGATTTTAATGATGTAAATTTTGCTGCTATTGCTGATAGTTATCTTAGATAATGCAACGTTCGCGTTTCCCGACAGAGTAAACTTTTCAAAACGAATTTTGAATTGTTAACTCATCTGCCTCGCCATCAATTGAGCAAACAGCCCCTCAACTTTAGCCAGTTCCTCAAAACGACCCTGCTGCAAAATTCGACCTCCTTGGAGTACATAAATGCGGTCAGCGTTACGGATTGTACTCAGTCGGTGGGCGATCACAATTCGGGTAACTTGCAGTTTATCTAAACTTTCACTGACGATCGCCTGAGTTCTGTTATCAAGCGCACTGGTAGCCTCATCAAATAACAAAATGCGGGGTTTTAATGCGAGTGCCCGAGCAATCAACAGCCGCTGTCGTTGTCCGCCGGAGAGATTACTACCTCCCTCACTGACGATTGTATGCATTTGCATCGGCATCGCGGCAACATCATCTGCAAAACCTGCCATTTGAGCTGCTTGCCAAGCTTCATCCATCGTAATCAATGCATTACTGGCAATATTCTCAAAAATTGAGGCTGACATCAAGCGACTATTTTGCAGTACTACACCTAATTGGCGGCGCACAGCATGGACATCTAACCCTGCTAAATCTTGTCCGTCGTAATAAATCGTGCCAGATTTTGGGAATTCAAATCCCAAAAGTAACCTTAATAACGTTGATTTCCCGCTACCTGAAGACCCGACAATGGCAATAAATTCTCCTGGTTGGGCGTGGATACTGACATTTTCCAAGATTAATTGACCATCATCGCGGTAACGGAAAGATACCCGATCTACATCTAATCTACCCGCTAGTCTTCCTGGATCTGCCTGATGAGACTTGACTTCTAGTTCACCTTGCAGTATTGGTTGAGCACGTTGCCACAAAGGCAAGATTTGTAAAACTTCCACAACTGTGCTGCTTAAACTGGTAGCTCCGTTGACAAAAGTGCCAAAAGCGACGTTAAATGCTAAAAAAGTACCAGTTGATAAACCAGAGCCTCCAGGGACTTGGGACTGCACAATTAAGCTAGTAGCAAACCAGAAGAGGGCGGCAGTTGTTAATGCAGGTAACACGTGATTGATAACGGTGACAGTGTCTTCAATGACTTGGGTACTTAGGATTAATTTCAATTGATGGGTATATTGTTTTCCCCAATAACCAAAGGCGCGGGCTTCAGCTTTAGCGACTCGGAGTTTGGTAACTCCATTAATTAACTGCACCATCACACCAAAGATTTGTCCTTCTTGCTCTAGCAGAGGGCGAACTTTGCGGACAATCAGAGTACCAGAGATGATTGTGACAGCAATATTTACGAATGCTACTACACAAGCTATCAAAGCTAAGGGAAGACTGTAGTAGAACAATAGTCCCAGATTGAGTAGCGAGAACAAACTGGAGAAGATTGTTCTTAAGATTGTACTACCTAGTCTTTGGCGAATTTGAGTAATCGCCGTGACTCTAGAATCCAAATCACCAACTGAGAAGGAGCGAAAAAAGGAAGCTTTTAACTTTAACAATCGATCCCACACTGCGGCTTGAGTAGAGGAATCGGCAAAAGTTTCTAGCCTAATCGTAGCAAATCCAAGGGCTAGTTGAAACAGCATTCCACCAAAGGCAGCAGCTATCAAACCAAAAGCAATCTGGGTTAACAACCCCCGATTAGCATCTGGGATAGCTTTGTCGATCAGGATTGCTGTAGCTTGAGGTGTTAGCATTCCTAATAGACTGATAGTCATGCCCATCACTAAAATTACGATCAGTTCTTTGTAATGACCTTGAAGGGCAAACCGAAGCAAATCAAGAGTTTTGAGCTGTTTATCAGGCAAAGGTCGATAGAATACGTAGGCAGTCGAAGCTAACACTCTTGCTATGGGGGTATCTACAGGAATGCGCCTTTGTTCCGAAGGGGCGTAGAGTTCGTAACGCGTAGCAGACACTGGCAATAGTGCGACTGGCAGTTTATCCTCAATCGTAAATGCCAACATTGCCCCGCAATCCTTTTCCCACCACTTGTCTCGCAACTGAATTCGCCGTACACGGATATGGGAAGCACGGGCGATCGCTTCCACAGGATCTTGCACTCGTGATAAATCTTCTGATGCAGCTGGGGGACAAATCTTAATTCCTAATGCTTTTCCTACTGCACCAGCAGCAATGAGTAAGGCTTGATCTGGATCAGTTGAATCAAGACTACTACTGAATTCTGAACTATTATTTAGTCTGTCTGACTTTGGCTGTGGCAATACAGATGCTAATTCTGCTAACGTCTCTTGCATCACTTGCCTTTCAAGACGTTCTCTGGCTTGAAATCTGAGTAATTCTGCATCCACTTCCTGCCGTTGAAGCAGATTAATACAAAAAAGAAAATAAGTTTGTAATTGGGACAAACCGCCTAATAAGGAATTGATATCTTCGATTTCTAAGGTGTTAACACTTTTTAGCTCAACAGTGTTATCTGCTTGTAGCCACATATTCGCACCTAAAGGCAAGATTGCTGATGCAGGAGTTAACGAGAGTTCCTCAAACCCCATCCATCGAACACGTCCTTGCACGACTTGCACCCACGATATTTGATGCGGCTGGAATATTTGGTCTTTGACTAAGGAGATGTCGCGGGTTTCCGGAAGCGATGTTGGTATCGTTGGTGTAGTGATGCCAGCAAGTACTGAACCTAATTGATAAATCCAGTGTTCTATCAGAGTTACGACTTCTTTATTAGCGTTAGCAAACAATTGATTAAAGTCGGCTTTGGATACTTTGACAATTTCTGTCTCCTCAAGCGACACCGCTAAAATTTTTTGCTCGTTGTCTGTCTTACTTGGTGCAGTCGCAAACATCGCCTGTCCTGCTGTGCTACTAAATAAATAGCGACGGGTATCTTTTGGAATGCTATTATTCACTGCAATCCCAAATAACGCCAAGCTACCAGATTTCACTAGCCAAATTGTCTCAGGCTCATCTAGCTGTAGCGATTCATTGCATTGTAAACGGTAATGTTGTCCTTTGAGATTTGAAAAAGACAACACAGATGAGGCGGATGAGGCAGAGTCTTCTAATTTTGAATTGATTTGGTCCCCTACTCCCTGCTCCCTGCTCCCTACTCCCTGCTCCTCCTGCTCCTCTCCTTCACTGCGGATTAATTCTAAGTACAGCCCTTCAACTTGCTGTAATTCTTCATGGGTTCCCCGTTGGACTATCTTGCCGCGATCAAGGACAATAATTTCATCACAATCTCGGATGGTTGAGAGTCGATGTGCCACGATGATGCAAGTGCAACCGCGCAACCGCAGATTTCGAGTGACGTTCTTTTCTGTTTCGCTATCCAAGGCGCTAGTGGCTTCATCCATGATCAGAATACTAGGATTATTAACCAAAGCACGTGCAATTTCTAGCCGTTGTCGCTGACCACCACTCAAATTGGTAGCACCTTCCAAAAGGTCGGAATTGTACCCATTTGGCAGTGAAAGGATGACATCGTGAAGTTCTGCGTCTTGACAAGCCCGAACCAGATGAGTGTCAGGAATAGTACTATCCCAAAGCGTCAAGTTATCTCTGACTGTACCAGCAAATAACAAAATCTCTTGCTCTACAACAGAAATAGAATTGGCTAGTACTTGACGAGAAATTTCCTCTCTGCGGTTCTCGTCAAATCGAATTTCTCCTTCCCACGGTTGGTATAAGCCACACAAAAGTTTGGCAATGGTAGACTTTCCAGAACCACTTCCACCTACCAAAGCAACTCGTTGCCCTGGCCTGAGCAAAAGATTAAAATTTTCAATCTGCGGTGGAGCGATTTGGCTATAGCCAAATGTCAAATTGCGTAATTCTACGTATCCCCTGAGTTTGGTTAGAAGATAGGGGGATGTTTGCGAACCGACGAGCCGTAAGCTAGAAGACAAGGAAGGCACATAAGGCAAGGAAGAATTTATTTCTCCCTGAGATTCCCTGCCCCTGTGGTCCCTTACTTCCCTGCTTTCCTGCTCAAGCTGCCGATCAATTGGATTACGTAAGATATCATCAAGGCGAGTGAGATTACCTTCCATCTCTTGGAGTTGACTTCCCAAGTTGATGAGATTACTTACCGGAGCGAAAAACCTTTCCATCATACCGAGAAAGGCGATTAACATTCCGATGCTCAAAGCTCCATCCATAACTCGCAAACCGCCCATAGCTAAAAGTAGCATGGAAGCGATCGCTTCGAGAAAACTTGGTAAAACACCAATTGTCTGGTTTGTTTCCTGTAATTCTTGGTCCGTGTTGACGGCTTTGGCATAGTGACCCGCCCACCGGGAAAAAAAATCTGATTCTAACCCAGATGCTTTTAGCGTCTCCATACTCTGAAGACCAGAAATTTCTACGCCGCTGACTTTTCCCTGTTCTTGGATGAGTTTAATGTTGGCATCTACGCGCCGCCCTCTGACCCACTGCAAGGCAGCAAGGTTTATAATCACAAAAGCGATCGCAATTAAGGTTAGCACCACATCATATTGCAACATCACTATTACATATAGAGATACAGACGCTGCTGCAATCACTGTAGTCGCTAACTCACCCGAAAGCATATCAGCAACACTGTTGTTGAGCTGTATACGGCTACTGATTTCCCCAGCATACCGCTGATCATAAAAACTCAGGGGTAGGCGTAAAATGTGCCACAGATACCGACTCTTCATCCCCACGGACAACTTGATTTTCATCTTCCGCAAGAACTGCAACTGTAACAGCGTCAAAAACCCGTTGAGTGCAGCTGTAAACAGCATACCTAAAATTAGCGGACGCAACCATTCATACCGATGCTCAATCAATACGTTGTCTACAAATACCTGGGAGAATGCAGGTAGCGCCAGTCCGGGAATGACTAGCAAAAATCCTGCCACCACGCAGTAAATCAATGCACTAATAGAACCTCGCAGCCGTGACCACAAAGCTAAGATTGTGCTGGGCTTGCGTCCTCCGCGTTGAAATTCTGTACTAGGTTCTGCAACTAGTACGACACCTGTGTAAGCACCACTAAATTCTTCTAGGGAAACAGTACGCCGTCCCATAGCGGGGTCATTAAGAAAAACTTGCTGTTTGCCGAATCCCTCTACAACTAGGAAATGGTTAAAGTTCCAAAATATAATGTAGGGAAATTTCAACTGCGACAAGCCAGCTAAGTTGGTCTTAAAGCATTTGGCGCTAAGTTTATAGTTTCTAGCAGCCTTGAGGATATTTAAAGCACTAACTCCGTCCCGCGATACACCGCAAGCCTGCCTCAGTTCCGTTAGTGGGACAATACGATGGTAATAACTTAGAATAATTCCCAAAGCAGCAGCGCCACATTCTACTACTTCCATTTGCAGTAGAGTAGGAGTATGACACCGCTTTTTTTTAGGCGATAGCTTCGCTGCTGCGCGGAGCGCAGATCGCCCTAATATATTTTTTAGATTTTGCCAGAACATAAAAATATTTTTAAAAAATTTTGACTGTGATTTAACAGTTATCAGTTAGCAGTTATCAGTTCAAGACTTACGCAAAATAATGAAAAAATGAACCGCCTTAGCGCAGCGTGTCCGCAGGACATAGACGCAAAGAACGCAAAGGTAAGAGGGTTTAAAAGGGTTTTTGCGTAAGTCCTACAGTTATCAGTAAGCCAGCGCTGCAGGAGGGTCTCCCTCCGTAGGCGACTGGCGTTCGCCGTAAGGCGTGCGCTCTGCGCACACCCGAAGGGTTATCAGGTAGGAAACGGACTCGTCCACCCCTTGTTCACTGTTCACTGTGTAGGTAGCTGTTCACTGTTTTTATTTATAGTCATCAAAATAATGAAACGGTATGATTTATGTTCCGTCGGAACAGCATAATACCATATCACGAAATACCACTCCAGGATTTTAAAAGTGGCAGGACAAATGTAATCGGGGCGCGTTCTTCCACAGTGACTTGTACTGAGGTAGTAGTTCCTGAAGTGACTTTCATCTGTGGTCCAGTTGAAGAAGACCATTTGTAGCCGCTAAAGCTCGAAGAGTCTGATTGCAATCGAGAAGTCATTAAGATTTGCGGTCCTTGTGACATTAAAGCTTCCACAAATTCGGTATTACCTACTACACTTAATGCACCCTGTTTAGTCACAGGAAAGGGTGAGACATCTGTGACACCACCAATGATGCCACCAAAGCGTTCCCGTTGCACTGTACTAGGCGTGACTTGTAACTTCATTCCCTTTTGAATTTTCTTGCCATCGCCAACAGGAAAAAATGCCACACTCATAGGTTGAGTTGATAGCTGTTGTGCGGCTATTGTTCCTATGGGTGTACCCTGTGAGACAACTTGTCCTGGAGTTGCCGAAATTTCTAAAACCCGTCCAGAGTAGCTACTCTTGATTAAGCTGCTACTCGACAATTGCAGTGCTAATTGAGCAATATTGCGCCGGACTTCCTGAATTTCTTTTTTGCGAGTAGTTACTGCTTCTAGATCTTGTTGCGCTGCAGTTGCTTTTTTACTATCTAATTGTTTTAACTGCGCTTGCAAATCTTTAATTGAGTTCAGGTTCTCTAGATATTGTCTTTGTGCATCTGCTTCTTTGACATCCAGTTGCTTGAGTTGCGATTCGGCTTCATTAATTTGTGTCACCGCATTTAAGTAATCCTGCTGTGCTTGTAGTACCGTATCGCCAGCAATTGCTCCTTCGTTTAATAACTCCTGACGGTTGTTCAATCTCTGTTGGAAAGTAGGTAGCAGTTTTTGCAGTGCTTTTAAAGTTTGTGTTTGGTTAACGCGATCGCGTTGAATCGAATTTAGCCCTTTGTCTCTTAAAATCGGTGTTAATTTCTGTACTGCCTGGAGGTTTTGCCGCAAAGATTCGCTTTGCTGTTTAATCGCTTCTTTGTCTGCGTTTTGCCGCTGTAGTTGCACTAAACTAGCAGCGCGATCTTCTATTTGTAGTTGCCCTAATTTAGAGCGTTGTAGTTGTAGCTGTTTGAGGAGTTCGCTTTGGTCTAGCGTTGCCAATATATCTCCTCTATTTACAAAATCGCCAACCCGGATGTTAACTGTTTGTAATTTACCACCAAGTGGTGACTGAAATGAGGTAATTGTACTGGGATAGACTATAATTCCAGTACCCGTGACCGTAATTGGAATTCGACCTAAAAAACTCCAAGTCAGCCCCATTGCCACCAACGAACCAACTGCAACTATAGGTAGCCACTTTTTCGGGCTGACTACCTGCATGATGTGATCTAATTCTTCAGGCGAAGAAGCACGGTCTAAAGCTTCTTTGCGGAACAAGTCGCTTCTTTGATTAATCACCACAGACCATCCCATTGTGCTACCGCAACTTTATAAGTTGCAGCTTTGATAAAGGGTAAGCAATAGTAACGTTTTGTTTGCTTTGGCGTACAATTATCCATAAGATTTATGCACTCTCGACGTCACCCCTTCGCTTAATTCAAAATTCAATCCGGGACTGCGTCCCCCTGCCCTAACAAAATTCACGCATTATCCTGCGCAAAGGCTTACATTAGCGCTACACACGCAATTTCGTCATCTGTGCATAAACAAGCAGTGGCTCCTGTCAGAACCACATTTTATTGATTATTTAGGAGAATATTGACGGGTAGGTAAGAAGTAAGGGATAATAAACGAAGGTCTCTTACCATTTGACCTTTCACTTTTATCCCGCTTACACCCGTCAATGTTCAAAGTAACGTTGTAGTAGGTTTTGCAGCCAGAAAATACCAGACCACTATGTTATAAGATACCCGTATACTTATTTGTAAAGGTCGTTATTAGTCCTTTGTCAGTTGTTGGCAGCATCTGGCAAAGGACTTCTGGTTAATAACTGTCTTCACGAAATAATCTATAACTTGCATACCTTCTAGCTTAGTGCTGTTCTGATTTGTATGATTACAAATCATGGATGATGTAAGGAATTTTTGGCAATACAAACTGCTGTAATGGCTTTTGGTTGAGGTGCTCACTCAAGATGAGCATACTATCGAGATAAGCTAGTAACCCTACTGAGTCAGTCAAAAGTCAAAAACTTTACAGTATAAGCTTTTCGTTGATTTTGTAGACACGGAGGAGCTTACCGCAGGGTATGCGTGCTTTATGGGCGGCGTTTTGTCTGAATAACCTTTTGAGTTGCATCTTGTTTAACACTAGCTTTCCCGTCACCATTAACGACTAGTGCGACACCAACTTGAGTGATTTGTTGCGTGGTTACAGTTGCACCATCAATTTTTACATTAGTGGGAGCTTTAACACCAATAGCGACGTCTGAACCTTTTCCTCCTACAATTCCATTGATTTCTTCATCAGTTAACTCGGTCAAAACTGTGAATGTTTCTTGCTCAAATTTTAGAGTTGACATAAAAGTTCCTTCGTGGTGTGAAATAGTTTTGGGAGAGTGAAATTCTTTTCTTTACTTCACCAATAATTGGTAATCAAAAAATCCTTAGATGCTTCAACTCGTGATTATCTACTGATTTTTTCTTATTGTCGTTAAATATTACCATATTCTTAACATTCAAACGACATTATTTGGTTAAGTCTTGCACTTTCACTACATTATAAATATTACATATTACCAGGACACTTTTTATAAATTTTGGATAAAAGTTCTATTAAGTATTTTAATTAGTATTTTTTTCAAATTAGAAACTATGGACAAAAAACCTATTTAAAAAATAGGATAAATAGAAATAGTAAGTCGTTACAAAAAAATAAAAGTTAATGTCTAAACTCTATAAAACATCTAAGAAAAAAATTATTTATTTGACAAGTAACTTACAAATCTTATAAGTTACTACTGCTTAGACAAGCTAAAATACACCAAATTATTCATAACAAACAATATCCCCAAACTATAATAAATTCCGCGATACATAAGTAGCTTGTGAAAAAAATTACAACTATATAACGAAAAGCGAAACAAAAAAATTAGAATTTAATTTCACACGTTCTGTACTGTAATTTGCTTTTTATCCTCTAGCTTGAATACCGTCAATTACGGCATAAGGCAAGATCTAATTCCTCATCAAATATTCGCCCAGATACTCCAGAAAAATTATGCAATACAGGCAATTTCGTCACCATGCCTGACTTCTAATCCATATACGTACGAACGAAAATAAACCTATCATTTAATAAGAGATCAAAGGCTGAAGAAACAAAAAATTTTGATACTTGAATTGCGCATAAACAAGGAGTGGTTCCTGTTGATACCACAATTTTATTAATTTTTCGAGGGGAAAGTTGACGGGTAGGTAAGAAGTAAGGGATAACAAACGAAGGTCTCTTACCCTTTGACCTTTCACTTTTATCCAGCTTACACCCGTCAATGTTCAAAGTAACGTTGTAGCAATTTTTGCAGCCAGAAAAGACCAGACCACTATTCTTATAAGATGCTCGTGTAGTTATTCGTAAGAGCCGTTATTAGTCATTTGTCAGTTGTTGGCAGCATCTGGCAAAGGACTACTGGTTAATAACTGTTATTACGAAGTAATCTATAACTTGCATACTTTTTAGGTTAGTGCTGTTTTGATTTGTACTGATGATACAAAATCATGATAGAGGAATTTTTGGCAATACAAATTGCTGTAGTGACTTTTGGTTGAGATGGTCACTCAACTAGAGCGTACTACGGAGATAACTTAGTACTTGTAGGTAACGTACGCACGGTCTTTGCTATTATCAATCGATTGATTTGAGTTTTGGATAGAGGTAGCTTTTGTATCGCTATTTTTTCCTCCACCATTTGCTATGACAGTAGCAGATTGATTGGATGATTGTGCGTTAACACCTTTAGCACTACTGTAACCAGAGTTTTTGGAGGATTGACCACCACCAACAATTCCGCTGATTTCTTGTTCGGTTAACTCGGTCAAAATTGCTACTACTGACATAAAGGTTCCTTCCTGGTAAAAATAGTTTTGGGACAGTGAGATTATTTGATTTTGAGCGTACTACGGAGATAACTTAGTACTTGTAGGTAACGTACGCACGATCTTTGCTATTATCAATCGATTGATTTGAACCTTGAATAGAGGTAGCTTTTGTATCGCTATTTTTTCCTCCACCATTTGCTATGACAGTAGCAGATTGATTGGATGATTGTGCGTTAACACCTTTAGCACTGCTGGAACCAGAGTTCTTGGAGTATTGACCACCACCAACAATTCCGCTGATTTCTTGTTCGGTTAACTCGGTCAAAATTGCTACTACTGACATAAAGGCTCCTTCCTGGTAAAAATAGTTTTGGGACAGTGAAATAAATTTCTTGACTTAACCAATTATTGTTAATAAGAAAAATCTTTAGATAGCTTGATAATTATCTACTGATTTTTTTAATTAACTTAGTTGTCAGATTTAATTTCCATGTAAAATCTGACAAA
Organism: Brasilonema sennae CENA114; assembly: GCF_006968745.1. Lineage (NCBI taxonomy): Bacteria > Bacillati > Cyanobacteriota > Cyanophyceae > Nostocales > Scytonemataceae > Brasilonema > Brasilonema sennae. The sequence continues at coordinate 2,816,212 of NZ_CP030118.1, read as the reverse complement.
TATTTAGTTGGTAAAGCTTTGTTTTTTCACTATGTTTAAATATTACAGCTTTTATTATTTAAATAATATAAAGATACTTTAAAGTTTATAAGCACTTTTATAAAGTTTATGTTTTCTATAGTTAAAAAATAGAACTACAAATGTCATAAGAATAAAAGTAATAAAGGTAGGATAAATAAAAATAAAAAAGCCTTCAAATCCATTAAACTTTACAATTAAAAGTAGATAAAAAATATACAAAAAAAGTATTTAAAAGTCATTGACAGATATCGCAAGCTCCTACTGCTTAAGCAAGCGAAAGGATACTAATTTATTCATAAAAAACAATATCCCCGACTTCTTTATAAATCGGGGATATATACTTTGATTGGATGCACGAAGGGTAAGTTTAAATGTAATCGTTCACGGGCGGTAGGTCTTTTGCCTAAATCCTTAAAAAACAGTTGCCAACGCACTACGCGCGGTTTTTTCTATTCAAAATTACCCAAAAAAATCAAACTTAGGCTGATTTTAGTAGTGATTTCGTGGATTTCATGTTCGATATTTTTTGCTCACCTCGTGAACGGTTACAGTTTAAACAAAGTTGTCGTGAATCCTAATGAATAATCTCTTAACCTCAAAGATCAACGTCATGCTTTAATGTTAAGATCCAAATCTATCTTGATACCTAAACTTTTGAGAAGCTCATTGAGCGATAGTCTGGGTGGTCTTTTACCAGGATTCTTTCCAGATTCTTGAATAGCACTCTGATTGATAGACTGACTTCCATCAGTTGTGATCACAGTAGTTTGTTCAACCTTAGAACTATCTCCTCCGACTATTCTTTCTAATTCACTTTCTATTAGTTCTTCAACAATAACTTTCTGATTACTGTTGGGTTGTAAACCAATTTGATCGATCTTAGCCATAACTAAACTCCAAACATTGTATGTAATTTGTACCTAGGTTCTCTTTATAATTAACAGTTTTTTAAAATGTTGTCAACCGATTATAAAGATATTATTTATTCCTAATTTTCGAGATAATTTTTTCCACTTTATTCTACTTTTAGTATTAAAATTTTCACCATAGTCTCACTAAAAAAAAACAGGTTTTTTAAGACGTTTTATCACAGAAAAATATTATCAGTTTGTTTTAGGGATCAGACAAAAGCAAACTATCGGGACTTCGATAAAAATTAAGCCTACAATAAAGCCTAAACTGGCTTCATAAGCAGTAAATACATCACGATTAACGGTTAGTAAGCGTGAAAAATAAAAAAGATATAGCTGTTATACAGCAGCAGTTTCTGAGTCAGAAGTCACCAAGTAAGAAGTAAAAAGTAAAAAGGGCTGATAAGTCTGGCTTTTAGACAACGTGGTTGTACTTCATTTACTTGCAATGTGCTCTAAAAGCATCTATTGCTTCAATAAAAGTGTTCAAAGTAATGCTCGCCCATTTTTGTCGAGCTTAAGAGCTTCTTTGGTTAGCTCTTCAGCAGACATTTAGTCCTAAATAGATTGATTTTTGAGATATGATTTTTCAAATCCGTAAGTGTACGGTTATTATGTTATGTTTTTCACAATTCCATTACAATGCACTTTTTTTGGATCAAGAGTCACATTTTTTCGTGTCACTATTCGTAAGCTTTACAAAAACTTTATAATTTTGGTTTTTCTTTAATGTTGTAAATACAACATTTTTCACCCTGGCATATGTAAGTGGATAACCCAATACGGTTGGTGATAAGAAATTTGCTCGTGTTAGCGCTTTGCGCGGCGAGAAAGCTGGAGCAAGGCAAGCAGGGAGCACGCTACGCTCGGGGGCAGGGGGAGGGGGAGAATGTGGCTCGGTTTTCTCCCTGCTCGGGTGCTCCTCAGCCGCCTCAACAAATAAATGTCTTAACACCAACCGTATTGGTGGATAACCCTCAATAGTTAATTAAACTTTTTTAGTTACCACAAATTATTCGTAAAAAAACAAACACTCCGACTTCGATCTTGAAGTTGGGGTTCTGAATAAAGTTTCACAATAGATGCGTAATACATGCATAACTCAATGCAGATATGCGTGCAGATGCTAGCAAATGAATGGCAGATAGATGCCGCCTACCTGCTCATACCAAGTTACGGCTAAATTACCTAACCTTAACCTTTGTAGGAGGTCCCACTCTCTTGGGGCTTTCAAGAATCTTTTGGTGCGTGGAGACGCTTATGAGTTGCCTCCGACTACAATGCACAATCTTTCTGTGAGACTCGCAATTTTTTCGCTTTTATTCCATGCTACTCTTCAGAGTGCTGGATCTTTCTCCAAGCTTGAGGAGTGGTTCCGTGGTACTGACGGAACTGGCGAAAGAAATGACCCTCATGTTGATAACCAACTGTTAAAGCAATCTTATTTACACTTTGTTTGGTTTCTAGCAGTAAAGCACGTGCTGCTGACATTCGGCGCTCAATGATCCAATGATTCACTGTTTTTCCCGTCAGACGTCGCACTAAATCTGTTAAGTAACCTGCAGAGTAACCTACTGCCTGAGCGACATTGCAAAGGGTGATAGCTGAATCATAATTCTTCTCAATGAAATCAAATATTTGACTGAGTAAAGAATCAGTAGGAAATATCGAGTTATCGTCTGTTGAGTTTGTAGTTTTAGGCGGAGATGGCTTAGATTCCTCCTCAGACAGAGTAACACGCCAATGCTTGTTCAAAAGACTTTGTTCTTCCAAACTCGCAGTGTAGATGGAGAGTTCCCCTAATTCACATATTTTTCTCAAGAATTCTTCTAAAGCAGAAGATTTGTTTAGATCTTCATCTGTTTTCAAATTCATATCTTGGTGCTGTTCAAGTCTACGAGTATTAGAACTGACTAAATTGAAAGGAATAACCGCTCTGACAGAGCCTTGATACAGCACTTTTATGAAACCGGTACTATCAAGTCTAGGCATTTCTATTTCACAAAGCACACTATTATTAGGAAAGGATTTTCCTGTCTGTTTTGCGCTGATAAAGCTATTTTCTGAGTCTGAAGCCTCGAACACTTTTGCCTCTAAGTCTTTTAAAAACATGTTACTGCTTAGCACCTGATTATCAATGAGAACAAATGTTATATTATTTTGCTGATGTTTCTTTTTTGACTTACAAATATGAGTCAAAAATGCTTGTATTGGTAGTAAAACAAGACATGATTGTAAACACCAATCAATAAAAGACTTCAGAAATCCATTAAACCTTGCGGAGAAAAAACTCAAAAATCATGAAAAGCTCTGTTTCGCCACTAAGTATTATAAATTAAGAATCATTCTGATTAAATTGAGACTTATCTACTAGTGGCTAAAACAAAATACTATCGCCTTAATAAACAAGTTCTTGAGTTTGCTTAGTTTCTCCAAATATTTTTTGGATCAAAAAAACTGACATAAACGTAGTTTACTATCACAAATGTGTTTTTAACTACTTTTTATATAACATACATGAAAAATATCATATACAAACCGTATATTCAATAATTTACTTTAAAGATTTTTTAAAGAAGTATTACTTTATATTTTTTGTATCGAAAAATAATAATTGAAAGAATCACTTTTCAACGTATGCTAAATATATCTAAAAATTTTTAAGAATCAACCTTTTTAGAAAAATACTAAATTATTAAATTTTGAATCTTAAGCTAAAGTTTGCCAAATAAAATTACTTGTGTGGGTAGTTGTGCATTATTTTTAATCAATTTGTCAGAGGCTCAGCACCTGCCATAAGATAGAGTTTTTAAAATTAAAATAAGTAAAAATGGAACTAGACAATGGTCAAAAAAGCTGCTATAGAATACCAATGAAAAATCGGAATTTTTTATTTATTCATTTATTTACAAAATATACTGTTTCGTTTGTGCGATAAGCCTGCTTGCTGACTTCTTGTGCGTATCGCCAAAGCTAGCAGTATGCATCACAGACGCTTCACGCACAATCTTTCTGTATTATTCAGTTCTTTAGCTCAACTAGAAATAGATAAAGTTAATATGTTTGTGTAAAGTTATATTAGCAGGAGCGTAAAATTCACAAATAGTGGATTTTGTCAATAATATAAATTCGTCAATTAATGCCCCAATTAGAGCTATAGGTTGGTTTCAAGAGGCGCTTTGGAGCAACGGAACGCTTCGGAGCAGGGGAGAAGAAATTACATCGGTAATCTTACACTCAGCAGGGGGAGTAAATCATTCATGAAAAACAAGATCCCCGACAACTTCTGCGAAGTCGGGGATCTATATCTTCAATTTATGCGCTACGCGCAGGCTAGGCCAACACAAATCTATTAACGCCAGCCTAAAAAGCGCAACCCAGGGACAATAAGGTAATGACTCACCCCCAAAAAGAAGCTCAGAAAAACGCCGACAAAACCAAAAAAAGTTACTGGAAGCCAGAGTTCGTTCCAGTTGGGTAAGCTGAGGAAGTCGAATATATTTGTTGGAAATCCTAAAAGAACGAAAACCGCGAAGACAACAGCCGTGCCAAACGCAGCAACTATAGCGTGAACGATATGATGGCTACGAAGACCTAAGCTAATAGTGAGCAGAGAAACAGCTGCCAAAATCAATCCGAGTAATCTCTCACCACCCTGTTGTGGTGTGAACAATTGTAAAACTAGCCAAGCGAATCCATAACTGATAATGCCCATAATCGATGTTACAAAAAACCGCCGCTTCTGACCAAAACCCCGTGCAAGTGTTAGTCCCCATGCGGTTCCCAAGCCAGCACCTGCAAACAAAAGAAGCTCTAAGCCTGAGATAGCTGGGGTTGTGAGATTCAACTCGGGTAGTTGATCTAAGATAAATTTGGTAATTTGTTCGTCTATGGTTGTCTGTGAAGCTAAAACAAAGCCACCTATAGTACCAAAACTAGCGCCGACACCAGTCAAAAGGATTGTCCAAAATGTGTCCAGACAAGCGAAAAAAATCTTGAAAATTGCCTTTAGTATAAACAGAGTTGTTTGACCGACGGCGTGAGCAGAAGTCGTAAGTGCTTGTCCTACAGAGTCCTCCACTTGAACCAAAATCCCCTTAGCTTGTCCAAACCCCTGGGCAAAAGATTGCTGAATTTGGGATTTTATCCCCTGGTGTGGCGAAATTCGGGAAATTTTTTCTAGACGTTTTTGAACAATTGCTGCATTGGCTGGACGCGATCGCCCATCCTCCTGTACCATCTCATCAAGTAAATCTGCCAGTTGGGAATTGACATTAACCACTTTGCGCCAAAGCAATTCCCCACTTACGGGATTTTCCAAATCGCTAAGAGATTTGCCCGTTAACATCTCAATCATCGTTCGACCAAGGGCATAGAAATCAGCCGCAGGTCCAATAATACCCCCAATAACTTGTTCTGGGGGACTGTAGCCAGAAGAATATAACCGAGTTGAGGAAGGTTTTAAACCAAACAAGTTGGAACTATATTGTTTTGCTCCCCCAAAATCAATCAGCACCAGCTGATCTTTCCTTGTTCCCCCCTTATTTACGGAACCTTGCGGAATACGCAGCATTAAATTAGAAGGTTTGATATCGCGATGAATGATCTTGCGAGTGTGTAACTCCTGTAAAATCTCCACAGCTTGAACAAGCCAGTTTAAAATCCACTCCTGAGGACACCCTTGGGGATACTGCTGGAAAACTTCTTCCAAAGTTTGACCGTGAATTTTTTCCATCACCAGACAATTGAACTGGTAAGGCTTGAGATTGCTTTGTGGAGTTGTTACAGAGAACATCTCTACAGAAAAATATCCATCAGCATCAACTCTAGGAACACCTGGATGTCGCAAACTTTTTAAAACCGTCGCCTCTTGAGCAAACAATTCCAGCGCTTTGGGTGAACTTTCCATCAACACTTTCAGCACTTTTTCTGTTTGTGTCTTTTGATCCCAAACTGTGTAAATTTGGGCAAAACCACCTGATCCCAAACGCTGGAGTGGGACATAGCGGTCTAAAAGTTGCAGCGGTGCGCCACAGGTGTGGCAAAATTTGTTTCCCCAAGGCTGGGGATAGGGACGCGGACAGTCTGAATTGATGCAATGAACTGCATTTTGATTAGTGTGAAACACAAGCGCTCAAAGACATAGCCTGAGTCGATTGTACATAACTGGAGACTGGGAAATGGTTCGTAGTTAGTGGTTACTAGTTCAGCAGTCCTTTTTGACAGCCAACTCGTACGCAGGTGACTACTCACAATTCCCCATTTTCTAGCAGCTAGATCCATCCCAAGTCATAGGGAAGGCATATTCCGATGACGAGGATAAATCGTTATTGTTGCTGGAAGTTTCTTTATCCAAAACTTTGATAACTTTGTTGTAAGTTTCTTCTGCCTGTTGTGGAGAATTACCTATACTCGTCAATCCCAACTTACCAAACTGGGAAAGACAACCCATCAAGTGAAATACCGTGCCTGTTTCGGTTCCAGTGTCAAAGTGTAGCCTATGACGAGCGATGATGTCCATCAAATCGTTGGGCAAAAGCCCCCGATAGGAGTCTTTTTGTAAGTTATCAGTAGCCATGTAGTATTTGGGACGCCCTTGCTGAGTGTAAAATAAACCCGTTGAGAGTTCATAGCGACCGTTAGTTAATAATTTCAGACTCATAAAGGGATGAGTCGTACCACCTTTACGTAGGTTAATTTCAATTGCTTGCAAGTCCCACTGTCCATCACCGTTGTCAACAGCGATAAAATCAACTGCAAATCTTTCTAATGCACCTTTGTCTGCCAAATTTTTGCCAACTTTTAACCCTATCTGCTGCAATTGCAGTCGATAGGTTTCATCGGCGGGAAATTCGCAACCCAGATAAACTTGACCGTCAGGTCCTCCCAGAATTTGGTCGTGGGTTGAGAGGATTTCCACCTCCCCATTGGGTGTAATAAGTCCTTGGACGCTGGGCGATCGCTTGACTTCTCCTTCCACGAACGCCTCAACAATTGCCCCTAACTCAGGGATTTTTAGCGAAAATGTCTCCCAATTCTCTTCTTTCGCTTGAAAGCGCAAAGTTTTAAAGCACTCACTCATCGCTGTTAGTCGTTCCTCATGAGAACTACCAGGAGGTGCTAAATTCAAAATCGGCCTTAAGTCCAAGAGCGCATTTCCTTCTCCAGAGATTCCTTCGTTGAGTTTTACTACAATCCGTTTTAATGTCGGCTGGCGTTCCCACAATTCGGCTGCTGCTTGTGCCAAATCTGCATCATTCCAAACACTTTGGCAACCATCTGGAAACGGAACTCCGCTTTCTGCAAATATTTGCCGACTGCCACTTTTCGTCCCCCAAATTTGTGAATCTGGTGCTGCAGCGAACAGCGGCACTTTCAATTTTAAAGATAATTCTGCTTCTAATTCGGTAGAATTATAGCATACCATAAATGATTTTTCAACCCTTAAAGCTTGATGAATCTGCTTTAGCAAGCGGGGGCGTTCTAAAATCTTTTGAGTGAGGGGTTTGGCAGAGGAATCGTAAGTGGAAAGTAGCAGCAAGCGATTGCGAGCATGAGAAAAAGGAATTCCCGGTAAAAGTTGCAGATAGTAATCAATGACGCTGGGATGCATTGGCATTGATGTGATATAAATGAGTCGAGTGCAGGGATTCTGCAACTGAATCAAGTAAAACAGCAGTCGTTCCTCATAATGCTCAAAACCTTCGATTTTTTTTAGTTCTCCCTGGTCAATGCTCAATGAGGGAATAACTAAAATATCCGCGTCGCTGTTCTCAATTTCCTGGAAAGTGTTCCAGCGATCGCTTAAAGTTAACTGAAGATTTCGAAACTTGTCAGTTTGTTCATTTGAAAAAATATTAAGTTTTTGCATAAAATTAAGTTAAATCCTGCCTTGGTTTTTCCAGTCTTATCTTACTTTGGTATATTTTAATTAATTTTTCGTTTGTCGCGGCTCTGCTACAATTCGTTTGTTATACTCATTCTCATTTCATCATTTATATTATCAAAGCACCTGTTGCCACGCACTGCATACCCTCGACTTACATTTGGTCTAATTTTTTTTACCTCTTAAGATGGATAAAATTTAAATTTGTTTACATCTAAAGGGTGAGAAATAATCCCCACACAATAGATAACTTAAGAAACAGATGAAAGGTTTAAATATTTCCTTTCACGAGAATAGCATAGCTGTGTTTAGTTGTCAGAGAAAGAGCATGTGTCTTGTGTGACGATAATTAACAACAGTAACGTACAATTGCTCAGGTAATGAGTACGACAGGCTTAAAAATAGGAAAAAGCCTAAACTGTTGAATGGCAATTGCTAGCCAAAGAATAAAACCTTGGATTGATAGTTCAGTCCAAGGTTTAGTTTTGAAATGGTATTTTTTTTGTTTGTTTATTTTCAAGGAAGATTCTACTATGCCAGAAGAACAATTACAACCACCTCAATCTCAAGAAACACCGGGTACGGAATCAGAAATGACGCCGAAACCGAAAGCAGATGATGCTCAATATAAAGGAAGTGGCAAGCTCAAAAACAAAGTTGCATTGATAACAGGTGGAGATAGTGGTATTGGTCGTGCAGTGGCGATCGCATTTGCTAAAGAAGGAGCAGACGTAGCTATAGCCTACCTGAACGAACACGACGATGCTAAAGAAACAAAAAAATTAGTTGAAGAACAAGGGCGTCGTATTGTCGCTATAGCTGGTGACATTGGTGATGAAGTTTTTTGTCAGCAACTTGTACAACAAACTATTGATGAATTTGGCAAACTGGATATTTTAGTCAACAACGCTGCTGAACAGCATCCGCAAGAAAGCATCGAGGATATCAGCAAAGAACAGTTAGAGCGGACTTTCCGCACAAATATTTTCTCGATGTTTTTCTTAACCAAAGCGGCGTTGAAACACCTGAAAGAAGGTAGTACCATCATAAACAGCACATCAGTCACAGCTTACCAAGGTAGTAAACAGCTCATTGATTACTCTTCAACAAAAGGTGCGATCGTTGCCTTTACTCGTTCCTTATCACAGAGTTTAATTGAGAAGGGAATTCGTGTGAATGCCGTCGCTCCTGGTCCAATTTGGACACCTTTGATTCCGTCAACTTTTCCTGAAGAAAAAGTGAAAAAATTCGGGAAACAAGTTCCTATGCAAAGACCTGGACAACCTGAAGAAGTCGCACCCAGTTATGTGTTTCTAGCATCTGATGACTCTTCTTACTTCTCTGGTCAAGTGTTACACCCCAATGGTGGTAATGTCGTCAACGGCTAATGAAGTTGTACAGACGCGCCATAGTGCCTCTGTACATAAGAATTCAATCCTAACTCTTAACTTTTTTAAACCATTAGGGGGATGAATTAATACTTGAATTGAGAGATAATCTGAAAAGGAAACCTTTATAAAGTCATAAAAACAGATATGGCATCCCAAACACCACTAAAAGGCACCGAATTAGTAGATTGTGCAAGAGCAAATGCCAAGCAAGGAATTGAAACCGCTGCTTACCAATGTGGCTATGGAGATGACCTCAGGACTTTTGCACAAGAATTACGACAAGCCTGTGAGGAAATGAATTTACAAGTTAAGGAACTCACAGATTTAATTACCGATCAGGACATGATCCTAAATGTGGGAACTGGCGAAATCGTTGCGCCAGATACGGCATCAAACCTGTGAAAATCAATCATTACAAACGAGGAATTATGAGAAATGTCCATAATTCCTCCTGATCCTTAATTGCTCACCATCCTGGCGAGAATGTTACGTGTGATAGCTTGTGCATCAGCATTTAAAACAGAAGGGCGTAGTTCTGGTGCATTGTAATCATCTAGCCCCCAATTCCATTGCATAGAACCGGTAGCAAATACTGTTGCTCCTGATTTTGCAGTATAAACTGTCATATCTGCATATCGGATGCCTTTACCATAACGATAGGGTGAATGGGCAATGCGGATCGTATTTGCTGGTGCATTTCTAAACATTCGGTCAACTTCGTAACCCAAAAGCCCCTCAAGACGCATTTCTTTGTTAGGTACTTTCAATGTACCATCCACGGAAGCTTGAGTTTTACTTGGACTTAATTGTGTATTGACAAGCAGCCAATCTGGAGCTGTATGATCAATGACTATATCCGCGTTGACCTGAAATGTCTGGTACATGACTCCAATGAGAGTTTCCTCCGGAAGACTCACAGGTTTTGATCGCCAAGTAGTTGTGACTAGGTAATCGTTGTTTGGATTACTGTCTCTAGCAAAGGGGTCAAGGGCAGCACCTTCTTTATATGTCACAATGGTGCGATTGAGCTGTTTTGTCAAACCACTTGCTTCAAAGCGAATTTGCCAATAGCAGGTGTTGGAAGAAAAAAAGCCGAGACTCACCCCAGCGTCTCTTGCTGCTTTTACATTTTGGCGCATATTCCACGACCAGTATTCATCATGACCAACCGAAAGAAATGCTTTATGCAACAATAACATTGGTTTACCACTGTATTGGTTAATGCGATTTTCGTGGGTGTCAATATCTGTGCAATAGGTGACATCATAGCCTTCCCGTTCTAGCCATCGCACCATGTTGTATTCCCACCCAGCGCTAGAGGTTCTCCTTTTGGGTTGAAAATTAGTCAAAAATTCTCCTGCACCTACCCCATAAGCTGCTTTCAAGTTGGGACTAAGACCATATGGACGGTTGAAGGAAACTTTATATGCTTGTTTCCCTCGACTGTTCCACCGATAAAGCGACATTCCACCCCAGTTGTTATATGCTTGATAAGTTGTGACGCTCGATTGAAAGAGAAAATCAGAAGTACGGCTATCATCACGTACTACAAAAATAATGTAGCTTTGCTTGCCACTTTTGTTTGTGGTTAGTTTGGCTAGGTAAAAACCACTTGCCCATTGTGTAGGATCTGCTGAATTGTAAGGAATTTTCAAAACATAAGGATCTTTCCAATTGCATTCAATTGATCCGGTGACTTGATCCACTTGTGGGAGCGGTTGTTTTACACTTTTGCGTGTCACTGGAGGTGCTGTTTGCCGTCCTCCTGCGCCACCATACCAGCCCATACGGAAAATTTCAATCGTATAGCTGGGTTCTTTTGTACTCACAAAAAACTTAATTTCGTCGCCGCGATTGACACTAGTCAGGGAAGCATAACCTTCAATTTCTCGCTTAGTAGCAGGATTTGTCAACTGCCAATGAGTCGTACCTGGTTTAGTATTTTCAATAGTTATGGAATTGCTTTTATGGCTGAGTTTTGGTACGTCTACAGCCTGATTAACGCCACTAAAAGGAACAATAGCGATGATGAGTATAAAAAGTGCTGGTAACAGGACTCTGCTAACTAAGTTAAACTGTTTTCGGAAAAATATTTGACTCACAGTTATTTTTGCCACTCAAATGAGAACTTATTGCATTTTGTCACTTTTATACATAAATCAGAAGAAAAATAAGTAATGATTTGGTTAAGAGTTACAAACGAGGATTTTCATAACTAAAATGAGTGATGAGTAGAACGCGTAGACATAACAAGTCACCTCACGCATCACTCATCACTCATAACTTTCTACATCTAAGAGCCTTACGCCAGTCAGTTATTTCCCAAATCCTTTACCGCGAGTCGTGGAAGGAAGACAAATGCAGTTTTCAAGCTGATTGATCAAAGTCTCACGATCCAGATTTTGACCAATTAACACCAACTGGTTTTTCTTCTCACCTTTCCACTCATCATCATCCAAACTGAAGCGCTTGCCGCAAAGATGGAAAATATGACGTTGAGGGCTTTCGTCAAACCACATTATCCCCTTTGCTCGGAAGATTGTTTCAGGTAGCTGATTATCTAGAAAATATTGAAATTTTCTAATCGCAAAAGGTTTGTCCGTCTGGAAAGATATGGAAGTAAAACCATCATTCTCTAAGTGATCGGAGTGATGATGGTGATGGTGCTCATGATCATGATCATGAGTGCACTTAGAATGATCGTGGTCATGATCATGCTCATGGTCGTGATGATCATGAGCGTGCTCAGAATGATCGTGGTCATGGTCGTGATGATCATGACTATGGGAACTCGCACTATCAGCGAAATACTTGTCTGACTCAAACAAACCAACGCTGAGAATTAAGGGTAGTGGTACTTGTGATTTTGTTGTACGGATAATTCTCGCTCCTTCCTTGACTTCCCGAAGTTTGACTTCCAGCGTCTCTAATTCTGCTTGAGAAACTAAATCCGTCTTGTTCAGCAAAATCACATCACCATAGGCAATTTGACTGTGAGCCGCCTCAGAATTGAATAAATCCAGGCTGTAATTCGCTGCGTCTACTACCGTAATGATTGAATCCAGACGGGTTAAGTCGCGTAACTCGGTACCAAGAAATGTGAGCGCCACTGGTAGCGGATCTGCCAGTCCAGTTGTTTCGACAACGAGATAATCTATTTTGTCTTGGCGTTCCAAAACTTTGTAAACGGCATCCACCAAGTCATTATTAATGGTGCAGCAGATACAACCGTTACTCAACTCCACCATGTTATCGTTACTATCGTCGGTGGAGATAATTAACTCATTATCGATGCCAATTTCGCCAAACTCATTCACCAAAACAGCAGTTTTCAGTCCCTGCTGATTGGTCAGGATATGATTGAGTAAAGTCGTCTTGCCGCTACCGAGGAATCCAGTAATAATTGTTACTGGTAGTCCTTTTTTCGGTGCATCCATTGATTTCGATTCGGAACTAACTGCTTGCATAGCGATGCTGTGAAAAAATCAAAATAGTCAGAACAAAGAATGTAGCGCACAGAGGACAGAAAACACTAGCATAGGGTAGCTGGTTTTTCATCCCAGTTATTCTCCCCTATTATTACGTATCTCTATTTCAGCAGTATCACGCTTGTTATGACCCTAACACTTTACAATACACTCACCCGCCGCCAAGAATCCTTTCAAACCGTCGAACCTGGAAAGGTTAAGATGTATTGCTGCGGCGTGACAGTGTACGACTATTGCCATTTGGGTCATGCTCGTTCCTATATCGTCTGGGATACGATACGTCGTTATCTCCAGTGGCGCGGCTACCAAGTGCACTATATTCAGAATTTTACTGACATTGACGACAAAATTCTTAACCGTGCCAGAGAACAAGGCTCGACAATGGAAGCGGTGGCAAATCGCTTTATTGATGCATATTTTGAAGATATCCGCCGCTTAAATGTCATGGATGCTGATGAGTATCCCCGTGCGACAGAGAATATTCCTGCCATCATTGAACTGATTGATGCTTTAGAAGAAAAAGATTACGCTTACGCCGTTGGTGGTGATGTTTACTACAGAGTGGAGCGTTTCCCTGCGTATGGGAAGCTATCTGGACAACAACTGGATCAAAAGCAGGCGGGTGCGAGCGGAAGGGTAGATTCTGAAGATTCAGAAGCAAAAAAGCAACATCCCTTTGACTTTGCCCTGTGGAAAGCTGCAAAACCAGGAGAACCCGCTTGGGATTCACCTTGGGGAAAAGGTCGTCCAGGCTGGCATATTGAATGCTCAGCAATGATTAGGGAAACACTGGGTACAACTATTGATATTCATGGTGGAGGTAGAGATTTAATAAATCCTCACCACGAAAACGAAATTGCTCAATCGGAAGCTGCTACGAACCAACCACTCGCTCGTTACTGGATGCATAACGGTATGGTGATGGTGGATGGTGCAAAAATGTCTAAGTCTTTGGGCAATTTTATCACGATTCGCGAGTTGTTGGATGGAGTAGGAGCGCACAGTCATGGACCGGTAGATCCAATGGCGGTGCGATTGTTTGTGCTGCAAGCCCATTATCGTAAACCGCTTGATTTTACGGAACAGGCGATCGCCACCGCTTCTGCACAGTGGAAAACCCTTAAAGAAGGTTTACTATTCGGCTATGTACATGGCGAGAAACTTGCTTTTGCTCATCATGTTCATCAATTAGATAAAGGCCTGATCCAAGAGTTTGAAACGTCAGGAGATGATGACTTCAACTTCTCCAAAAGTTTGGCAGTGCTGTTTGAATTAAGCAAGAAGTTACAACGCGAGGGAAACCTTCTCGTGCATGAGGGAAAAACAGAAACTCCACCAGTAGAATTACAGAAAGAGTGGTACACATTAGTGACACTAGCTCAAGTTCTTGGTTTAGAAGCCAAACAAGAAGTGGAAACACCTCAAAGTCATGGTATTAGCGATGCCGAAATTGAGGCTTTCATTCAAAAACGGCAGGATGCACGTAAAGCTAAGAATTTTGCCGAAGCCGATCGCATCCGCAACGAACTACAAGCAAAAGGTATTATCCTCATTGATAGTCGTGAAGGCTCTAAATGGCACCGCAACTGAGAATTCAAAATTCGTCTTGAAAAGTTTGCTACGGAGGGAAACCCTCCTGGCAACTTTTCGCAAAATTCAAAGTTCAAAATGAATAAAATAAAAGACAAAAGGCAAAATGAGTAGTGATCATAAGGCAATTACTGACAGGACGTTTGAGTTTGCTGTCCGCATTGTTAAACTTTGCCAAGTACTAAATGAAAGTTCGGGAGTGGCAAAAACACTTTCTAAACAGTTGATTAAGTCTGGAACGTCAATTGGGGCAAATGCTAAAACAGTTAACAGTTAACTGTTAACTGTTATCAATAATTTTTTGATAGCGCAGCGTGCCCGTAGGGCATACTTTGAATTTTGTTCGCGTAGCGTGCCCGCAGGGCATACTTTGAATTGTTATGTGGTCTGAACTTAAAAAAGCGATCGCCCAAATAAATATACCAGCCGACTGGCTCGGTATTAGAGTCGTCAAGGAAACTTCATTTACCTGTCATGTCCGTGACGGCATACCCCAAACTAACGGCAAATCCTCTACGATGGGGTTTATGTTGGAAGTTATGATCAACGGCTGTATAGGATATGCAGCTACCAATTCGCTCGCAATCCAAGACTTAGAAGCCGCAGCCCAAAAAGCATACAGACAAGCACTTGCTGCAAGTGAGTGGTGGATACATCCGTTTGGAGTTGAGAATGAGCGCCCTAAAGTTGTTGGTCAATATATCTCGCCATTTCTGAAACCCTTTGATGCTTTGAGTCCAGGGGAAATCAACGATTTACTTGTTCGTGTCTGCCATACCCTAAGAGTTTCTGACCAAATTGTACAAACTCTAGCTAACTTGACAACAACCGAGAGAGAGACTTGGTTTGTCAGCAGCAACGGCTCAGAAGTGTATCAAAAATTTATGTTTTTTGGCACACATTACGGAGCTACAGCACAAGATGGGGCGGTTGTCCAGCAACGCACTAACAACGGCTTGCAAGCAAACTGTTACCAAGGTGGACTGGAACTTTTCCAACAACCTGACTTATGGGTTCGGGTGCAGCAAATTGGCGAACAAGCAGTAGAACTGTTGACAGCAGAAGAATGTCCAACGACTTGTACTTCATTAGTGTTAGCCCCAGACCAAATGATGCTGCAAATCCACGAAAGCATTGGACATCCCCTAGAAATTGACCGAATTTTGGGCGATGAGCGCAATTACGCTGGAGGTAGTTTTGTCAATCAGAGGGATTTCGGCACTTTGGCGTATGGTTCTCCCCAGATGAACATTACCTTTGACCCCACCGTACTTGGTGAATTTGCCAGCTATGGCTTTGATGATACAGGTGCTGTGGCAACACGGGAGTATTTAATTAAAGAAGGCGTTCTCCAGCGAGGTTTGGGTAGTTTGGAAAGTCAAGCAAGAGCAGGTGTACCAGGAGTCGCCTGTGCTCGTGCTTGCTCTTGGAATCGACCAGCAATTGATCGTATGGCAAACTTGAATTTAGAACCAGGGGAAGGGTCTTTTGAGGAAGTTATTGCTGGTATAGAACACGGTGTCTACATGGAATCCAATCGCTCCTGGTCAATTGATGACCGCCGTTACAAATTTCAGTTTGGTTGCGAATACGCTAAATTGATTGAAAACGGCAAACTCACCAAAACCCTCCGCAATCCCAACTATCGAGCCACAACACCAGAGTTTTGGCACAGTTTAGTAAAAGTAGGAAACTCCTCTACTTGGGAAATGTACGGGACTCCTTTGTGTGGCAAAGGAGAACCTAACCAAACGATTTGGGTAGGTCATGGTTCACCCATTTGTGTATTTGCTAACGTGGAAGTCTTTGGTGGTGGTTGAAGAAGACACAAGGACAAGTTAATTTGCTGATTCAAAATATCTCCTACGGAAACACCTAGCATCTTAGTAGGAGATATAAGAATTTCCACTCAACATTTCCTCTAGCCGCCCAGCTCCCTCTCGATTTAGAATGCTCATGAAACACGAAGAACTATCTGCTTTAGAAGCCAGCTTTAATCAACTAATTGAAACTCTTTTAAATAAGAAACAAGAAAGTGAAGAATTTACTGTGAAACTTAGCAGTGAACGCAGTCAATTTACTCGTTTCAATCATGCCAAGGTGCGGCAAACAGGCTGTGTGACTGATGGTTCAATTGAACTGACTTTAATGCAAAATCAACGCAGTAGTTTTCGGCAGTTTCCGTTTACTGGAGATTCGGAAATCGATTGGCAATTGGCATACAAAGCATTGCAAGAACTACGAGAAGAACTTCCTCTGTTACCTCTAGATCCATATTTGGTTTTACCATCAGGAACAAATACCAGTCGAGAAGTTCATTGTGGAAATTTATTGGCTGAAGAAGTGCTTGTACCAACAGTGCTAGAACAGCTTGCTGAACTAGATTTTGCTGGGATATATGCTGGGGGGGTTGTTATTAAAGCGTATGCTGATTCTTGTGGTCAAAAGCACTGGTTTAGTACCGAAACTTTTTCCTTGGACTATTCTATATTCACAACTGAAGCACAAGCTGTAAAAGGAACTTTTGCTGGTAGTGAGTGGAATCAAGAAGCTTATAGCGAGAAAATTAGCGATGCGAAAAGACAATTACAATTGCTTTCTCGTCCAATAAAAGAATTGCCACGAGGACACTATAAAACCTACTTTGCACCAGCCGCAGTTGCTGATTTAGCGGCAATGCTTTCTTGGGGAGGTGTGAGTGAAGCTGATTTACAACAGGGAGGGAGTTCTTTAGCATCACTGTGGCGCAAAGAAAAGCAGTTATCTGTTGCATTTCATGTCAAAGAAAACTTTCAACGAGGATTGGTACCGCGATTTAATGAATTAGGAGAAATGGCTCCGCTAGAATTACCTGTTATTGAAAAAGGAGTCTTAGTTAATACGCTCGTCAATTCTCGCACTGCTAGAGAATATCAAAAAACTGCTAATGGTGCTAATAGTTATGAGAGTTTACGTGCACCAGAAATTAGTCCAGGAAATTTAAGCTTTGAAGATATTCTTACTCATTTAAATACGGGTTTGTATGTCTCTAATTTACATTACTTGAATTGGAGCGATCGCCCCACAGGTAGAATTACAGGTATGACCCGTTATGCCTGCTTTTGGGTAGAAAATGGTGAAATTGTTGCTCCTATCGAAAATTTGCGTTTTGATGAAAGTCTTTATCGATTTTGGGGAGATAATCTTGTAGATTTGACCAATTTCCAAGAATTCGTGTCTGAAGTCGGAACATATGATGGTCGTCAACTGGGAGGTAGTATGGTTCCAGGTATGTTGGTAGAGGATTTTACGTATACCCTCTAAAAAAAATAGCCCCAATTATAATAAGCTAAAACACATTTAAAATGATTTAGGACTGCCATAGTAGGTGAGATGGGGACGGCATGAGGGAGAGAGCTAAGAATCTTTTCCCACACTCCCACAGTCCCACAGTCCCACACTCCCCTAGTTCGATGCCAATTACATATCCTCTAACTCAATTCCTTTGGTTTCCTTAATAAAAAACAGAACAAAGAATAACGAGATAGCCGCCGCAATTGTATAAACACCATAAGCGGAACCCAGCCCAAAGTATTGCAGTATGGGAGGAAAGGTTGTAGAAATGAGGAAATTAGCAACCCATTGCATTGCAGCAGCAACTGAAAGGGCAGCACCTCGAATCTTGTTATTAAACATTTCTCCTAATAGTACCCAGGTCACTGGCCCCCAGGAGAAACCGAAGCAAAATACATAGAAGTTGGCTGCTATGAGAGCGATAATACCCGCGCTTCCACTCAAAGTTGGGTTGCCAGCAGCATCCACCGCAGCAGTCCCAAAAATAGAAGCCATCGTTCCCAAGGTCACGGTCATGCCAATTGACCCTATAATGAGCAAAGGCTTGCGACCAAATTTATCTACAAAGGCGATCGCAATAAGCGTAGTAATAATATTTACCGCTCCTGTGATCACCGTGATCGTTAAGGAATTTTTTTCGGAAAACCCAACTGCTTGCCACAAAACGCTGCTGTAGTAGAAGATGACGTTAATACCAACAAATTGCTGAAGTACAGATAAGCCTATTCCTACCCAAACAATCGGTAAGAGTCCACCACTTCTGCTTAAAAGGTCAGAAAACTGAGGCTGGCGTTCTCGAAGCACTGTTTGGCGAATTTCTTCGATTTTTGTCAGCACATTACCGCCCAAAATTTTGCTCAGAACGTTAGCAGCTTCTGACTCGCGGTTTTGGGCAACTAAGTAGCGCGGAGATTCAGGAATTGTTAAAGCTGCCATCCCGTAAAGTATGGCTGGAGGAATTTCCGTCCAAAACATCCAGCGCCAAGCAGCGATTCCAAACAAAAATGGTGACTCAGCTGAACCTGCTGAAACAGCGATAAAGTAATCGGAGAGGAGGGCAATGAAAATTCCTACTACAATCGCTAGTTGCTGGAGAGATCCTAACCTTCCCCGCAAATGCGTGGGAGAACATTCTGCAATGTAAGCTGGTGCAATCACACTGGCAACACCAACTGCAATTCCACCCAATAATCGCCAAAAGGTAAAATCCCAGATACCTATCGGAAGCCCGGAGCCAATAGCACTAATGGTAAACAACACCGAAGCTGCAACCATTGCCTTAACTCGACCATAACGATCTGCGATCTTCCCTGCATAAAACGCTCCTACTGCAGATCCCAACAATGCCAGCGATACAGCAAGTCCTGTCTCTAAACTGTTGGCGTTAAAGGCTTTGGAGAGGGCTGCAACCGCACCGTTGATCACTGCTGTGTCAAAACCGAACAAAAAGCCCCCGAGGGCAGCAGCACCAGCAATCAAGATGACATAATACGTGTTGGCTTTACGACGTGTAGCAGTAGGGTTCATGATTATATCTCATATATTAAGTGAGAGTGTTTACTAGATTGGGTAAAAACGAATAGTGATTTACTCCTGGTGTCTGTGTCACAGAAATTCACAGAAGTGTTTTCCTGTGTGCCTATAACGCTTAAATAGATATTCTTTTCTGACACCGAAGGGAGTAAATCCCCCACTAATTACATTGCTCAGTTTTGAGTTCTTTAATTTTTTACTAAAGCCGCGTGATGCTTCACCGTCTAGAACGTCTGCGCAGCCGATCTATCGTCACCGCCAAAATAATGACTAATCCTTTGACGACTAGTTGCCAGAAGTAAGACAAGTTCAACAAAGTCAAACCATTGTTGAGAACAGCAATGATCAATGCACCAAGAAGAGTTCCCCCAATAGTACCAATACCGCCTGTAAAGCTGGTTCCACCAAGGATAACAGCAGCGATCGCATCCAATTCGTAACCAGTACCGACAATACCACTAGCACTATAAAGACGGCTGCCACTCATGATTCCTGCCAAACCTGCCAGTAATCCGCTGACGCCATAGACAAATAGCAACACACGATCAACTTTAATCCCAGTTAATCTTGCTGCTCGCTCATTACCACCCACTGCATATATTTGCACCCCCAAAACAGTTTGTCGCAGGACAAACCAACTGACTACTATACTTAGTAGCGCAATGATGACCAGCCAAGGAAGGGGACCGACATAGCTATTGCCTATCCAAGCAAAATTGATGTCACGGTTAATAACTGTTGTACCTTTGGCAACCAAAAAAGCAACGCCCCGCAAGGCAGTTAGTGAACCCAGGGTAACAATAAAAGGCGGCACATCCAAAAAGGTGATCAGAGCGCCGTTAATTAAGCCCAAAAGCAGTCCTGTCAGCAAACCAGCAGGCACAGCCGCCCAACCAATAGCGGGAAGTAGCGATACCAGTAACGTAACGACTGCAGAAACAGCCAATATTGACCCAACTGAAAGGTCAATACCTCCAGTCAGAATGACAAACGTCATTCCTGTTGCCAGCACAATATTGATTGATGCTTGACGCAAGATATTAACGATGTTTCCGCCTGTGAGGAAGCTGGGAGAAAGTAATGTAAATAAGATGCAGATAATTATTAGAATCGGCAGAATACCTGCAACCTCAAGCAGAGTGTTGATTGATTTGCGGTTGCGCTGCGTTGAATTCTTGTCTGATCTATTATTGACTGGTCTTATTGTCTGACTCATGACGACCTCGCGGGAGTGTGGAAACTCTGTGTCTTTAGACCAGAGAGGAAACACGACACGGTTGATAAATCAACCGTCAAGTTCTCCAAATTAGGCATACGAGTAACCATCCTTTTTGTGAATGTGTTTACAAAACTTGTGGCTAATTCCTTGGACTAATCCGTCTTTGGTTGAAATATTGAAACTACCTGTTGCACGTGTTGCAATCCTTCCGAGGTACACACCAACTTTCTTCATATCAAAACGTACAAGCTCTTGGCTAATCGCTTCAATTCGGGCTACCTTGCGCAGTTTGTTAACCCAGGTTTTGATATTTTCGACTCGACTTTGTAAGCTAGGCGCTAACCAACCTTTAGGACGTGTTCTGTTTAAAAACCTTGGTTGACGATATCTGGTCTTACGGTTTCGTCTGCTGCGTCTTATCTGTCTCCTGGAAGCTAAAGACTCTCTGATTGCAAAACCTCTATGCTTTAGTTCGGCAGCAAAGACAACTTCACCGGGGGAATGACTGGAAAAATGGGGCAAGCCCTCTTGCGTTGATCTGGAAGCATCACGATTTATCGTGTTGTTATTAGGGCTTGCCCCATTTTTTTGTCCCAATGCGTCACCCCTTGAGTCATTCACCAAAGCAATTCCTGTATGCTTAGCACCAGGGTCTATTTTTAGCCTGAGCAGTGAAACAGTAACGTCAATAGCGGATTTTTTAAGAATCAAAGTAAATGGAAAGCGTTTAAAAACGGCTGCTTTCTTATTTCTTAACAGTTGTCTTGCTTGCGCCGGATGTATTGGAGCTAAAGGTCTTTTTTCTGAATCAATTACAAACACTTTGGACATAAATGTCCCTCCTTACGGGTAAAGTTAGCTTTGACAATGTTCAGAATCGGTGAGGCAGCGCGGTCTTGGGGAGCGCTAGCCATGCAGGAGGGTTTCCCTCCGTAGGTGTCTGGCGTTGGTTTCCCCCAGGAGCGACTGCCGTTCGGCCTCAAGCCGTGCGCTTTGCGCATACCCCGAAGGGGTACTATCCAAAAGACACTTCCTTAACCCATACAGATGTTTAATCTTTTGGTTCTAGAGCTACAAACTAGCTACGCATTTGTAGGTAGAAACTTTAACACTTATTCTGAACGTAGTACACGAAGTACTTAGTCTGGTAAGCTGGGCTTCAACATTTGTCGAAGCCCCTAGCCTTTAGGCAGGGGTTGCTTACGATGCTGAAACCTCCGATGCTCCTGTTGCATAATGCATAATGTTTTCTTGGGTAATTTCTTTACCAAGACTGCCGTCGAGTTCGCCCACTAGTTGTCCTTCTCGCATCACTAGGACGCGATCGCTCAACCCCACAACTTCTGGTAGTTCACTGGAAACCATCAGAACTGCAACGCCTTGTGCTGCTAACTCGCTGATAATTCGGTAAATTTCGCTTTTGGCACCGATATCTACGCCGCGTGTCGGCTCATCCAACATCAGTACTCTGGGGTTAATCGCTAGCCAACGCGCCAGTAGTAGCTTCTGCTGATTCCCACCAGAAAGGTTCACTGCTCTGATTTCCAAATTGGCTAGCCGGATATTAAAGTTTTCAACTGCTTGCGTCGCCAACTTATTAACAGAACCCCAGTTGATGATACCAGCCTTTGCATCCTGCTTGAGTGTGTTAATGGCAATATTCTTACGAGAACTCATCTCCAGAAATAAACCTTGGTCTTTGCGGTCTTCCGGAACGTAGCCAATTCCCGCAGTTATGGCATCACTGGGGCTATTAATATTAAGTTTTGTGCCATTCAGAAAAACTTCACCACTTGTCTTGCGATCAGCACCAAAAATCAGCCGGGATACTTCCGTTCGTCCTGCACCAACCAGCCCAGCTAGACCGACAATTTCGCCAGCGCGAAGTTGAAAACTAGTTGGCTCAACCTTGCGTCCATCACTCATATTTCTGACATCCAGCACCACCGGACCTGGATTAGTTTGCCGTTGATGTTCGTAAAAGTCCTGCATCGAACGACCAACCATCATCTGTACCAATCGCTGTGCAGAAATTTCATCCCGTGTGAGACTGCCAATGTATTGACCATCGCGCAACACGCTAATCCGGTCAGCCAAAGCATATATTTCTTCCATGCGGTGACTGATGTAGATAATGGCAATGCCATCGTTTTTTAGTTTACGAATGACCTCAAACAACAGCTCTGTTTCACGATCAGATAGTGCTGCTGTTGGCTCGTCCATAACCAAAACGCGGCTATTGTCTTTCAGCGCCCGCGCAATTTCCACCTGCTGTTGTTCGGCAACTACCAAGCTACCAACCACTGTTTGTGGTGTAAAACTAGCTCCAAGGCTTTGAAGCACTTTTTGTGCTTCCAATTCCATACCCTTGCGGTCTAAAAGCTGACCTCGCTGTAACTCGCTACCCATAAAAATATTTTCGGCAACGGTTAGGTTAGGTGCAACGTTCAGTTCTTGATAAATGAGATTAATACCTGCTTTACGTGCTGTAGCCGGATCGGTAATTTTTACAGGGTTACCGTTAATGAAAATCTCTCCTTCATCAGCAATGTAAGCCCCAGCAAGGATTTTCATCAATGTGCTTTTGCCTGCTCCGTTCTCACCCATCAGGGCGTGAACCTCTCCTGGGTAAATCGTGAGATTGACATTTTGGAGGGCAGGTACACCATTAAATCGTTTACCAATCCCTCGCATTTCTAATACAGGGGTAGCAGTTGGTACATGAGGAAAAGAGGTTTCAATACTTGTTGTCATGAGCAGCTCCTGTAAAAACAATTTGGAGTTGGCGTTTTTTGAGTCAGAAATCAACAAACTCATACCTAATGTGAAATTAAAATCATTCCGCAGATACATACATCTAGATGGATATGTGCAATGACTGTGGGAATATACCAAAGCATTCACATTAGACAAAATTTTTCATTCCAAATGGACAATTTTTATGACTTACCAACCTTTCTCTGTGCTGACATTGTCCTTTGTAATCAGGTTGGGTGTCAGCAGAATGGTGGAAGTACTAGGTTTTTTACCATTCAAAATGTCGTTACCAACCTTAACTGCTTCTGTAGCCATCCCTCGGGGATTTTGAGTAGCAGTTGCGGCATAGATACCATTTTTGTCGGCGATCGCCTTAATTGCTTCTGGCGCACCATCAACCCCAACAATAAAGAAATCTTTACGTCGTGCTTGGTTAGCTGCTAGTTCTGCCCCTACCCCACTTGGATCGTTGATTGCAAAAACAGCATCAATTTTCGGAAAGGTTGTCAGCAAATCAGTCATGACTCTAAGTCCTCCATCCCTACTTCCTTCTGCATTCTGGTTTTTAGAGAGTATTTTTATATTGGGATATTTGGATAATACTTTTTCGCAACCACTCACTCGCTGAAGCACCGATTCCACGGGAGGACCGTTAACTATGACGACATTGCCTTTGCCTTTGAGGCGATCAGCAATATATTGGCAACCTAGTTCTCCAGCTTTCACATTATTAGTCGTAATAGTGGCGTCAACACCTCCATCAGCACCTGTATCTACTGCGATCACAATTTTGCCTGCTTGCTTAGCTTTTTCAACTGCTGGCTGAATACCACTTTTATCAGCAGCATTCAGGACAATGATGTCAGTATTCGCTGCAATGAAATTTTCAATTTGGTTAGTTTGTAGGTTCAAGTCATAGGCACTGGAAGCCACAATAACTTTGACATTATTTCCCCCAAATTTCTTGGCTGCTGTCTCAACTGCCTGTCCCATAACGACAAAGAAGGGGTTACTCAGATCGCCAACTGTGAAGCCAACTGCTCGTAATTTTGCATCTGTAGCCTTACTCTGTGCATTTTGAGAGTTATTTGTGCAACCAATAACAGCAGTACTGACGAGACCTAATATGCTAGCTAGAATCGCAATCCTTTTCACATTCATCATCTCCTTGAGGTGATTGTATTTTTAAGAATTACCAGCCTTTGTAAGTACTGAGATTATCTCGGGTGACCAAATTGACTGGAATCAGAATCTCGGGATGACTCGGTTTTTTGCCTTGAATGACATCGTTGCCAATCTCAACTGCCTTTTGAGCCATTTTTGCTGGATTTTGAGCAGCAGTTGCAACAAATACACCATCTTTGTCTTCCATTGCTTTAGTTGCATCTGGTGAACCGTCAACCCCGACAATAAAAAATTCTTTGCGTCTTGCTTGTCTAGCGGCTAAATCTGCTCCTACACCGCTTTGATCGTTAGTGGCAAAAACTGCATCAATTTTGGGAAAGGTTGTGAGTAAATCGCTCATAACTCTGAGTCCTCCATCCCTTGTTCCTTCTGCGTTTTGGTCTTTAGAGATGAGTTTGATATCAGGATATTTAGACAATGACTTTTCGCAGCCACTCACTCGCTGATTTATTGAGTCCATCGGCGTACCGTTGAGGATGACGACATGACCTTTACCTTTGAGGCGATCGGCAATATATTGGCAAGCAATCTCTCCAGCTTGCATATTGTTAGAGCTAATTATCGCATCCACTTCTGCATCAACCGCTGAATCTACCGCAATCACAACTCTACCTGAAAGCCTTGCTTGATCAATTGCTCCTTTTATTCCTTTTTTGTCAACAGCGCTGAGGATAATTAAGTCAGTATTCGCGACAGTAAAGTTTTCGATTTGGTTAGTTTGTTGGTTTAAATCAAAAGCACTGGAAACCGCATTAACCTTGATGCTATTACCCCCGATTTTCTTGGCTTCTGCTTCTGCTCCCTTATGTACTGCTACGTAGAAAGGATTACCCAAATCACCAAGAGCAACGCCAATGGTTTGCAATTTTCCCTTTGGAATCTTAGTCGTACTCTCTAAGGTGTTGGTAGCAATCTTAGTATCAAGATTTGCAACAGTTTTGCTATTTTGGGAGCTATTTGTGCAACCAAAAATACCGCTGACAAAACCTAAGATACTAGCTGCAATCGCAAATTGTTTCACATTCATTTCTCTTCACAACACATTTTAAGGAAGTCAGCAGAATACAAATCTGCCAATTCATCACAATAGAAACTAGGTCTGAAAACTTACTTCAGACCTAACCTAGTGGCACTACTAGCTTTGGCAATTTAACTCATCTCAAACGTCTTATCATCTGACGTGATTTGAATTATTACTATTAGTCCAACTAAACTAGATTTTTTTGGTTTATTAAAGCCAAACTATGAGCGCAGCACTACGGCAATTCATCACAATATTTATTTGTGAAAATACATTTCCAAGTGCAGATTCTGAAAACAGCTTTTCACTAAAAACTCTAGAATTTGATGTTATAAAAATTGCGGTTTTCTATTCGGTTTGTCTTTCTTTATATTTTATATTGCATCATGGCATAAATGAGTTTAGTTTATCCTTCTTTACAAAATTAAAAATGCTATTCTATGTCTCGTTACTTCCAACTTTTTTTATCACACGAGTTGCACTAATTCAAGAATGTTGACTTGACAAAGAATGTAACAATATTTCATATATGTATGTCAAAAATGATTTACATAAATTAACAGCATAGTAGACGTATGTTGAAATTTTCATTATAGATTTGAGTGTGTATTAACTTGTAGGACAACACGTAAAATCATCCTTATGGGTTATATTCAGAATTCAATAAAATAGGCTTTTCAAACATATTTAGTTCTGATCGCTACACCATTAGCCTGCTCAGAGTGAGCATAGAGCGTTTCTTTCTAATTTTTGATAGAAGACTTCTGTGACGATGAGACGTTTAAAATTTCATGTTTTGGGTCAAATTTTTCCCACTAAAGCTTCATAGTATGGCTTGAGTTTTTGCCAATCTGGAGAAATATTTATTTGGGAATAGAAATCGTAAACTTTTAAGAATTTCACCCATGAAAATTTTTCTTGCTCATCTTGATCTATCAAATGTTCGTATGCATCGTCACGGTGTTAAGGATAATGTGAATGTAAGGGATTGTTTTGAGCTTGATGAATGGAATTATTTAAAGTTTTAAGCATATCTACTTTTTGATGTTGATTTGTGAAAAAGTGATTTCGTATTGTTTTTTGCACAGGTGTGCATAACTATTACACATCAAATCTTCTTTTCTATGTCAAGCGTTTTTTCCTTTGTTTGACCCAGAAGAAATTCGGTCCTAATTATTGACAAGTTACAACATGTGTGGATTTTCTTCAGACTTACAGCGCATTGCAAGTAATTGAGGTACAACGCTCTTGTCTCAAAGTCAGGCAGAAAGCCATTTTTACTTCTGACTTCTGACTTGTGAATTCTGCTGTAAGCACTCGTGACGAAAAATAAGGCTTTGCACTAACGCAAAGTGTGCCGCGTCCCTGCACAAGACATTACTTTGTTGGTACAAACCTCTACAGAACTTGGGTACTGAAGATTTGTATTAAAATCGCTTGACAAATGACTAAAGTTTATTATAAGTCTATAAATGCACACGTGTGCACAAAAATGAGATAGCAAGTCAATAACTCAGATCTAAAGACACTGACCTTGTAAACTGAGTTTCCCGCATACCAGGAAAACACTATGAGCAAACGAAGAATTTCAATTCAAGATATTGCTCGCAGAGCAGGCGTTTCTCATTCTACGGTTTCACGAGCTTTGCGAGATAACTCTGTGATTAGCCCGAAGGTGCGAGAGGAAATTAAGCAACTGGCGCGGGAGATGAACTATGTGCCGAATGCGATCGCTCAAAGCTTACTTTCTTCACGCACCAATACCATTGGGGTAGTGGTAACTTCAATAGCAGATCCCTTTTTTGCTGAGGTTGTAGAGGGAATCGAACAGGTTGCGAGATCGGCAGGTTTGAGTGTTGTGTTAAGTGCTTCACACCGAGATGTTGAGGAGGAAATAGCAGCGATTAATAATTTTAATCGTCGGAGAGTGGACGGTATCTTGGTAGCCGACTCCCGAACCGGCAAACAGCATATGAAGCAATTAGCACAAATTGCTATGCCAACAGTTCTGATTAATAGCCAATCCAAAGAGCAATCCCAGATGTTTCACTCAGTGGAAATAGACGATCGCTTAGGTGGTAAGTTAGCCGTAGAGCATCTAGTCAGTCTTGGACATAAGCGTATTGGTTACTTGGGTGTGGGCGATCACAGCAAATCAAACCAACAGCGTCTGGAAGGATATCGTATGGCTCTGAGTGAAGCTAATCTATCACCAATGAGTGTAGTGGTGGCAATTAGTGATGAAGATAATATCAGGGCAAGCGATGTTGCTACAGGACAACAGATGCTACCTAAACTAGTCACTGCTGGGGTAACAGGCATCTTTTGTTATAACGATATG
The DNA here is from genome assembly GCF_006968745.1 of Brasilonema sennae CENA114. Classification (NCBI taxonomy): domain Bacteria; kingdom Bacillati; phylum Cyanobacteriota; class Cyanophyceae; order Nostocales; family Scytonemataceae; genus Brasilonema; species Brasilonema sennae. The sequence goes on along the minus strand of NZ_CP030118.1, from coordinate 2,788,536 downwards.
GTAGCTGTTGGAGCTCTGTTGGCTTGCCAAGAACTAGGCATTTCTGTACCGCAAGATTTAAGTCTAGTCGGATTTGATGGTATTGCTCTGTCTGGTTACGTTACGCCACCACTTACGACAATCTGCCAGCCAATGTTAGAAATTGGTTGCTCTGCGATGCAAATGTTACTCGATTTATTACAAGAAAAAACTGTGGAAAACCGCGTTTTATCTCCTTTTCTAGTCCAGCGGGGTAGTAGCGCCGCATTACTCCCTAAGGTGCCCAAACAATACCTGATTTAACGAAGTGCCAAAACTCCAAAGATATCAAGTTTAGTTAATTTTTAAAAATGTTTACTTAACACATATTTACTTTTAAAAAGTAAATATGTGTTAAGTAATCTACCAAAAATAGTAAGCTAATCAAACATCAAGAAAATGATCATAAAATTAAATTTACTGACTAACTTAAGAACTTACTTAATTAAACAGCAATAAAATTGAGATATTGAGTTATGTATAAATATTTGAATGGCAGCAAAAACACAACAAAATTTAGTATTGAGTCAAAATTTTGATGACTATTATACTTAAAATTTTGTTGAGAAGTTGAGTCTATATAAAGATAATATTCGGCTGAAACCCTCAGTAGACCTCTCCAAAAATGGCTATGAAACCTTTACTGCGCTTGCAATAAAAATCGATTTTTGGAGAGGTCTAGTTAACAAACCTTGTATTTCATATACAAGGAAGTATGCTTGCAACAAAGTAAGGAATTGAGGCATTTTTTAAAAAGAAAAATATTTTTAAAAACTGGCTTAACAACCAACCGCTTATATTATTTACGCTTGCGTCGGAGTTATTCTATTTTTTCTTCTTAAAAACTTGGCGAACCTTGGCATCAGCCCCCGTGATTCAATGATTCGTGAAAAAACAAGTTCCCGGACAACTCTTACGAAGTCGGCGATCTGAATACAAGTGTAAACGGCAATTTACTTTGTGAGTATTTAGCAAAAAACGAGATTTCTGAAAATCAGGGTAATAACATGATAAAAATGCATAAAATACTACAACTAATTTTGGCAACTCTAACGTTCAATTTAATGAGTATTGAGACGTTATGTGCTCAAGAAATTCATGGGATAATGGAAGTTGCCAAGAAACCAATTACTGTTAATGAACAAAATACTGATTTCGTTCAATCACCCCAAGTAGTTGAGTCTAACTCTGCAAGTAATGCCAACACTGAAGAGCTTGTAGACAAGAATCTTTTAGGACAAACTGATACCTCTGCTAGCCAGACTTTGCCAGTGGTTACAGATTCCCCAAATGTGCGAGAAAAAACGGTGAACAATCAGACAATAGCTCAAATAACTTCTGTTTCTCAGCTATCGGATGTACAACCTACTGATTGGGCATTTCAAGCATTGCAGTCTTTGGTGGAGCGTTATGGGGCGATCACTGGTTATCCTAACGCCACCTTCCGGGGTAACCGGGCACTCACTCGCTATGAGTTTGCAGCTGGTTTAAATGCTGCTTTAAACCGGCTCAACGAATTGATTGCAACGGGTACTGCTGATTTAGTTAGGCAAGAAGATTTGGCTACACTGCAAAAACTACAGTCAGAGTTTGCTGCAGAACTTACCACCTTACGAGGTCGTGTCGATACGCTAGAAGCGAATACGGCTACACTAGAAGCCAACCAATTTTCTACTACTACCAAGCTTAACGCTGAAGTCGTCGTTGGTTTTGCAAGTGTGCTTACTGGCGATAATGCTAACGGTCAGCCCATTGACAGAATTCCTACCTTAAGTAGCCGGCTACGCCTCAATTTAGACACTAGCTTCACAGGCAAAGATCTCCTGACAACCCGCCTCCAAGCCAACAATGTCACACCTCTTGGTAGCACAAATAGTGGTCCAACGCTCACCAACGAAGGTCGGCTAGAGTATGACGGCGATAGCGGTAATGACCTCGGAATAGGGCTGTTGCGATATCGCTTTCCTCTTAGTCCTACAACCAATGTTTACCTTGCTGGGACAGGCAATGGTTTTGTGGATCTGGATGCTTCGTATGAATTAAACCCTTATTTTGATGGGGGAGCAGTATCGCTGTTCGGTTTACGCAACCCAATCTACAACTACAGTGGTGGTGCAGGCCTTGGATTGAGACAGCTTTTTGGTGACAAACTGCAACTGAATTTGGCCTATTTGAGTCCTGATAGCAATGCTGGAAAACCTACTGCTAAAAATGGTCTGTTCGACGGTGTTTATGCAGCTTTAGCTCAAGTTATTATTAGTCCTAGTGATAACGCCAAAATCGGGCTGACGTATATCAATAGCTATAGCCCTTCTTACTACACCACTGGTGATAATTTAGCCTCTGCTCTTAATCCTGACTTTATACCTTTTGGCACGAGTACTGGCAGTAATCTGTCCAATAGCAACTTTAATACACCAGTTGTTACCAATGCTTACGGTTTATCAGGAATTTTTAAACTTAGCACCAATTTTGCCATAGGTGGCTGGGTTGGATATGCTAACCAGCGTTACATCGGCAAAGGAGATGCGGATGTTTGGAACTGGGCAGTTACATTTGCTTTTCCTGATATAGGTAAAAAAGGAAATTTGGGAGGCTTCTTAGTTGGAATGGAACCCAAGGTAACAGGGATTGATAGTACGTTGAATGGTGGTAGAGCAGATAAAGACACCTCACTGCATTTTGAGGCTTTCTACAGATACCAGTTAACAGACAATATTCAGATTACTCCTGGTGTGATCTGGCTGACTGCTCCAAATCATGACCAAAACAATGACGACATTGTTATTGGTGTACTCAGAACTGTCTATAAGTTTTAGTAGTGGGGATTTGTAGTAGTCCGCCAGACTAACTTTGACGGGTTGATGAGGTGAAAAAATTCTTACTCTCCCCTACTTCCCCTACTTCCCCTACTTGCCTTAAGCTGGCAATTTTGGGTTGGTCGAGCAGTAAGTATTGTTCAAAACTTGGCAAGTTGAAGCCAAAAAAACCACCGAGTGCTCACCCTGGTGGTTTTGAATTTTGTGTTTTTCGGGATCCTCGCGCCCAGAAGTTCCATCACATCAAAATCACAAGCCTGACCTGGGCGTTTACCATTGGTTCAACAATTCTTTATCGAACAACTTCGTACTTCAATTCGTAGTTGACACCGCTCTTAATAAACTTGAGTTTACCTGCCCCTGTTTTTGATGAATCTACGGTATTTGTGCCTAAAAAGTCATCAGCATCTACAGAATCTTGGTCAAAAAGCCTAACCTCTGCTTTTCCCGTAAAATTGATGGTATTGTTTTTAAGACTTACCGACTGACTTTTGGCAATAGGGAAAGAACCTGCAGTGGGAACTCGAAGTGAACGATCAGTAGTGATGATTCGGATATAAGCCTCGTCCTTCATATCTGTGTCTTCAGGATCTATGCACAATAACTCGATCAGTTTTAGTGTTGCCATGATTTGTTCGATTTAAGTTTGATAATCTTAGATACAAGCGGTATTTGCGATTTTACGGATTTGGTTGTGTTGCACCACACTCCAATTAATATAAGGATTCCCGAACTTTAACGATTAATCCATTTAAGTTGGGAAATCCTTGATAAACAAGTATTTTTTCCTGATCTGAGCCGCGTACCAGATTCCACCGAGTAAGTGGTAAAACCTTCTTAATTGAGGAATTCGGCTATTCTGTTGTAGCCTTCCTTTGTTAGAGTAATCACCAACTTCAAAGTACCCCACACCATCTACCAGGAGGATTATGGTCAAAACTATACGTCAACCCACTCGCAAAGCAATCACCTGCACGGCTAAAAATTTATCACTGATAATAAATAAGGTTGTCAATTTTCTCATCAACCACCCTTGGTTCATTTCCCGCCCTTGGACTTTAGGAGTAGTGCGCAAGTTGCTAAAAATAGACCTGGAAATCATCCGCTTTGTGGTGAAGATGAATCAGCCTTAGATATCAACCATGCTAATATTCCCACTCCCAACAATAACGGCGTCAACCAATCGCCCCAACGGACGTATAAAGTTTCAGTTTGTCGTTGATAAATCGTTTCTGCATGGACTTCATACGTATTATGTCCAGAGATCCAGACTGTTTCGCCGTGGGGATTGACAAAAGCTGAATATCCTGTATTAGTTGCTCGCACTGCCCATCTGTCAGTTTCTATTGCCCGCATGATATCCTGTGCGTGATGTTGAGCAGGCATCGCTGCACTGTAATGAGCATCATTTGAAGGACTCAGTATAAATTGCCCACCCGCAGCAGCTTGACGGCGAAATTGGCCAGAAAACGCAGATTCATAACAGATACCAACAATAGCGCGACCAAAAGGTGTGTCAAATAGCTGATTTGACGAACCAGGAACTTGATGTTCATCTAAAGGCGATAAACGGCTAATAATACCACCTAAAATTGATTCAAACGGAATGTATTCCCCAATCGGAACCATTTTTGCTTTACCGTAGCGGCTTTTGATCTCACCATCGCCAGCGACTGTAAATAAACTATTTGTATAGCTGGTTCCCTGTTTGTAAAAACCGCCAATCCATGCAACCACACCTTTTTCGCGCACTGCTGCGACCAATGAACTACGTATAATTTCATTCTGGAAAAAAGGTAAAGCGCCTTCTGGGGTTAACACTGCAGCTACATTTTGATTTGCTAGTTTCAAATATCCAGTGGTGTAACCTTCAATAGCGCGACGAAAACCTTCTGGGTAAAGCTTGATTTCGTTGGGGACATTTCCCTGAACAATCCCCACTTTGAGTGCTGCTTCTGCTGGTTGGGTAAGCGGACGGCTGTATAAACCAAATCCGATGAGGTGAACAGTGATCAACAATGCTGCAGCGCTTGATAAATAAACGAACCGCCAAGACGCAGAGGAAGACACTTCCGTGCGGGGGTTCCCTCCGTTGTTCGCCTTTGGCGTCTCCCTTTGGGAGAAGAAAGTGTCCGTTGACGCGGAGGAAATCTTGGCGTTCTTGGCACGGCAGGTGCTACAACGGGGGGAACCCCCGCAACGCACTGCCTCGTCTTGGCGGTTTATTAAACCTTCAGCAATTAAGCCATTCACAGCAACAATAGCAGCTGTCACCACACTAGGTCCAGAAAGTTGACCAAGGTGTAAAATAACAAGATTATGCGGGCTTTGGGTGTAAGAAAGAGAACTCCACCAAAGAGGACCTGCACTCCAAAACGCTTCTAACCCACACCATAAAGCTGTGCCAATTAAGACACGAGCAAAGCCATTATGAATAGAACGAGAAATCACTCGCATTCCTGTTGCCCAACTCGCGACTAATGCAGCTCCCCAAAGGGTAATGAATAGCCAGCAAAAAAGGGCGATCGCCAAACTTGCCAACCAAGGAACCCCCATCCAAGTCATCGGGTGAATCCCGGTAATCCAGGATAGAGCAATTCCGTGATATCCAATACCCCAGGCGAGGGCGAGGGCGAGAGAGGGAGATAAATTTTTGCGTTGTGCAGAACGAATAACTAATACCCAGAGGGGAGCAAGGGAGAACCATGCAAAGAACCATGCACCAAAAGGTGCGACAGTCAGTCCCATCAAAACTCCACTACATAGAGCAATCACGTAAGGGATCAAGTTGGTAAACTTCATCCCCTGCTTTCCCTGCTTTTTACTCTGCTTCTGCTGCATCTCCAGTATCGGGGGGAACTATTGCCACTCCCGTGATCACGTCATCTTCGTCTAGGCGCTGCACTCGTACTCCTGTTGCCGATCGCGATTGGACGGAGATCGCATTTACCGCCTGACGTATGATGATACCGCGACTGGTAACCATCATAGTTTCATCGTCACTGTTGACAATATGCAGAGTTGCCAGCTGGTCTTTTATTTTGCGATTTTTGAACTTAGTTGCTGTTAAACCCTGACCTGCACGGTTTTGCAAACGAAACTGGGCAACTGGTACGCGCTTGCCGTATCCTCCCATTGTAATCACTAACACCCAAGGTCCTATACTGCCGTTGGCTGGGACTTCGGTAGACTCTTCATTTTCAATCTCTTCCGTTTCTACTTCCTCAATTTCGGGTTCTGTTTCTGTATTCAAAGTGGCAAGAATGGCAGCGGGAAGAATATCCATTCCCACTAGTTCATCTCCTTTCTTGAGTTTCATGGATTTCACCCCACGAGTTGCCCGACTCAAAGGACGCAGTTGTTCGTGGTCGCATCTAAAGTGAATTGCTACACCCCGACGCGAACCGATGATCACGCTGTCTTCGACTCTGGCGCGTCGCACCCAACGCAGTTGGTCGCCTTCTTCCAAGGAAATGGCAATCAAGCCGTTAGCACGAATGTTGCTAAACGCTGCTAACTCGGTTTTCTTGATATAGCCGCCCTTGGTCAGCATGACCAAATATTCATCACTGCTAAACTCTGTAACAGGGACAATTGAAGTGATTTTTTCCTCTTTGGGAATGGGTAGCATTTGCACAATTGGTGTGCCGCGACTTGTACGGGAACTAATGGGGATCTGATACGTTTTCAGGCAGTAAACAACACCTCGTTCGCTAAAAAATAGAACGCTGTCATGATCGCAGCAAGTCAAAAAATGCTCAACGTTATCATCTTCTTTCATCTTGGCAGCTGCTTTGCCTCTGGTTGCACGGCTTTGTGCCTCAAAGGTATTAACTGCCATTCGTTTGATGTAACCTTGCTCGGTCAGCAGAATCAGAGCTTTTTCATTGGCTATGAGGTCACGCTCATCAATTTCTCCTTCCAGGGGTGAAATGACCGTGCGACGAGGTGTGGCGTGTTTTTCCCTAAGTTGCTTAACTTCGGTTTCAATAATTTCTAAAATCCGCTCTCGCCGTGCCAAGATATCCTGCAAGTCAGTAATTATTGCCTGCAATTGCTCGTGTTCCTGGCGGATTTTGTCTGCTTCTAGAGCTGTTAAACGCCGCAGTTGCATTTGCAATATTGCATCTGCTTGCGCTTCGGAAAGTCCGTAGGTTGTCATCAACTCGCCTTTGGCTGTTGGTGCATCAGGTGCGTGGCGAATTAAGTTAATGATTTCATCTAAACGCCCTAGGGCAATCAACAAACCTTGCAGTATGTGGTCGCGTTCTTCGGCTTTGCGCAGTTCGTAACGAGTGCGTCTGGTAATAGCTTCAACGCGGAAATCCAAAAATACTTGCAAAAAGTTCTTCAGGGTAAGTATCTGGGGTTCGCCATTGACTAGCGCCAGCATATTTGCCCCAAAGTTGGCTTGCAGTGGCGTTTGCTTGTAGAGGTTATTTAACACAACTCGGGGATAAGCATCGCGCTTGAGTTCGATCACAATTCGCATGCCATCGCGATCGCTTTCATCCCGAATATCGGCAATTCCCTCGAGCCTTTTTTCGTTCACCATCTCGGCGATTTTTTCTATCAGCGCCGCCTTGTTGGTTTGGTAAGGCAATTCGGTGATGATAATTGCGTCTCTGTCAGGGCGTCCCCGTTGTTCAATAGTTTCAATTGTAGCCACGCCGCGCATGGTGATTGAACCGCGCCCGGTGGTATAAGCTTCTTTAATTGCCGTCGTCCCTAGAATCTGACTCCCAGTAGGAAAGTCAGGTCCGGGGATATACTGCATTAACTGAATGTCGGTTATTTCTGGATTTTCAATCAGTGCTACCAACCCATCAATCAATTCAGCCAAGTTATGCGGGGGGATGTTGGTTGCCATACCCACCGCAATCCCAGAGGAACCATTGAGCAGCAACTGTGGGATACGTGCTGGCAGGACTGTAGGTTCTTGCTGGGAAGCATCGAAGTTGTCGATGAAATCTACTGTTTCCGATTCGATATCTTGTAGCAGAGAATCGCTGGTTAAAGCTTCCAAGCGGCATTCTGTGTATCGCATTGCCGCTGGTGGATCGTTGTCTACCGAACCAAAGTTTCCATGCCCTGCGATCAGGGGAGATCTCATGGAAAAATCCTGCGCCATCCGCACCAAAGCATCATAGACTGCTGTGTCGCCGTGGGGGTGATATTTACCCAACACTTCCCCTACCACACGAGCGCATTTACGAAAGGGGCGATCAGCACTCAACCCGAGTTCATGCATTGCGTAGAGAATGCGACGATGCACAGGTTTCAGACCATCCCTGGCGTCTGGTAGTGCCCTACCTACAATGACGCTCATTGCGTATTCCAAATATGACCGGGACATTTCAATCCGCAGGTCAGTAGGGATAATCCTCTCCTGAGAGGTTGTCATAACCCAAAAAACTCCAAAAATTGCAAATTTTAGGCTTTTTACTGGAAAAAAATGATTTTTTTTCCCAGTTATTGCTGAATCACTGCTATAATCTGATACAATTATAGCATCTTTTGCCGTTTTCTGGGTTTACGGTAAGCAGTGAGCCGTTATAGTAAGCTGTTATTAGGATGTTAATTGATAGCTGATATGTGACTACTGATGACTAATCACTGTTTGTTTTTCAGACTTGAGTTGAGAAGCAATAAAGGGTACCTTAGGGGCAAGAAAAAATCCAATCAGACTGGCAAACAGAATTGGAGTTAAGGGATTAAAATTTGTCAATTTTGACAGTAGCAAGGTCGTACTGATAGGTGTGCGCGTGACAGATACATTGATAGCCGCCATTGTACAAATCATGGCAAGCGTGGGATTTAGTCCAGGAATAAAGACTGCGACAGCTTTACCAACACAAGCACCAATGAAAAATAACGGAATGATAAATCCACCGCGCCATCCACCAGCTACAGTTATGCTAATGGTAGCCATTTTCGCGAATGCAAGCATAAATAAGAAAATAACAGGAAAGCTTTGATTAACAACCTCATCTAACTCCTCATGTCCAAAATAACGAGTCAAAGGTAAGAATGTTGCTAAAATGCCCAATCCCAACCCCGCTATGGTAGTGCGTAGATAAATTGGTCCAGGAATCAAGGCAAAAATTCGGTCACATCCGCGAAAAATGCCCATAAAAATCCATCCTGCCACGACTCCTATGATCCCAAACATGATCGCTACAGCTAAATCATCAATGCTATCTAGGTGGTACTGAGGAAAATGCCAAGTTGGTGCAATTCCCAAGTGTGTGATAGCTGCAAAGACCACATAACTCGCGCAACTCGAAACAATAGCTGGCATAAGCGCTTCGTAGTACTCGACAATATGCTGATGGTGCAAAATTTCTAGGGCGAACATTGCACCACCAAGGGGTGCGCCAAATAAAGCAGTAAAACCTGCAGCCATCGCTGCTAAACTCATAGATCTGACATCTTCACCTTCGAGTCTTAAACGGTCAGCTACCCAAGTGCCAAAAGAACCTGTAACTTGTACCAGTGGTGCTTCTGGTCCGGCGCTGCCGCCAGCTGATATACTGACTAAGGAAGCAAGAATCATTGAGGGATTTTTGCGAGCATCCAGCCGTCCGCCCCGAAAATGGATGTTATCGACAATAACGGCAATTTCGCCAGGATTGCCAAGGAAATGAATCACCAAACCAATTACTAAACCGGCTAATGGCATGACCAACAAAAGACTCAAACCCTGAAATCTTTGCAGTCCGTGAGTCATCAGTTCTAGAATATTCCAGTACAGCCCAGCAAATAAACCACAAAAAGTTCCCACAATAGCCCAGCTTAAAACCCAACGTGAAATCATGAAAGGATGACGTCTTGCTCGTCCAAAAAGCTGAGAAAAAGTCCAACGTTGAGTTTGCTCTGTAGGAGGGCGCTTGTTTGGTAGCACTGCTAATTTCCCTGTGTAAGTGAAACGAAGGATACAAAATTTGTTCTTTTTCTATGCTATGCCTCATTTGCACCTGACTTTTCACGGAATTGAGGAAAAAGCGGGATTTAAACTATTTAGCTCAACTCTGTACTATGCTTTTTCGAGAAACTGCAAGACTCGTCGATTAAACTTTTCCGGATTCTCGATGAACATGAAATGTCCTCCGCCTTCAGCTTCCTCAAAGATTTCCAACTCAGAGTCAGGAATGCTTTTATTAATCCAGACTTGCGATCGCCACGGGATAACACTTTTTCTGCCAGCAATAATTAGGGCAGGCTTGCGAATCTTCACAATTTGATCTCGCCAGTCCATATGAAACTGGTTATAGAGTAGAGTTGCAGCAAGCTGTCGCGGACACCGAAGATTGCACTGTACTATCCACTCGAATTGTTCGGTTGACATGGCATTCGTGACCATCGAAGCCAGGGTGTTTCGGGTCACTTCCTCGGCAGAAGAACTTTCTAGAGCGTACACCATTTCATTGAGCTGTTCGGATGTAACAATCGCTCCAGCTTCCTCCATTTCTTGAGAACTCCAATGCGGTCTAGATGTGTATAGTGGAGATTGATCGACCAATACTAATCGATCTATTTCATCTTGCCCAAACAGATCGAGGTAACTCCAGACAACGGCACACCCCATAGAGTGAGCAAGCAGGTGTGGCTTTTCTAGTTGCAGAAAGCTGATCAGTTCCTGGATGTCTTTGGATAAGCGAGAAATTCGGTAACCGTAGGTGACTTTCTCTGACTCGCCGTGTCCTCTTAAATCGACAGCTATGACATGATACCTTTGGGCAAAGGCAGAAATTTGATATTTAAATTGTTGAGCTGACTGCGACCAACCGTGAATCAGGACAATCGATTTTCCCCTCCCTGCACTGATGTAGCTTAATTCAGCACCATCGGATGTTTTGAATGTCTTTCTTTGGAACTCATCCATCAGTTAGTAATCCTTTGGTAAAACACCAACAACGTAAATTCAGACAGTTAGGCGATCGCAGTTCTCAAAAGCGTTTACTCACCGAACACGATCACCGGCTTTAATCAAACAGATGCGCTCTTAAAGAAATTGATTAGGAGTGTGGTAAATGTGGCACTGTGAATCCGAGTATGGAAAAGCATAACGTATGATTTACCGTTAAACTCAAAGTCTCTTTACGCGCAATCAGGTGTAAAAGAGGTTAGATTTCATGACAGCTTTGTTAATTCCAATCTTTGATATGGAACACGACCTGCGGCTTTAATCAAATCTGCTGCCTTTTCACCAATCATAATTGTAGGTGCATTCGTATTTCCCGTAGTGAGGCTTGGCATAATTGATGCATCCACAACTCGCAACCCCTCAACACCATGTACCCGTAGTTCGGGATCTACAACTGAATCGGCGTCAGTTCCCATTTTGCAAGTGCCGACAGGGTGGTATACACTGTCGCAGGTTTCTCTGATATAAGCTCGCAGTGCTTCATCGCTAGTTACATTGGCACCAGGAGCAACTTCCTCGCCTCGGAACTCATCAAATATACTTGAGTCAAACAACTGGCGGATAATTTTAATTCCTGCAACTAGCTTTTGCATATCGGATTCACTCTGGAGATAGTTCATTCGGATTATCGGTGAATCATTGGGGGAAGCAGAACGCAGACTGACACTGCCACGACTTTGGGGATTAGTCAGACACACTGAAGCAGCGAATCCTGGACCAGAGCGGGCATAAGCAGGATGTGTCCACAATACAGGAGCAGAGTAAAGCTGTAAATCTGGCGCAGCATCTAAACGACCTTCAGTATGCAGGAATAATCCAGCTTCCGCGATATTGCTGGTTGGGGCAGGTTGCAGATCCTGGGTGGCTTGATGTGCCACGGCAACGTGAAGGTGATCTTGAAGATTCTGACCGACACCAGGTAAATTAACGACTACGGGAATGTCGAGCGATCGCAGGTGTTCTGCATTTCCAATTCCAGAAAGCATCAGCAGCTTGGGGGAATCGATTGCCCCAGCAGAAAGAATCACTTCCTGTTGCACAAAGGATTGGTGTATCGTTCCCTGGTGTATGTATTCCACTCCTACCGTGCGCGTTCCCTCAAATAATAACCGAGTCACTAACGCACCAGTAGTAACTCTTAAGTTAGGGCGATCCAAAATAGGTACTAAAAATGCTGCCGCTGTACTGTGCCGCTTACCATCTTTGATAGTCAACTGATAAAGTCCAGCACCTTCTTGTTGCTCTCCGTTGAAGTCGAGATTGCGTTTGTAGCCAAGTGCGACGGCTGCTTCTACAAATCTTTGTGATGTCACCGCCGGGGCAATTGGATCGGTAACGCTCAACTCCCCATCGACTCCGTGAAACTCGGATGCGCCATGCTGCTGGTTTTCAGATTTCTTGAAGTAAGGCAACACATCTTCGTAACTCCAACCGGGATTACCTAACTCTTGCCAGCGATCATAATCATGACAGTTGCCTCGGATGTAGATCATGGCGTTGATCGAACTGGAACCACCCAGGACTTTGCCACGTGGACAATAGATTTTGCGCCCATTGAGGTATGGTTCTTCTTCTGTAAAATATGCCCAGTCCGCCTCAGTACCCCACAGTTTAACCCAACCTAGAGGAACTTCGTGCTCTGGTAAGTTAGGCGGATTGCCTGCTTCCAGCAACAACACAGTTGTTTTACCGTCTTCTGTCAAACGATTGGCGACGACACAACCCGCTGAACCTGCACCAATGACAACATAATCGTATTGATTCATAAGATCCTCACTTGTGTTTTGGTATCAGCTATTTTTGCACTTTAAATAAGCTCAATTTGTTACTTTATAAAACAACCAAGTTCCCCAAATCTGCAATTGAACACCATTCATTCAACCAGTCCATAAATAACTTAAACCCAAAAGTCTCTTTACAGTATTAAAAGCATCTTCAATTCGCCATCTTCGGTGGTACAGATCTGCTACAACGTATGGTGGTAAAACAGTTGGGTCAAGTACACTTGTTAAATAAGAATGCCAGGTATTCTGTGAACGAACTTCAATTAAACGTAAAGTGATAAATGGAGTTGTTTTTGTTTCAGATTACTGCTGAGACAGTACTTGGAGGCTATTAGGTGAGGTGATTGATCCCTAACTGCTCACGATCATCACGATTTAACTCCCCTTGTGTCGTCTTCCGTGCCAAGCTGAGAAATGCTCTCACTGCTGGAGAGGAATCATGCTGCCGCCAAGTAAGATAAAGTCCGGTTTTAGGTGTCTGCTCTTGTAAGGGTCTGTAAATGACTCCGCTTCTGTGAAAGTTTTGCAACGAGGCGGGAACGAAAGCAATGCCCAGTCCTGCTGCAACCAAGCCGATGATAGTTTGCATCTGAACTGCCTCCTGAGCAACTTTCGGACGAAATCCAGCTTGTTGACAAATGTTAATAATCTGTTCGTAAAAGACGGGTCCCATTTTGGCAGGAAATAGGATAAATGATTCCGAAGCCAAAGTGGAGAGAGACACTTTGGTCTGGGCAGAGAGCGGATGGGTTTCTGGCAACGCCAAGATTATTGATTCTTGCAAAACGCATTCTGTACTTAGACCTGGGTCGATGATAACAGAACGAACAATGCCAACATCAACCTGTTTGTGATGCAAGGCTTGAATTTGCTCTTGCGTCGTCAGTTCATGCAATCGCAGTTCTACAGCAGGAAACTGTTCTCGAAACACACTTAAAATATCTGGCAGTACGGTATACGTTGCAGATCCGACAAACCCAATCGCCAACCGTCCAACTTCACCCCGCCCTATCCGTTGTGTCACTGCGATCGCCTGTTCGAGTTGGGCTAACACCAAGTAGGAGCGATCTAAAAACACTTTGCCTGCTTCAGTCAGATGCACGTGTCGCTTCGTTCGTTCAAACAACTTGACGCCTAGTTCATCTTCCAAACTGCGAATCTGCTGACTGAGCGGGGGTTGGGAAATGCGCAACCGCTCTGCTGCTCGGCTAAAATGCAGCTCCTCAGCCACGGCGATGAAGTAGTGCAGGTGCCGTAGTTCCATCACAATTTATATCTCTAACCTATTAATCTTAGTCAAATATATATTGGACAGTCACATGAGTGTCTCCTATCGTAAGAAATATGAGGCGCGTCTCATGATTAGACGGTGCATACGCCCACTAAAATTCAGACTTTAAGCCAGGAGAAAGTTAAGTGATTCGACTCGACGATCAAGTAGCGATTATTACTGGAAGCGGACGAGGTTTGGGAGCAGCCTATGCCTGCTTGCTAGCGAGTAGAGGAGCGCAAGTCATCGTACACGATGCAGGCGTTAATAAAGATGGAACTGGTTTCGATCCGAACGTGGCGGCTGATGCTGCAAGGAGAATTCACGAAGCAAGCGGGATTGCGTTCGCGATCACCGAATTTCTTGATAGTAGAGAGAACTGCAGACACCTAGTGGAAACCGCGCTGGAGAAATTTGGCCGCCTTGACATCTTGATCCACAACGCTGGATGGGTCGCATACCAATCAGTAGAAGAGCTAACTCCTGATTTTTTGCAGCGGGCCATTAAAGTTAACGTTGAAGCGCCAACGTGGTTGGCTCAAGCGGCCTTTCCAATTATGAAGCGGCAAAACTACGGACGAATCGTGCTGACGACTTCGGATAGAGCTATTTATCAGCAATATGCACTTAGTGGTCTCGCCCCTTATGCGATGGGAAAAATGGCACAGATAGGTCTGATGAACGTGCTGGCGGTTGAAGGCAAAGAGCATGGAATTCTCGTTAATGCGATTTCGCCAGTAGCCAAAACGCGGATGTGGAACGTACAAGATGAGCCAGAGGATTTGCGACCCGACCAAGTAGCCCCCGGTGTTTTATATCTCGCTTCTGGTGAATGCCGAGAGTCTGGATTTATATTAAGGGCAAGCAATGGTCAATTCACAGCCGTGCGCTGGGTCGAGCGAGACAACGTAGATTATCCGTTAAACCTTGCCGCTGTTGAGGTGTCTACTGGGGAGGATGTGGCTACTCGCTGGCAGCAGATTGCTGCGGATGTTGCGTTTTAAGGACTGGGCTTGTACTTCGAGATGGTCTTTGGGGAAACAATCGAGGTTTTTGGTGGGGGGGTAGTTCAAAGGATGTGGTAAAGGGCGATTGGGAACTTCTTCCAGGCTTTTGAGCTTACAAAATAATGCTGACAAAGTTGAGCTATAATCACGGGGCAACTCGACTGGTTTATTATTAGCTCCTAACTTCAACCCAACATTCGGGTTGAGTTCTTCAGTGAATTCTGCCAGCTTATTGTCTGCAACAGCACCAGCGATCGCTCCCGCAATTCTACCAATAGCAGCACCCATCTTATCGATGGAGCGACCTAGCGCAGATCCTGGCACGCCCGACAGCAGCTAAACCCGTAGTAATTTGGGAATCCGTCGCTTCTGAGTCAAAACTTATAGCTGATTCACCTCAAAAGGCATATTCCTCTACACAGTTCTATCTGGCTAAAATTCTGTAAGAGGCGTTCTGCTTTGTACTTTTTTCATTTACAATCGCCAGCCTAATAAATGCCATCTACAGATAAACGTCCTTTCTTGTGGTTGTTGCAGCAGTTTCAACTCAAGCCAGGTAAGCCCGCCATTTTCTCCGGATTACGTAGCCTTTTTATACTGGGTGTCCCTATTGGAGTTGGAGTCATTACAGGTCATGCTGCTACAAGTGCGATCGCCACTATGGCAGCTTGGTTCGTTGGTATGGTAAATGTTGACGGAACCTATCGCCAGAGAGCAACTGCTATGATAGCAGCCACTGTGGGGATAACTACGGTGTTCCTGATCGCGAGTCTGGTTAGCAGTCATCTCGCTTTAGCAGTCCCAACGACATTCCTTGTGATATTTATAGCAGGTTTAGCTGGACTGTATGGCAGCGTGGCTGCATCTGTTAGCTTGGTGACTTCGATCATGTTTGTGATTGCGCTTGCTAAACTTGCTTCATTTTCCAATTTCTCTACTCTTATTCAACACTGCGCGCTATGTCTGGCTGGTGGAACATGGACAACTGTGTTGTCATTAGGAGTATGGGTGCTGCGTCCTAACGTACCTGCAATGCAGGTAGTCGCTAACTGCTATCTCTCGTTGAGTAAATTTGTAGACTTGGCAAGCGAGAGAACATTAAATCCAAAGGATCATCAGGAGTGGGAACAGCGATTTTTGCAAGCGCAAGATACTGTTATTCAAGATTTGACATCTGCCCGTAGCGTTTGGACAACTATATGGACTAGGCAAAAAGGAGCTGACTTACGGGGAAATAGCTTACTGTTGTTAATTGAGGATGTCAATCAAATTGTGAATTCTGTTGTAGCACTGAGGGAACTGTTGGTGATTGCATCCGAACATCAACTATTTCCTCGGTTACACAAAGAAATTCAGCAAGTCATACAACAGTTGGCAATTGGTTTGAAAATGTTGTCAAAAGCAATCACCAAAGGAAAAAACTCACCTCACCTGGGGGATCTGGATCGGACGGTTGAAGCACTAGAACACCAGTGGAAAGTTCTACGTTCTCAAGTCTTCAATCAAAAGATAAATGTTCAGACAGACGAATATTCCGATCTAGTCAACCTTGGGAAAATTACAGCCAGTCTTAAAAACCTGGCACAGCAAATTCATACTGATGCGGATATTGTTACAGATTTAAGACAGGGAAAACAGCGTAGCATTGCTCAGCGAAACATTTCCCCTCCAGCACAGTCAGAACGTTCTACAATTATTGATACACTGCGGCATAACTTTACTTTTGATTCAGTTTTGTTTCGTCATGCCTTGCGCCTAGCACTGATCACAACCCTGGCTGAATTACTTGCCTCACTATTGCAACTACCTAGAGGTTACTGGATAACCCTAACAGCTTTAGTTGCGCTTAAGCCCAACTATGGTGGAACATCCGAGACAACAGTACAAAGAGTCATCGGTACTATTTTGGGTGGAATCATTGGCATTATTCTGATCTTATTAGTTAAGAATTCTTTGGCGATAGCACTCTGTTTCCTGCTGCTGGTGTTTACTGCTATGTCGGTGCGACCATTAAGCTATAGCATATTCACTATACTGCTCACTCCTGCAATCATCTTGCTACTCAACCTTATTAGTGCGGGTGGCTGGCAGGTTGGAGTATTGCGTATCGTTGATAGCCTAGTTGGGGGTGTTTTAGCACTGCTTGGCAGCTATTTGCTTTTCCCCCGTTGGGAACGACACCAACTTCCTGCACAACTGGAAAAGACCATTCGAGCAAATCTTGCCTACTTTCAACAGGTCATTGCTAACTATCTCCATCCACACCAGGATGCATCAGCTGATTCTATCAATATGCTACGCCATCAAGCGGCATTAGAAAACGTCAACGCTGCCGCCGCCGCCCAACGATTGTTCAGCGAACCTCGTCACGTCCAGGGAGAAATCGAACCTGTAATGACGCTGATGGTATACATTCGTGGCTTTTTCAGTTCGGTGACAACTCTGGCAGAACATCTGCGGGAATTCAGTGGTAAGTACCAATTTACTGAACTCAAACCACTTGCCGATACCATTATCCAAATTTTGGAAAACTTAGCAGATGCCCTTAGGCAGGGACAGCCACCCCAACAGTTACCAGCGCTGGATAGCTATCTTGAAGCAATTAACAACCAAATTCAACAGCTACATACCGCTCGAATATCAGAGATTGCCAGAAATTGCAACACTTTAACTCCCACATTACAAGCCGTTCGAGAACAAACTCCTCTATCCATAGAATTGGATCGAATTGTTAATGAAATTAAAGTTATGCACTGTGTCATTGCTCGTGTCGTCTCAAAACGTAGTTAATCGGATGCGGGATCGTTCATTCCTATGCAGCCAAAGCCGACTCTTGTTGTCCATAACCCATACTGCACAAGCTTCTATCACCTTTGAAGGTCGCTACGAATATGGCATCTAACACCATCTGCCAGCAGTACTTGCGCCGCATGTCCAACTTGCCCATCCCATGTTCTATTGCCCATTTCTTGACCAATTTGGTATCTAGTACGCCCAGCAGGTCTTTCACGTTATGGCGCAGCATACCTATTGTGACTTTATTGAAAGTTTTGGTAATATGTTTGTACATGATAAATGTCCAAGCCGATGATTAACGTCTTGGTCTGGGTATTGTTCAAATCCCACCGCCAAACTTTTTACAGGAGTGGTGGGGCTGGTTATTAACCTTTGTATTTATTAAACCTCTTTTAGAATAGGTTAACCTATTTTATAAGTCAAGAGTAAAAAATATATTTTTATGTCACACACTTATGGTAAGGCAGTAAAAGGTCACCGAGGCTTTGTATCACAAGGTAAGGATATTGGTGGCGACGTTAAAGTTATTGGTTGTAAGTTTCCACCTGAAGTTGATGCAGTCTTAAGGACTCTTCCTAACCGCTCAGAGAAGCTTCGGCAGTGGGTGATTCGATGTATGCTCGAAGAGGGTCTGCTTGACCAACATTCATCAACTCAGTCTCCCAACAGCTAGTTAATTCTAGTACAGCTATTAATAAAGATACATTCTTGGGCGGACACCTGGAACGATGTCTGCCCCTTTTGCTTTTGTAAACCACACTGGAGTTTAGACTAAATTATTTACGAAGGTCAAAGTCTGTATTGCTGATAAACTTCACTCGCAGCCCGATGCACTAAGGAGTGACGATACACAAGTGATTTGAGATCATCCGCATATCCACCACCAATCACACAGGCTACTCTATAGCCAGCCGCAATACAAGTACTCAACACTTGCATTTCTCTGCGGTATAAACCAGTATCAGTTAAGGCTAATTTTCCTAGCTTGTCCCCAATATGAGGGTCAACACCAGCATCGTATAACACTAAATCTGGCTTGACATCAGACAACAAATCTGGTAAGTATTGAGCTAATGTTTGCAGATAAGCATCATCTTCCATCCCCACAGGTAGGGGAACATCCAAATCACTTTTTTGCTTAGTTCCAGGGAAATTGACTTCGCAGTGCATAGAGAAGGTGAAAACACTATTATCCCCTTCAAAGATAAAAGCAGTACCATCCCCTTGATGCACGTCTAAGTCTACAATCAAGATTTTCTGAACTAGGCGGAGTTTTTGCAATACTCGAACTGCAATTGCCAAATCATTGAAAATACAAAAACCAGATCCATAACTGGGAAAGGCGTGATGAGTACCACCAGCAGTGTTACAAGCCAAACCGTACTTGAGGGCTAATTGTGCCGTCAGGATTGTTCCACCAACGGCGACACATGTACGATTAACCAGTGAGGAACTCCAAGGTAACCCAATACGTCGCTGTGCTTTGGCATCCAGAGTGCCTGTACAATAAGCTTGCACGTACTCTGGGGTATGAACTAACTCTATTAATTCTTCTGGTGGGCGTGAGGGCAGATAAAATTGTTCTTTTTGCGCCACGCCATCTGCTAATAATAGTTCATACAGTTGCCGAAATTTTGGCATCGGGAAGCGATGACCTTCAGGTAGTGGGGCAACGTAGTCAGGGTGGTAGACTATCGGCAGATCCATGAACTCACTGTTGTAAAAAGTTTTGACGATCAAAACACCAAGAGATATTATTGCGTTGATTTAGTTGTTTCGACGCAATACGAGAAAATGAGTAATATTTTTCTGTCTACTCAATAATTGAATTTACGTAGATTCCACGTGTTTTATTTACACTGGACAAGGAAACAATTGACCAATCTTAATCTCAAATTGAAAATTGAAAATTAAAAATTGTCATGATACAACATTGGATTTTGCCACTTGTATTTATCTTGGCTGGCTTGCTTGGTGGAATTATAACCGAAAAAATAATTTTTACAAGACTGCACAAATTTGTTACTAGTAGACGAATTCCGGGAAGTGCAGTTATATTTCGTTCCCTAAACCGTATGCCCTTCTTTTGGTGCTTCCTTGCTGGCTTTTACGGTGCAACAGTTAGTTACCGTCCTGAAGCAGATGTTGCAGCATTATTGATAAAACTTATCACTGGCTGTTTTTTATACACATTTACTATTGTTTTTGCTAGACTCACTGCTGGATTTGTCAATTTATTTTTTCGCAGAGCAGATGGTTTTTCTGCCTCACTACTTTCTAATGTTGCTAAAACTGCCGTTTTAGTTTTAGGAACATTAATTGTATTGCAAACACTAGGAGTTCAAATTACACCAATATTAACAACTTTAGGTGTTGGTGGTTTAGCAGTTGGTCTCGCACTTCAAGATACACTAGCAAATTTGTTTTCTGGTTTTTATTTAATTATTTCTAAGCAAGTCAGAACGGGAGATTATGTTAAATTAGATGGTGGTGGTCATGAAGGATACGTTACAGATATAACTTGGCGAAATACCACTATCAAAGAGCTTTCTAATAACGTCATAATAGTACCAAATTCTAAGCTTGCCTCTGCTATTTTCACTAACTATCATCTGCCAGTCAAAGAAATTACATTAACGATGAACGTGGGAGTGAGCTATGATAGCGACCTTGAACAAGTCGAAAAAGTCACTGTAGAAGTTGCTAAAGAAGTCATGGAAGAAATCGCTCCTGAATTAACAGCAAATGCACCTTATATAAGATTTAACGAATTTGCAGATTTTAGTATAAATTTTACCCTCTATATGCGGGTCAATGAATTCTTTGACCAGCGCTTGGCTAGGCATTTATTTATTAAGAAATTACACAAACGCTATCAGAAAGAGGGAATTACGATTCCCTTCCCAGCTAGAGATATTTATCTGCAAGGTAATGGAAGTAAGAATGGAGCAATGACTTTGGAATGATAAATTGGTGGTTTACTCGTAATAGTGCAAGATCTCAGTATATAGAGAAGCTGCTTTATTCCTCAGTTTCAACCATTGGCTGAATCAAAGATGCAATCGCCTCTTCAATCCGCTGCCATCCGGTTGGTGAACTAAAATCAATTCCTAAGAATGTATTGCTGACTTTGGTTCGCAGAACTAGATAAACAATTCCAGCAATCAACACCGCACTGATAGCAGGAATATCTTTATCTGCCGGGAAGGAACACTTTTGCTTGAGAAATTCCAGGCTTTCAATCGCCACGCGATCGCGCACTGTTGCCAATTCATGCGTTAACTCATTGCCTTCTAGTAACTCCCAGCGCATAATTTCTTGCGTAATAGGTCGTTTTTGCAAGTCATGTAGAAAGCGCGTCAATAACAAAACCATCCACTCAGCCGTCGATTCTGCATCGACGGCTGTTTCATCCCCAACTAATTCTTCAACACTCATCCAGTAGTTCCCCTCCTTGCCAAAGGTTTCCAGCAGGGAGGGGAGGTTCTCAAAATATCGATAAATCAAGACTTTATCGACCCCGGCTTCACGGGCGATCGCATTCACCCCCAGTTGCTTAAAGCCCGATTCTGCCAATAGTTTACCAACGGCTGCCAGAATTCGTGCCTTCGTTTCTTCTTTATCCCTAGCCATAAATCGTTCTCATCTACTTGTCACCAATTGGTGACTATGATACATTGTCACTGAACAG